>JBCCPQ010000079.1:0-10268 GCA_039024825.1 Pseudomonadota bacterium
CGCTCAGGATCTGGTCGGCTGATCCGACAAGCGCCGCGCCACAGCCGGACCGCGCACGCCCGATGCCGGTCCAGAGGTGGGGTTCGACGTAGCCGAACTTGTCCGCCAGCTCCCGCGCCTTGGCCTGATGAGAAACGCCGAGCGAGGTGGAATCGAGGGCCCGGTCGCGGATCAGTTGGCCGTATTCGTCGTCGAGCTTTGAGACGATGTAATCGGCGTATTCGCGCGCTTCCTGCTCGGTGTCGCGGACGATCATGTGGACGCGCAGGCCGTAGTCGAGGGTGCGATCATAGCTGTCGGCGACCGCGTGGACCGCTTTCATCCGTTCTGCGATCTGGTCCTTTGGCTCCGGCCACATGAGGTAGACATCGCAGTGCTGGCCGCACAGCTCGAGCGCGGCGGGTGAGTATCCCCCGAAGTAGAGGAGGGGGCCGCCGGTCTGATAGGGGCGCGCTGGGTCCACGGTGAGACCGGAGAAGGTGTAGACCTCCCCATCGTAGTCGATCGTCTCACGTGTCCAGGCTTGCTTGAGGATCTCTACGACTTCGCGTGACCGCTGGTAGCGGTAGTTCGAGTCCGCTTTCTCGCCGGGGAAGTCCGAGCTGATGATATTCACCGTCAGCCGGCCTTCGAGCATGTGGTCGAGGGTGGCGATGGTGCGCGCGAGCATGATCGGCTGCATCTCTCCGCACCGGACCGCCGCCAGCAGGTTAATGTCGCGTGTAAGAGGCGCGCAGCCGGCCACGAAGCTCAGCGTGTCCTGACCGACCTGGTAGCTCGATGGGCACAGGATGTTTCGGAAGCCCTGCTTCTCGGCTTCGAGGACGATATCGCGGCAATGCGCCCAGCTGGAGCGGAGCGCGCCGTCCGGGACGCCGAGGAACTGATAATCATCAGAACACAGAGCCGAAAACCAGCTGACTTCTGCGCCAGTGAGGTCCGGGGACATGACGGGGACGATTGTCATCGATTCTCTATTACGTGGGCCTGCATTGGCTCTTGCGTAGCACCGGCGTTGGTGTGCATCAATAGTGTATCAATTTGGAAGCTCCATGGATCATCGCGGCGCCCTGCCAAAGCACATGCAGATCAGCGAAATGCTGGCGCGAGAGATCGCGGCAGGTCGCTTGTCAGATGGTGCGAGGCTGCCGGGGGAGCGCGCCATGGCATCCGATTTTGGTGTCGCCGTCGGGACGCTGCGGCGCGCCCTAGATGACCTGACGGACAAGGGCCTTCTGGAGCGCGTGCAGGGGTCAGGAAACTATGTGCGGCATCGGGCGGATGCGCAGTCCGTCTACGCGTTCTTTCGCCTCGAAGCGCCCGAGGGCGGGGGGCTGCCCACGGCGCAGACACTCGCTGCCGAGCCCGTCCGTCGTCCGCCTCATCTGGCAACTCAAGGTGGCGAAGCGCAGGTGCTTTGTGTGCGCCGTCTGCGGCTGCTTGACGGTGTGCCTGTTGCGCTTGAGGAGATCTGGCTTGATCTGCCCGGCGCGGCGGAGCTTCGCATCGGGGACCTGTCCGACAGCCTTTATCTGACCTGCCAGCGCGCGCTGGGCGTCGGCATTGAGAGGACAGAGGATCGCGTGAGCCACGCACGGGTCCCGGAATGGGGGCGCGGGCAATTGGCACTGGAACCGGGCGACGTTTGCGGGCATGTCGCGCGGCGCGGTTGGTCGCGCGGCCGGGTCGTGGAAGTGTCGGAAACGTGGTTTGACGCAGGACGCGCGCAGTTCGTGTCGCGGATGAGGTGAAGAGATGGATATGGTCAGATACGGCATCATCGGGTGCGGGATGATGGGGCAGGAGCACATCCGCAACATCGCGCTTCTTCCCAAGGGCGAGGTGACCTGCGTTTTTGATCCTGTCCCGGAGATCGCGGAACAAGCGCAGGCGTTGGCCGGGGGTGCCCGGATCGCCGCGACGCTCGCTGACGTCGTGACCGGTGACGACGTCGACGCGCTGGTGATTGTGTCGCCCAACCACCTCCACGTTGACCAGCTCTTTGAGATCTCAAAGCTCCGGCATCTGCCAATTCTCTGCGAGAAGCCGCTCTACACCCACGCGGATCAGGCGGGTCGGCTGCGGATCTTTGGTGAGCGGTATCAGGCGCCCGTCTGGGTTGCGATGGAGTATCGCTACATGCCGCCGATTACGGCGCTCCTCACGGAAGCGCGCGCAGCGACGGGCGGGATTGAGATGCTCACGATCCGCGAGCATCGGTTTCCGTTCTTGCCCAAGATCGGAAACTGGAACCGGTTCAACAGGAATACCGGCGGGACGCTGGTCGAAAAGTGCTGCCATTTCTTCGATCTCATGCGTCTGGCCATGGGCTGTGAACCGGTACGGGTGATGGCGTCGGCCGGGCAGTCGGTGAACCACACCGGAGAGAGCTATGCAGGCGAGGTGCCCGACATTTGGGACAATGGGTACGTTATCGTTGACTTTGAGAATGGCAGCCGGGCGCTGCTTGAGTTGTGCATGTTCGCCGAGGGCAGCCGGTATCAGGAGGAAGTCTGCGCAGTCGGTCGCGACGGCAAGATCGAGTGCCACGTCCCCGGGCCCGGACGCTTCTGGTCAGACGATCTTGGCCCGGCCCCGGTGCCACGTCTGCTGATTTCCCCACGGTCGCCGAAAGGGCCCGTGGAGAAGTCCATTCCTGTCGACCCAACGCTTCTTGAAGCCGGAGACCATAACGGATCGACCTTCTACCAGCACGAGCGTTTCAACGCGGTCGTGCGTGGCGAGGGCGCGGTGGAAGTCTCTCTTGATGACGGCGCTCGCGCGGTGGAGATGGGCCTTGCCGCCCAGCAATCCGCCATCGAGGGCCGTGCAATAGAGCTGTCCTGGCAGGCAGAGCCCGCTCCCGCCTAGGGCAGGGTGCCTACATCTGGCATTCGCGCGCCCAGAGGGCGACACGGCGTTGTGCGACATGCGTGCTTGGAAGATCAGGCAGGAGATCGTCTTCGCCCATGCCCGCCACGATCATGGCAGGCGCATCAGCGCCGATGGCGTCAAGCAACGCGTCGCGCACGGCATTGGCCCGCCGCGTGCTGAGCGCCGCGTTGGCCGCGGCCCCGCCCGAACTGTCAGAATGTCCGACGAGCTTGAGGCACGTCCCGGCCATCACCTGCGTGTTCAACACGCGCGCGAGAAGCGCCACCTGCTTGCGTGCATCTGCGTCGAGATTTGCGCCGCCCCTCGGAAAGAAGACGTGGTTCTCCCGCAGGTCCGGCGCGAGGGTCGCAATGCGATCATCGGCGGGACAGTGACTGGGCCGCGTGCCCAAAGAGAGATGGCACAGATCAGCGGCCTCCGCCCTCATCGCGCCCGAAAACACCAGTAACATGGCCCCAAGGGCCCACATGAGTCGTAACATCACGCCCTCCATTTCCGCTCCTTCTAGAAGCGCGATCCTAAGATTGCGTGAATCTGAAAATTCCTTCGAAAATACGATGAGCGTTAAGGATTTGTCAGAACCTCGCCGTCAGTAAGAGCTCAGAACGGACGGGGAACGGGACGTGCACTCACAACGATTGATCTGGCTAGACGCACTCCGGCTCATCGCTGGGGTGTCCATGGTCGGGCTGCATTCGACGGCGGACGCAACTGGACAGCCCTTTGTAGACTGGCCCATCGAGGACCGCTGGGGCCCGCTTTTGATCCGCGCAGTCATCTACACCGCACGGACGGAGCTGTTCCTCGTCATCTCCATCTTCCTGCTGCTGATGGCGCTGGAGCGTCGGCCGCGCGATTATGGGTCGACCATCCGGGAACAAGCGCAGCGCCTGCTCGTCCCCTTCGCGTTCTGGACAGTGTTCTATGCCTTCTACAGCCTCATCAAAGCGAGCTACTTCGGCTATGACGCATGGCTTCTCGCGGAGCTCGCCAAGCCCTTGACCTGGGTGGATTATTTCCTTCTGGGGAGCTCCAAGTATCACATGCACTTCCTGCCCACTCTCTTCGGGCTGGTGCTCTTCTTTCCATTCTTCAAGCTTGCCAAGGATCATGTTTGGCTGGGGGCCGTGATCCTCGCGTGCCTCCTTGCAAAGCGGGAGCTCGACGTCTTCCTATGGGGCAACCTCGCGGGCGAGCCGGGCTTTGACTACCTCCTGCGCGCCATAAAGATCCTCACCTATACGGGCTATGGTTTTGTCGCCGCGGCACTCCTCGGACTCTGGGAACGTTGGGGACGCCAACAGGATCTTTCCCGCTGGGTCGCGCCGCTGGCTCTCCTCGGTGTGATGCTCTTTCTGATCAAGCTGGTCGGGGCCTGGAAGACGGCGCATTCCGGCGCGTGGCCACATAATTATGTGGCGGGATACTGGGCGGACTTCCTGTTTCCCTGCCTCCTTTTCGCGATTTGCATGGTCCTTGCGCATCGAGCCTGGCCGGCGGTGATTTCTCGCGTGGCAAAGTACTCCTTCGGGATTTACCTGTGCCATCCGATCTTCCTCGATCTCATTGAGGTGGCGATCTCTTCCCAGGATCTCGCCCCGCTTGAGCAGGTTCTCATCAAGATGATCCTCGGCATCTTTGCCACGTCCGGGTTCGTTTTGATCCTGGAAAAGACCCGGCCCCTCGCCTGGACCGTGGGACTGGGTCGACAGCCCAACTGGCTCCTGCCTCTCCGCGCGCTGACCGTTGCCTCTGGCCGCGTCGCTTCATCCTCATCGCACCTCAATCGAGGAGACCAAAAATGATCACCGTCGGTACGCCCATGGGCGACATAGAAGTCCTTCGCCTTATCGGCCCCAAGATCGGGAGCCAGGGATTCCGGACGGGTCGGGCGGCGATTGAACAGGCGGTTGCGGCCGGCCGCAAAGCTATCCTCCTTGATCTCAGGGCCGCGCAAAGCCTGCGGGAGCCTGACCTCGCGCGGCTCGTTGAGCTTGCCGCGCTGGCGCTGCCGCGCTCGCAGCTCTCGCTCATAAACGTGCCTGCGCGGCTGAGATCCGCTCTGCAGGACGCAGCAATTGATCAGATAGTGCCTGTTTTCAGCACCATGGAGCGTGCACTTGAAGCTCCGGCCATTCGACGCGCGCTCCTCGCGCGCACGCCAGCGATCGTGCTGAGCGGGGGCAAAGGGAGCCGAATGTCGCCGCTCACGCAGCAGACACCCAAACCCATGCTAGAGATCATGGGACGCCCTGTCCTTGAGCATATCCTTTCGCATCTCGGCTCCTTCGGGGTTCAGAGCGTGTTTCTCAATCCGGGGCATCTCGGGCCCCAGATTCCGGCTCACTTTGAGGCGGGTGAACGCAGTGGACAGGCGATTTTCTACGCAAATGAGGGCTTCTGGCGCGGGGGCCGGTGGGTTGGGCAGCCCGTCGGGTCCGCCTCAACGCTCGGACGCCTCGCTCAGGACCACAACTGCCTGAGAACGGACACCATCGTCATGTGCGGCGACGCTCTCGTGGACGTCGACTTCGCCGCGATGATGGCCTGCCATAGGGACGCGGATGCTGACGTCACAATCGCAGCTCTGAACGTTCCAAAGCATGCGGTCGAAAAGTACGGCATCCTCCGTGCAGAGACCTGTGGCCGCGTCTCGCAGTTTCAGGAGAAACCGCGTCCGGAGGTGGCGTGTTCCACGCTCGCCAATACCGGGATTTACATTCTATCCCCGCGCGTTGCGGCCCATCTCAGCAAGGCGGATGGCTTTGATATAGCTCAGGATCTTCTGCCTTCTGTCCTGCAAGCTGGTGGCCTCGTCCAGGCTTTCCGTGATCGGTTTCGTTGGGTGGATATCGGGTGCGGGCGCGATTACATGGCCGCGTGGTCGCAGGCTCTCGCCGGGACTGTGCCCATGCAGCAGCCGGATGCCGAGGAGGTCCGGCCGGGCCTTTGGGTGCACCCGTCCGCAAGCATCGGGAGACTTCGGGACATCGAGGGCCCCGCTTTCGTATCAGCCGGGGCGCATGTCGAAAGCGGCGCGTCTCTCCGGGGACCGGTCGTGCTCGGAGCGGATAGCCTTGTCGAAAAGGGCGCTTTCGTCCGCAACTCTATCCTCACCGCCGGGACGCATGCTCTGCGCGGCGCGCTTGTGGATGGCGTTATCGCGTCAGGCGGATGGGCCGTGAGCCACGCCTTTGCGGACGGGTCTGACCAGCCGCGTGACCCAATTGACCACGTGACGCACGGCCCGGCGCGTGCCGTGTCGGGTTGGGGCCGACCTGATGACCTCGCCGCGCTGACAGATCTGCGGAAGGTGGGTTGAGGAGCGCAATGTCGGACGAAGGACGCGACGCCGCATCGGGTTACTTCCGCGCGTTTGATCACGTGCGACCGCCCATGACAGAACCACTCTCAAGGCGCCGCGCAGCCCTCTGGCAGTTTCTTGCGGCTCTGACCCTCGGGTTCGGGGTTTGGTATCTCCACTGGCGTTGGACATCATCGCTTAACGAAGACGCGCTCCTCTTTTCGGCAATTGTCGCGGGGGCGGAGACGGCGATGTTCTTTGGAACGCTGCTCTTTTTCTTCGACATCTGGGACGAGGGCGACACGCCGCAGAAGGAGCCCCCCGCGACGCCGGCAGACGCCTACTTACCTGCGGACAGCGAACTGAGCGTCGACGTCTTTATTGCGACCTATGACGAACACGAAGAGGTCCTCGAGGCGACACTTGAGGACGCCCTCAAATTGGAGCTGCCGGCGGGTTGGCGGGTCGAGATCTACGTCCTTGATGATGGAAACCGCGCAACGGTCGCGTCGCTCGCTGAGCGCTACGGCGTCAACTACATCGCGCGTCAGGAAAATCTGGGCTTCAAAGCCGGCAATATGCGCAACGCGCTTTTCCAGACGGATGGGGAGTTTGTCCTGATCTGTGACGCTGACACGCGGCTTTTTCCCGACTTCCTGGTGAATACTCTGGGCTACTTTCGGGACCCGTCGGTCGCCTGGGTACAAACTCCGCACTGGTTCTATGACATCCCAGAAGGCCAACCCTGGGCAGAGAAATATGCGCCATGGCTCGCACGTCTCCTCAGCACTGTGAGCGGCAGCGATCGGACCGGTCGCGATCCATTTCTGAGCGGGTCCTTGATGTTCTTTGATGTCATCCAGAGGCGTCGAAACCGCAATGGAGCGAGCTTTTGCTGCGGGGCCGGGTCGATACACCGGCGCGACCCCATCTTTCAGGATGCGCTTCACCAACATCAGTCGGACCGCCAGGGACGCGTACCGCTCGCGAGGCGGGATCTCGCTGCGCGTCTCGTGCCGCTTCAACCGTTTCGATTTCACGTCTCAGAGGACATCTACACGTCCATGCTGCTCCATGGCGCGGGCCGTGGTTGGCGGTCTGTGTATCACCCGCAGATTGAGTGCCGTATGCTCTCGCCCTGGAGCATGGACGCCTGGGCGTCCCAGAAGCTGAAGTATGCCGGGGGCACGCTTGATCTGATGCTGCGGGCGAACCCCCTGCTCAACGAGGATATGCCGTGGCGGGTCCGCCTACACTATGCGGCAACCTTTTGGTCCTATCTCAATGCGATTGCCCTCATCATCCTATTGGTTGCGCCCGTTTACACCCTGTCCACAGGCACTGCGCCGGTCGATGCGTATTCTCTGACGTTCTTTTTGCACCTCTTGCCCTTGCTGTTGGCAAATGAGGCGGCCCTCGCTGTCGCGTCCAAGGGTCAGGATGCCAACCAGGGACGCATCCTGTCGCTTGGGACACTGCCGATTGTTGCCCGGGCGATCTGGCTGGCTGTCCGAGGGAAGAAAGTCCGCTTTCGCCCAACGCCCAAGACGCCCATGTTCAGCGGTGCCGTGCGCTTCGTGCTGCCGAACATCTACATTCTGATCATCATGGCCGCCGCCCTCATGTATGGGGTCGTCCAGCATGTACTGGGCTCTGAGGCCCATTCTGCGTCTCTTCTTATCGTCAACGCCTTTTGGCTCACCTGGTGCGGGCTTTCCATCGCGCGCCCGGTGGCCGCCGCCTTCTGGCGCCCCGATGCCTCGCCCAAAGGAGCTGCCACCTTGGCGAGTGGGCTGCACTTCTTCAGGAAAATCAGACATGCAAAACAACGCAAAACCTAACTCGTTGCCGCGCGCGCCTCTTGTGTTTGCCGCCGGGCTGATTGCCGCTGCGGGGCTGGCGACGGTTCTTGATGGCGCAGCAATCGCTGTCTCCCGCGCATTCCAGGGCGAGGTTGATCTGTTGGCCGCTCGCCCGGACCTCGCCCAGCACGCGCCTTTGAGTGTGGCCGAACGTGCCGCCGCGCAGAAAGCCTGGAACTACATTGCCCTGAACACGCGGGCTGAAACCGGGTTTGTGGATGCGGTCGCGGGCTTTCCGTCCGCGACGCTCTGGGACCAGGGCTCCTACTTGCTCGGTCTTGTTTCGGCGCAAAGGCTCGGCATCGTGGGGCAGGGGGAGTTCGATGCCCGCGTGAAGGGTTTTCTGTCCGGCCTCAGCCGCCTGGAGCTCTTTGAAGAGACGCTTCCCAACAAGGTGTACGACACCCGAACCCTCGCCATGGTCGACTATTCGAACCAGGAAGTGCCGGGCGGGATCGGGTGGTCGGCGCTCGACATAGCGCGGCTCCTCATGGGTTTGCGTGTCATCGAAAAGCACTATCCCCACTTCGGTCCGGAGATCCGGCAGGTTCTCGCGAGCTGGGATCTTTCCGCCATGGCCCAGCAGGGTGAACTGATTGGTGTGACGCGCGAAGCAGAGGGGCCGTCGGAACGACTGCAGGAAGGTCGCATCGGCTATGAGCAATACGGGGCCCGCGCGGCGGCGCTCTGGGGCCTCGATGTTGTGCGCGCCATGTCTGCGGAGCGGGTCGTTGCATGGCGCGAGATCGAAGGCGTCGATGTGCCAACAGATCTCCGGCGTGCGGCCTCATTCGGGGCGATCACGCCCGTGCTCAGCGAGCCCTATCTCCTGCTGGCGCTGGAGCTCGGCCTTGATGCCGAAAGCGCCGTGCTAGCCCACCGCGTTTATGCGGCCCAGGAGGAGCGGTTCGAGCGCACCGGTATCCTGACCATGGTTTCGGAGGATCATCTCGATGCGGCCCCGCATTTCGCCTATTCTTCCGTGATCTCAAACGGACGTCCCTGGGCAGTGGTGGCTGAGGATGGCAGCTTTCATGACGATATGCGCACGTTAAGCACGAAAGCGTCCTTCGGGTGGGATGCCGTCTTTGGCACGTCCTACACGGATCGTGCGCGGGAAGCGGTGATCGAAATCGGGTCCTCTGCAGGCTACCCGGCGGGGATCTACGAGGCCTCAGGCGAGGTGAACGACGTGCTCACTCTCAACACGAACGCGATTATCCTGCAGGCTCTGCATTATGAGGAGTTTGGCCCTCTTTGGAGTGTGCGCTGAGCGGATACTCCTTTGCCCGAATGCCAAAAGCCGCAGTCGATGGGTGACCGATCTATCCGCGAGGCAGGCTTTACTTGAGCTCTGCCGTCAACGCCCGGGTCTGAGGCCGACACTGTTGGCCACAGGCGCAGGCCTCTCTTCAGTCGCGGTCGCGCATCTCAGCTTGCCCCTTAACGGAGCCTGTCCTGGCTCTGTGGGACGTGCTTAAGCAGAACGGCGCGAGTGGCCGTTTGGCTTGCTTTCAGAGCGATAATGGCAGCTGCAACGGGTAGATATGCCTATTGAGCTTGCGGGCGCGGAGAACAATTGGCCGGGTCAGCTTTGATTGCCTTCGAAAAGGCGAGTTCGTCGGCACCCCGTCATTGCGCTGGAGGCGATCCGGGCGCGCTGGTTAATAGCTGCTTTCTGCGAGTTCTTCGTCTGCGGGTCCGTTTGCCGCCCGCGCAGAAACCTGGCCGAGATCGAGGCGTCCGTGAACCTGGCTTCACGTCCTTTCCAGACGTTAGAAGGCAGTGTTTTCGGTCCCTGCGCTACCATCTCCGCGTCTGGGGAAAAACCCGGAAACCCATCCGCGTTCCCGTCCTGTAGGACGAGCGGAGTGATCAGATGGGCGTCTGCGACCGAAACGGTTGCTGTCAAGAAAGAGCGTCCACCGGGCGTTTCTCAAGCCAGCTTTCGGCAGACGTGGGACATGCAGCGCGTGAAGGCTCAACCGACTTCAGAAAGGTCTTAGGTCGTGATGTTGCTTGTGAGCGCTTTCATTTTAGAGACGACCGGGCACCCGTGGACCGAGGCCTGAGCCGCCCCTCATTGAAGGGCTGGCGACACCATTGCTCTAACTCCCTGTGTCGTATGCCAGGGTGACGGTGCCTGTTCCTGGGGCTGGGCACAGGCGTTCCAACCACGTCTTTAGTGTCAAGCGTCCCACACATAC
>JBCCPQ010000080.1:0-10181 GCA_039024825.1 Pseudomonadota bacterium
CGGCGTGCGCACCAGACCGCATGGCCAAGCCCGAGGGCCTTGTGCTGGCGAATGTAGGCGATGGCTCCTGAGTCCATATTGGTTGATTTCAACGTCTCCAGAAGCTCATCTTTTCCTTTTTTCCTCAAGGAGTTCTCAAGCTCCGGCGCATGATCAAAGTAGTCCTCCAGCGCAGATTTCCCGCGCGACGTTACAAAAATGAACTCCTTGATCCCGGCGGCGCGGGCTTCATCGATGGCGTATTGAATAAGGGGGCGGTCAACGAGCGTCATGATCTCCTTCGGGACGGCCTTGGTTGCCGGAAGAAACCGGGTCCCCTGTCCCGCCACCGGAAAGATCGCCTTGGTGACTTTGCGCTTCATCGTCCAACCTCGCTGATAAGCATAAACTTTACTGACATTCTTCGTTTCTACATTTGTTCAAAATATGACTTCCCCCGCAGGTTCTCGGGGAAAAATGTGAATAACGCGTCAATCACGCTGCACTTGCATACTACGCAATCCCGTGCCGCGCGAGGATTGCTTCGATCCGGCCCACATCAGCGGGATTGTTCAGCTCCCAGAACTCCTGTCCCCTGGCTTCGACCTCCACACAGAGGACCTCTTTGCCCTGCTCCAGGAACCTTAGCTGTTCGAGCCCTTCGAGCGTCTCAAGCGGCCCCACCGGCCAACTTGGATACTCAGCTAATGCACTGGGCCTATAGGCGTAGACGCCAACATGGTGAAACACCGGTGTCTCGTCGTCGTCAGCATAAGAATGACCCGTGAACGGGATCACCTCCTTGGAGAAATAAAGACCGCGATTGCCTGCCCCAAACACAGCCGTCGTTCCGCCAACACGTCCAGCCCTGCGATCTTCCAAAAACCCGTTTAGGGCACGTCCATCACAACGAAGAACCGGCGTTGCGATATCTGCGTCGCTGGCTTTCATGGCCGAGACGAGATCTTCGACAAACCATGCGGGCGTCAGGGGTGCATCCCCTTGCAAATTTACCACGATGTCAAAATCGGCCCCTATAACAGCGTGAGCCTCCGCCACCCTTTCGGTCCCGTTTGCTGCCTCAGGCGAAGTCATCACGACCTCTGCGCCAAAACCGTGCCCCGCAGCTTCGATCCGTGCGTCGTCAGTTGCGATCACAACGCGATCAATGCCCGAAACATCCATCGCGGCCCGCCAGGATCGCTCAAGCAGTGTCCGCGCGTCGCCACCGGATCCCTTTAGCGTCACAAGCGGTTTTCCGGGGTACCTTGTAGACGCGTAACGAGCCGGGATCACTATGACGGTTTTCATCATTTCTGAAGTTCAACCCCGGGCGCATAAGCGATGAAATAGGGGTTGGCATAGTCAGCCTTGCCATAGGTGAGCGGGGTGAGATCGTCAAAGCGTATGACCTTACCGCCAGCTCCCACAAGCACAGCATGCGCAGCAGCCGTGTCCCACTCCATCGTACGGCCGAGACGTGGATAAAGATCGGCCTCTCCGCTGGCGATCAGGCAGAACTTCAAAGACGATCCAGCGGCCTTCGAGTCAGAAACATTGTACTTGGCGATATAATCTTCCAGCTCAGGAGAGCGGTGGGACTTAGATGCTACAACGTTTAAACCTTCGTTGTCCGGCGCGCCGACAGAAAGCGCGGTGGTTTTGCCAGGCTCGGCCCCGAATGGACCTTCCTCTTCGACCGTTTTACCGCTCGCATCTGTGTAAAAGAGCCGACCTTTCGCAGGCGCGTAGACCACTCCCCGGACAGGTACGCCGTCTTCGACATAGGCGATGTTCACTGTGAAATCGCCACGTCGATTAATGAACTCCTTCGTCCCGTCAAGCGGGTCTACGATGAGAAAGGTCGTGGCACGGGTGGCATGAGAGGCGGACTGCTCTTCGGTCACCAGGGCAACATCAGGGAAGGCAGCTCGAAGCCCGGCTGAGATCAATGCGTCCGCAGCTTCATCCGCTTCCGTCACAGGGCTGTCGTCAGATTTGATTTTCACATCGAAATCGTCCGCGTTGTAGATCTCCATGATCTTGGCGCCCGCATCTAGTGCCAGACGCCGCATCACCCGGGCGAGCTCCTCATGGTTCATGCCGTGCCCTCGCACTTTCCTTGATCGGTTTCACCACCTGCCTTATCAAGGGGCGGTAAGGGATCGGCAAGGTCTCAAGTATAAGCGGGTCGTCGAAACCGCCTGCGCAACCCAGAGGCTGGCAAAACATGTTCGAACAACATCGCGTGCGGACGCGCCGCTCTGCGGCTGCCAATACGCTGGAGCTGATTTACCACTCCATCGTCCGCAACATCCGCAAAACTCATGAAAATGCACTCATCGGCCTGATCATGAACATGATGCAGGCGGTCATGTTCGTGGCCGCGTTCTACGTGATGTTCACCATTCTTGGCTTGCGCGGTATGGCCATCCGAGGCGACTTCCTGATCTACATCATGTCAGGAATCTTCCTCTTTCTGACACATACCAAAACAATGGGTGCGGTTGTCGGCTCCGAAGGCCCAGCGAGTCCGATGATGAAGCACGCGCCAATGAACACACTCATCGCGATTTCAGGCGCGGCATTCGCTCAATTGTACATGCAAACATTGACCGCGGTCGTGATCCTCGTCTGCTATGGCGCGATCATCGAGCCTGTGCATCTCGACAAACCACTGGCGGTTTATGGGATGCTTCTGATCGCTTGGGGCACAGGAGCCGCAGTTGGCATTGTCTTTCTGGCCGTGAAACCATGGGCACCTGGGCCGGTTTCCATCGTTTCGTCTCTCTATGCCCGCGCGAACATGATTGCATCCGGTAAGATGTTTGTGGCCAACCAGTTGCCGCCAATGATGCTCGCAATGTTCGACTGGAATCCGCTCTTTCACGCGATCGATCAGGCACGCGGGTTTGCATTCATCAATTATTCTCCGCGGAATTCGGTAATCGACTATCCGATCTACGTGGCGCTGGTGCTGATCATGGTCGGCTTCATGCTCGAGTTTTACACAAGAAAACACGCATCGGAGAGCTGGGGCGCCCGGGCGTGATCCGAGCGCTGCGACGGGCGTGTCTGCTTTTGCTCCTGTGGATGGGCCTTGCACGAGCAGAGCCATTCCCAGCACTTTATGATGTGGTCAATGTGCGCGCGGACGACGTGCTCAACATCCGTTTGGAGCCGGACCCGGGGAGCACAATCATCGGCGAGCTTGCACCCGACGCGTCAGGTATTGAGGTCCTTCGGCTCAGCGCGGATCGCCGCTGGGCTCGTGTGCGAACAAACGAACAAATGGGCTGGGCGTCCCTGCGATTTCTGGCGCTCGTTCCTCAGCAGGGCGAGGGCTTGGCACAGGGGCTGACCTGCGTAGGAACCGAACCATTTTGGCTCTTTAAGTACCGTCCCTTCGGAACGTCTGAGTTCACGAGCTTAGGCGGCCCTACCGGCACGCTCGATCTAGGACCGCCTATACGGGCGGTGGGACGGCCAGACGTTTATGGCCTGACTGGATTAGGTGAGCTGAGCAACGTCTCCGCTATTCTGCGACGTACTGAATGTTCAGATGGCATGTCAGACGTGGATTTTGGTTTGTCCTTCGACATGATCCTCCACCGCGAAGAGGACCTCGTATACACGGGCTGCTGCAGTCTCGGAGTGGACTAAGCCCCTGCTGCTAGTCAAATATCCACAACCCGCAGGGTCAGATTGATACGCCCCCCGTTCCTAAGCAACGTCGACGAGCCATGCTTGACCCTGTCAATGCCATGGTACTTCAAACGGGCCTCGCCGCCCATAACCACGACATCACCGGAGGCGAGCCAGACGCTTTCCGTCTTCCCGCCACGCTCCACATTGCCCATGCGAAAGAGAGCCTCGTCGCCTAGGGAAACGGATAACACAGGCCATGAAAAATCTCCCTCATCTGCGTCTCGATGCAGGCCCATCCGGGCCCCTTCGCCATACCAATTGATCAGACAGCAATCTGGTGCCCGGTCGAGCCCTGTGACGTTATGCCAAAGACGCAGGATGCGGTCCGGGATCGAAGGCCACGCGCCGCCGTTTGGATGCCGGGGAGCGTAACGATAGCCTTTGCGATCTGTAATCCATCCCAGCCGTCCTGCCGCGGACATCCGGACGCTCATCGGCTTGCCGGAAGGAGTCACCGGCTGTGTTAGCGGCGCGCTCTTCAGCACCTGGCGAAGATCTTCAACCAGCGCAGTTTGGTCCACAGAGGAAAGATAACCTTTGTAAAGCTCAAAACCGCGGATCTTCAGAGTGGGTTGCATTAGATACATCTTCCTATCGCCGCCGCGTTGATCGCTTGCAGGCAGTGTGCGGGGGTATTCCAAACCAAAAGAAAGATTAGGAGCGCAGAGCTTGGCAAGATCCGATCACAAAGCTTTGCTCCCTTTGCTTGCAGGGCCAATAGGCCCCTCCTATATAGCCCAACAGCGGAGCGGTCTCGAAGGGGCCGCTCCAAATCCTTTACGTATCGGGTGCCGCACAGGCGGGCCCAGCACACATCGCCAGAAAGGGATGAAAGAGCATGGCAAAAGTCATTGGCATCGACCTCGGGACGACCAATAGCTGCGTTGCGATCATGGACGGCTCCCAGCCTCGTGTGATCGAAAATTCTGAAGGCGCACGTACGACCCCGTCTATCGTGGCTTTCACGGATGACGAGCGCCTCGTAGGCCAGCCGGCAAAACGCCAGGCCGTTACCAACCCCACGAACACGATCTTCGGTGTGAAGCGTCTCATTGGCCGCCGGTTCGACGACGCCGACCTCGCCAAGGACAAGAAGAACATGCCGTTTGAAGTGATCAACGGCGGCCAAGGCGACGCCTGGGTCGAAGCGAAGGGTGAGAAATATTCCCCTTCTCAGATCTCTGCTTTTATCCTGCAGAAGATGAAAGAAACCGCCGAGAGCTACCTTGGCGAGAGCGTGGACCAGGCAGTCATTACTGTACCTGCCTACTTTAACGACGCGCAGCGCCAGGCGACGAAAGACGCAGGTAAGATTGCTGGCCTCGAAGTTCTCCGCATCATAAACGAGCCCACGGCCGCAGCGCTGGCTTACGGTCTCGACAAGAAAGACACCCAGACGATTGCGGTCTATGACCTCGGCGGCGGGACGTTCGACGTGACGATCCTCGAGATCGACGACGGCCTTTTTGAAGTGAAGTCCACTAACGGGGACACGTTCCTTGGCGGTGAAGACTTCGACATGCGTATCGTGAACTACCTCGCAGACGAGTTCAAAAAAGAGAACGGTGTCGACCTAACCAAGGACAAGATGGCGCTTCAGCGTCTGAAGGAAGCCGCTGAAAAAGCGAAGATTGAACTGTCCTCCTCGTCCCAGACAGAGATCAACCAGCCGTTTATCTCCATGGACGCAAAGACGGGCACGCCGCTTCACATGGTGGTGAAGCTGACCCGCGCGAAGCTAGAAAGCCTCGTGAATGACCTTATCAAACAGTCGATAAAGCCCTGCCAGGCAGCGCTAAAGGATGCGGGTCTTTCGGTCGGCGACATCGACGAGGTTGTACTCGTGGGTGGTATGACCCGGATGCCGAAGGTTATCGAAGAGGTCACCAAGTTTTTCGGCAAGGAGCCGAACAAAGGCGTGAACCCGGATGAGGTGGTGGCCATGGGCGCCGCAATTCAGGCCGGCGTTCTGCAGGGCGACGTCAAAGACGTTGTGCTCCTCGATGTGACACCCCTGTCGCTCGGCATCGAAACGCTGGGTGGTGTCTTCACACGCCTCATCGACCGGAACACGACTATTCCGACGAAGAAATCCCAGATCTTCTCCACTGCCGAGGACAACCAGAACGCCGTGACGATCCGGGTCTTCCAGGGCGAACGCGAGATGGCGCAGGACAACAAGATGCTCGGGGCCTTTAACCTCGAAGATATCCCACCAGCACCGCGCGGTGTGCCGCAAATCGAAGTGACATTCGACATCGACGCCAACGGCATCGTGTCTGTGGGCGCTGCCGATAAAGGGACTGGTAAAGAGCAGAAGATCACCATCCAGGCCTCCGGCGGTCTCAGCGACGATGACATCGAAAAGATGGTCAAAGACGCCGAGGAGAATGCAGAGGCGGACAAGAACCGCCGCGAACTCGTGGAAGCCAAGAACCAGGCAGAATCGCTCATCCACTCCACGGAGAAATCCATGGAGGAGCATGCCGACAAGGTGGATCCAACGACTATCGAGGCCATTGAGCTCGCGATTGCGGCTCTCAAAGATGACCTCGAAGGCGAGGATGCGGGCAAGATCAAAGGTGGCATTCAGAATGTGACCGAAGCGGCCATGAAGCTGGGTGAAGCAATTTACAAAGCCTCTCAGGAGGGCGCTGATGCCGGTGATGGTGAAGAGCCCGAAGATGGCGGTCGCGGCGTGGACGAAGACATCGTCGACGCGGACTTCGAGGATCTGGGCGACGACAAGCGCTAAAGTGCGCTTGATGTCCCAACGAACCACTGGGGCGGGCGGATCGTCCGCCCCAAGTTCGTTTCAGGAGGCAATGAATGTCCAAACGTGACTATTACGAGACGCTTGGTGTATCCAAGGGTGCTCCGGCGGACGAGATCAAAAAAGCCTATCGTCGGAAGGCGAAAGAGCTCCACCCTGATCGAAATTCCGACAACCCGAACGCCGAGGCTCAGTTCAAGGAAGTGAACGAAGCCTACGACGTCCTCAAGGACGCCGATAAGAAGGCTGCCTACGATCGTTTTGGCCATGCCGCCTTCGAGGGCGGTATGGGCGGAGGTGGCGGCCGTCCCGGTGGCGGACAGGGCGACTTTGCAAGCGCGTTCTCTGATGTATTCGACGATCTTTTCGGCGACTTCATGGGGGGCGGACGCGGTGGTGGACGCCGAGCCGCGCGAGGCTCTGACCTGCGCTATAATCTTCGCATCGACCTGGAAGATGCCTTTGAGGGTCTTTCGAAGACGATCAATGTTCCCACCTCAGTTCAGTGTGGTTCCTGTAGCGGAACCGGCGCGGAAGGAGGCAGCGAACCGGTGACATGCCCAACATGCTCCGGCATGGGGAAGGTGCGCGCACAGCAGGGCTTTTTCACGGTGGAACGAACCTGCCCTACCTGCAATGGCATGGGGCAGATCATCCAGAATCCTTGCCGCGTGTGCAGCGGCTCTGGCCGGGTTGAAAAAGACCGCGCGCTCTCTGTGAATATACCGGCGGGCGTCGAAACCGGGACGCGGATTCGGCTGGCCGGAGAGGGCGAAGCGGGAATGCGGGGCGGTCCGTCCGGCGATCTCTACATATTCATTGAAGTGGCGGATCATCCAATCTTTCAGCGCGAAGGATCGGAGCTGTTCTGCCGTGTGCCGGTCTCCATGACTTCGGCGGCCATGGGTGGGGACATTGAGGTGCCCACAATTGATGGCGGGCGGAGTCGGGTAAAGATTCCATCCGGATCGCAGTCAGGGCGGCAGATGCGTTTGCGCGGTAAAGGCATGCCAGCACTGCGCGGCGGCGGGATCGGCGACATGTTCATTGAACTCGCGGTTGAGACACCAGTGAACCTCACAGCCCGGCAGAAAGAACTCTTGCGCGAGTTTGAAGCGTTGAGTGAGGAGAACAATCCTGAGAGCTCAAGCTTCCTTAACTCCGTGAAGGGATTTTGGGAGAAAATGAAGGGTTAGTTCTGATTGCCGGGGAAGGGGCCCGCCCGCCTCCCTTCTTCGCTGTCGCTCGAACCATCGGGGGCGCCGCTGCACGGCGAGATGCTTTTTGAACACATGTCAAACCTTCCCAGCCGACGCGGACTGCCTCAGGCTGGGTTACCTGGGAAGGAAAGACCGGGCGGATTAAGGTCACGTTAACCTGAATCTGGTGCTGTCCCTGCATGGGTCAGTTCTCCGAAAAGCCGCTTCCTTTTGCCCTTGATGATGTTGAGCCCGTTCAGGGAAAAGCACCGTCTTACCTGCGGGACCATCGGGCACGGCTGCTGGAGCGGTTCATGGCGGGTGGCGCGAACGCCCTGCCGGATTATGAACTCCTTGAACTCGTCCTTTTCCGAGCGATCCCGCGTCAGGATGTGAAACCTTTGGCCCGTGCACTCCTCGATACCTTCGGAGACTTCAATCGCGTCGTGTCAGCCTCACCAGAACGGCTGAGCACCGTCAAAGGCGTCGGTGACGCGGTCGTAACAGAGCTCAAGATCGTGGAGGCGGCGGCGCATCGCTTGGCGCGAGCAAAAGTGATGCGAAGGCCTGTGCTTTCTTCTTGGGACCAACTCGTGGACTACTGCCACACGGCCATGGCGCATCGCGCTACGGAGCAATTTCGCGTCCTTTATCTCGACCGCAAAAACAATCTGGTGGCAGATGAAGCTCAGGGGGAGGGGACGGTTGATCACGTCCCGGTCTATCCCCGCGAGGTCGTCAAGCGTGCGCTTGAGCTTGATGCCTCTGCACTTATCGTCGTGCACAACCACCCGTCCGGCGACCCGACACCGTCAGAGGCCGATATATCAATGACCGGCCAGATTGAAGATGCGGCACGGGCACTGGGCATCGTCCTTCACGACCACATTATCGTAGGTCAAGATCAAGAGCTTTCGTTCCGAGCGGAGGGGTACCTTTAGGGTTCTCGCGAGAGCCAGACTTCTACAAGCCGGTTGATTGACCGTGCCCAGCGCGTGGGCCCACACGCAATGGGGAAAAGCTCTCCGAAGCCAGCGCTTTTGAAATCTAGCACAGCGTTGTCGTCCGTCATTGCATCGATCACGGACTGCCGCACCAGATCGGCGTCGCGCTGAGCCGTCAGCAAGTTGCTCGCTGCAGCGCCGGCGGAGCCTGTCAGGCCAACAAAGAGAACGGCGTGGCCATCGTATCGACCCGTTTCGAGCTGGGCGACCAAGCCCCGCACCAGACTCTCACTTTCGCGGGTGAGTTCCGGCGATCCCTCCCTAAAACGCAGCTCCAAAGGCAGTCGATCAGAACCCGCGAGCTGTTCGAGAGCGGCCTGCAAGTCACCCAGAGATAACTCTGCAATGAGCTCACGAACGGCGCGAGATAGACGATGCCCTTCGCGTTCCAACGGGATGGGTTGAAGGCGCTGATCGATAAAGCCGGCGCGATCCACGATACGCTGTGCGTCCGGACTGCTGACGAAGGTCAGGAACCCGCGCGCGAGATCGGGCAATCGCGGCTCAGCCGTATATGCCCAGAAATGGGCGTTAAGGGGGTGTGGAGCCACCACGTCGTGGGACTGACCCAATCCGCCGCACCCTGTGTCCAATGGAACCGGTTGGAACTCCGATTGATCAGGCTGCTCCAGCGTGAGGAAAAGCGCGGCAGGCGATGCCTTCAGAGCGTCGCTCACTGCACTTGAATTTGGTAGACCCATGAGAGGTCGCGCTTGGGAGTTCCCGCCTCCGAGACGTTCAAGATCAGCAAGGATCGCGTTGATGGCTGGTACTTCCCTAGAAAGGGCCAAGACGGACCTTTCAGACACCGCGCGTTGCAGGAACTCCGGTAGAGAAAGCTCCATAGGCGCGCCGTAGAATCTCAGTGTCTTTCGCGCGATCAAGCGGCGCCGCAGGGGACTTCGAAGATCACCTAAGCCAGCCTGTTTCACGGCCTTTCGTTCCGCAGGTGTCGGGTGGCGGTCAGCAAGCACAATATCAACCTCGTTGCGGCTGAGGGCTTCGAACCCAGCAGCTGTCTCTGCCCCGCTGATGATAAACAAAGCCAGCTCTTGCCCATTACTCGACGCGAGCTGGAAACCGAGGCCTTCTCCCACGTCCATAGGCACGGCAGCCAGACCCTGTGAGCGCGCAAAAGCGTCAACAAGGGCGGGAATAAGCAAGTCTGCCATAAGCGGAGAGCCTGCTAGGCGTATGATAGGCGCAGTCTCGGACGACGGGCAGGTACCGCTACATGTGACGCTATCCGCAGCGATGGTCAGCACGCCAAAGCGCGTGTCTACGCGATAAGACTGCCCGTCAAAGCCCAAAAGGGGTCCAGTGACTTCAAAACTCCTATCCGGGAAGCTGAGAGTCACGTTCTGTGCCGATGTCGCAAGAGGCATACTGACCCAAAGGCAAAGGGCGGTCAGATAAACCGCCCATGGCTTTAGCTTGGAATGGATCACGCGCGCCTCCTGCGAGGCTCCGCACCTCTACCCGTTTGTGAGTGTCAGATCCTCTAAGACGTTTTTCAAC
>JBCCPQ010000081.1:0-10098 GCA_039024825.1 Pseudomonadota bacterium
GAAGTGGAACGGGCGGCGCGCAAGACGCCCCTAGCCCTTGATGTTGTGTATTCCCATGGCCTCTGCGGCGGCACCGGCACGCATCCAGCTGTGTTCGGAGGCAATGAAGAACATTGTCAGGCCATGGTGCGCGAGGCTTTCGGCCTGGGTCGCGTTGCCAACAAAAGTCATGAAGGCCTTCCCGTGGGTCTTTGCCGCCGTGCCGCATGTGGCGAATGCGGCGAGGAGCTCGTCTGAGGACTGATCGCGCTTGCCGTATCCGACGGAGAGATCGGCGGGCCCAAGGAAAAGACCGTCTATGCCGTCTGTCGCGGCGATGGCGTCAGCAGCTTCCACGCCCGCGGGCTCCTCAATCTGGGCGATGAGGGCCGTTTCCGAACTGCGGTCGAGGATTTCGGGCATCTTGCGCGTTGCAAAACCGGCCCAACGCGTCGAACCCGCGTAGCCCCGTCCACCCAGGCCGAAATGACCCGCCTTGGTTAGCGCCGCTGCTTTCTCAACGCTGTCGACATGGGGAGCCACAATCCCGGCAGCACCCGCGTCGAGAGCCTGGAGGATATCCGGGGCCGTCGCCGACCCCGGGCGCACGAGCAGAGGGAAATCCAGCGCACGGCCCATGGCGAGACACATGTCCATACGCGCCCGGTCGAATGGGGCGTGTTCGGCATCGAGGCACAAAAAGTCGAGCCCGGAGCCCGCCAGCACCTCAATGAGCTCGTAGGCAGGTGTCTTCAGGAAGGTCCCGGCGAGCATCTCCCCTGCGAGCATCCGTGTCTTGAAATCCTTGATGGCCATGGGGTCCTCCTTCTTTGCGCTCAGACACCACGGCGGCACTGCCTTGGCAAGCAGCGATGGACGGCTAAGCTACCCCTCATGGTACTGACCTTCACTGATCGCGGCATTTATTGCCCAGCCGGCGATTTCTACATCGACCCATGGCGACCCGTGGATCGGGCGCTGATTACACATGGGCATGCCGACCATGCCAGGCCCGGCATGGGACGCTATCTGAGCACGGATGCGGCCGCGCCCGTCATTCGATACCGGCTCGGCGAGATAGATCTCGATACCGTGGCCTACGGCGAAGTGCGCCGCATCGGAGGCGCGGAGGTGAGCTTTTTTCCAGCCGGGGCACGTTCCGGGCTCCGCCCAGATCAGGGTTGAGGTCGCGGGTGAGGTCTGGGTCGCCTCCGGTGACTACAAAGTGGTCAATGACGGCCTCAGCGAGCCCTTCGAGCCGGTGCGCTGTCACAGCTTCATCACGGAATGCACTTTCGGTCTGCCGGTCTTCAACTGGACGCCGGAGGCTGAGGTTCGTGCGTCCCTCAATGCGTGGTGGCAAAAGAACGCAGCAGAGGGACGACCGTCGCTCATCGGGGCCTACAGCCTCGGCAAGGCCCAGCGCATACTGGCTGCCTTGGACCCGGCGACCGGACCTATCCTGACCCACGGCGCCGTTGAAAACACGAACGATGTGCTGCGCGCGCAAGGATACGCGCTGCCCGACACGATCCGCGTGACGCCGGATCTTAAAGCTAAACACTATCCCGGCGCGCTGATCGTTGCGCCGCCGTCGGCCCTTGGCTCCACTTGGTCGCGGCGCTTTACCGGGGCTTCAACGGCTTTTGCGTCCGGCTGGATGGCCTTGCGCGGGGTACGGCGGCGGCGGGCGGCGGACCGTGGCTTCGTGATGTCGGATCATGCGGACTGGGCCGGCCTCAACGCGGCCATCGCGGAAACAGGGGCAGAGCGCGTGTTTGTCACCCATGGCTACACCTCCGTCTTCCGACAATGGCTGGAGAGCGAAGGATACGACGCCGCAATTGTGGAAACGGAATACGAAGGCGACGAGGCGGAGGAAGCGGCGTGACTTCGGCGAACGCAACATTCCCTTGGAAGGGCGAAAAGCGCCATTGGCGCGACAGGTTGATCGCGTGGGGCGCGCGAAAGATCGCTCAACCGCGCCTTGCTTCGCCCGCGCCATGGGCAGCGCACAGGCGCGGGTTTGAACTTTCAGCCGGACTGCGCAGATTTAGTAAAGCCCGGGGCGTCGCGGTTCAAAAAATTTCCCTTGGCCCTCTGGGCGCGCTGGAGATCGCTCCCCCAAGCCCAGAGCGTCGGCTCATCTGGGTCCACGGCGGCGGTTTTGTCGTGGGCTCGCCCGAGACGCATCTTGTCATGCTCAGCCACCTCTCCCGCGTGGCAAATGCGCTGATCATCGCGCCGCGTTACAGGCTCGCGCCAGAAGACCCGTTTCCGGCAGGCCCGGATGACGTCGAGGCCGCGGTGCCTGAGGCTCTGGCCTGGCGCTCGGACATTGGGCCCTGTGTGCTCGGCGGCGATTCCGCCGGGGGCTGCCTCGCCCTCGTGGCCCTGCAGAAGCTTCTCCGTGACGGGACAGCGCCCGCGGCAACGCTGCTCTTCAGCCCAGCGACCATCGTGGACCCAGATCGCCCGGTACCAGACGCCGACGATCTGCTTTTCCCGGAAGAAGTCCTGCAGAGGATCGGGGAGAGCTACGCGGGCCACGCAGATTCGAACGATCCGCGCTTGTCGCCTGTTCATGGCAACTACGAGGGCGCGCCGCCCACCATGATCCAATGTGTTTCCCGCGAGTTTCTCGAAGAAGACAGTGACGCGATTGCCGCCCGCATTCAGGCGCATGGCGGTCCGGTCACGCTGGAGAAGGTAACCCGTATGCCCCACGTTTGGCAGTTCATGGCGGGATCTTCCCCCTTGGCGGATGCGGCCATCCGAAGAGCCGCAGACTTCATGCGGGCGCACGCATGAAACGCTTTGCCGCGCTGTTCACCAAAATCGACCAGACGACGAAAACGCTGCCAAAAGTTGCCGCCTTGAAAGCGTATTTTCAGGAAGCAAGCGAAGAGGATCGTCTGTGGTGCATCGCGCTTTTCTCCGGACGTCGCCCGAAGCGGACACTCACGACCCCTTTTCTGCGCGGCTGGGCGGCAGAACTTGCAGAGATCCCCCTCTGGCTTTTTGAAGAGGCCTATCCGGTTGTGGGCGATCTGGCGGAGACGATCGCCCTCGTGCTGCCGGAGCCGTCTCGTCAGAGCGACGAAAGCCTCAGTCACTGGATCGGCGTTATCAAATCCCTGCCCGCCCTTGAGGAAGCGGAGCGCAAGGCGGTCGTCCTCGACGCTTGGGACCGGCTTGATACGGTGGAGCGTTTTCTGTTCAACAAACTGCTGACCGGCGGCTTTCGCGTCGGGGTTAGCCAGAAGCTCATGACCCGAGCCCTCGCACAGGCTACCGGTCAGGAGGAGCCGGTAATCACCCATAAGCTCATGGGGTCCTGGACGCCGGAGACAACAAGCTGGCAGGCGCTCATTGAGGCTGATGATCCGGCCGCAGACCTGTCGCGCCCCTACCCGTTCTACCTTGCCTACCAACTCGACGACGCGCCCGAAGACCTCGGTGCACCCGATGCCTGGCAGGCAGAATGGAAATGGGATGGCATTCGAGGGCAACTCATCGTCCGGGGCGGAGAACATCACCTTTGGTCGCGCGGCGAGGAGTTGATGACAGACCGCTTCCCGGAGCTTGCGCAAGCCCGTGACTTCCTGCCGGAGGGGACCGTGATCGATGGAGAGGTTCTAGCCTGGGCAAATGGCGCGCCCCTGCCCTTCGCACAATTGCAGAAGCGGATCGGGCGCAAGACCGTGCCAAAGAAGTTGCTGTCTGAAGCGCCGGTCGTTCTTCACTCCTATGACCTGTTGGAATGGGCGGGTGAGGATTGGCGAGAACGTCCCCTCGCAGAGCGTCGCGCGACACTGGAAACGCTTGTGGCCAGCCTGCCCGAAGGTTGCCCCGTGCAGCTCTCACCGTCGGTCCCGTTCGAAAGCTGGGACGCCCTCTCCGCCACACGTGAAGGCAGCCGTGACAACTACGCCGAAGGCCTCATGCTCAAACGCCTGGATTCGCCCTACCTGAGCGGTCGCAAGAAAGGCGATTGGTGGAAGTGGAAGGTCGATCCCCTCATCATAGACGCCGTGATGATCTATGCGCAGGCTGGGCACGGGCGGCGTGCGAACCTGTTTACTGACTTCACATTCGCGGTTTGGAAGGGCGACGACCTCGTCCCGTTCACAAAAGCCTACAGCGGCCTCACCGACGCAGAGTTCCGGGAGATCACGGCATGGGTGAAGAAGAACACACTCCAGCGCTTTGGGCCTGTGCGGCAGGTAGAGCCGCACCACGTGTTCGAGATCGCGTTCGAAGGAATCCAGGCCTCCTCGCGCCACAAATCGGGCGTGGCGCTGCGCTTTCCGCGGATGAGCCGTTGGCGCAAAGACAAGCCCTTGCGTGAAGCCAATACGTTTGACGATCTGACAGCGATGCTGGAAGCGTATGGCTGACGGTGCGACCGTCGCGTAGCCTACGGAGAGTTCACATGCCGCGTGCCTTAATGCCCCCGCCCTCCACGGCCCCGCAGCGCAAGGCACCAAAAGGCGCTGTAGATAGCCACTTGCACCTTCTCGGAGGCGAATTCCCTCTTTGGGAGGGACGTGTCGAAGATCCAGCCGACGACGGCCAGCTCGACGTCTGGCTAGACCGTTACCGTGCGGAGATGGCGGCACTGGGTTTCTCGCGTTGCGTCCTCGTCCATTCGATCCTCTACGGTGCCGACAACTCAGTCACTCTGGCGGCTGTGCGACGTCTTGGCCCCGCTGCGCGGGGCGTCGGCCTCTTGCGGGACGGCGCTACCACGGCGGAGATGGCCGCTTTCGCAGAGGCAGGCATGGTCGCGGTGCGGCTCAACTACGTCCATGGGGGCGTCCTGAGCTGGGAAGGCGCGAAAGCGATGGCTCCGGACCTCGCCGACCATGGCCTCCATATCCAGATGCTTCTCCATACACACCAGCACATGGCGGAGATTGCGGATGACATCCGCGCGCTCCCGGTCCCGTTGGTGATTGATCATCTGGGCTGGCCAGACCTGTCGCTCGGCATTCATGACCCCGGCTTCCAGACGCTGCTGGCACTTCTGGGCGACGGCCACGTCCACCTGAAGCTTTCCGCCCTCTACCGCCTCTGCTCTGCGCCGTTCGTCGAGGCAGAGCCCTTTGTCCAAGCCGCCATCGCAGCCAACCCCGATGCCCTCCTTTGGGGAACTGACTGGCCGTTTCTGATGCTCGCCGACGCGGCGCAGCCCAATGGAGCAGCCCTCCTCGATGCTTTCGATGCGGCCTGCCCCTCTGATGTCGTTCGCGAAAAGGTCCTGGTGACAAACCCGGCGCGGCTCTTCGGCTTTTGAACCGGGGGCCAGCCCCCGGACCCCCGAGGTATTGATCGAAAGATGAAAAGGACGAGCGCCCCCGCATTCATCTTTCAAAAAATACCTCCGCCGGAGGCAATCTCATGGCGTCCGCGCTTGCCGCCACCATCGACAGGGCACACATAGTCCCCCAAGCATTCCGAAAGGCCCTCAGATGTATCATGACGCGAACCCGAGCCACGGCACCAAGGATTTGGGAGATCTGCCTGAATGGGATCTGAGTGATCTTTACACCGGGCAGGATGACCCGGCCTTTGAGAAAGACATGGCCTGGATCGAAGCGGAATGCGCGTCGTTTGCATCTGATTACGAGGGGAAGCTCTCAACTTTGGACGCCGCGAGCCTTTTGCGAGCGGTGGAAAGGTACGAGGAGATCGACGTCATAGGTGGCAAACTGATGTCCTATGCGGGGTTGCGCTACTATCAGGTGACGACCGACGCCGAGCGCGCAAAGTTCATGGCCGATGCGCAAGATCGCATGACTGAAGCCACCACACCGCTCGTGTTCTGGTCGCTGGAGTTCAACCGCCTCGACGATGCCCATCTCTCGAAGCTCCTCAGCGAAAACGCAGCGCTTGCCCGGTATAAACCAGTTATGGACCGCCTGCGCGCGATGAAGCCGCATCAACTCTCCGATGAACTCGAAAAGTTCCTCCACGACCAGTCCACCGTGGGGGCAGCGGCCTGGAACCGCCTATTTGATGAAACGATTGCAGGTCTCGAATTTGACGTGAACGGAGAGGCCCTCGGCATTGAAGCGACGCTTGATCTGCTTTCGGAGCAAGACCGCAGCAAGCGCGAAGCGGGCGCGCGCGCCCTCGCGGCAACGTTTCAGGCCAACGTGAAGACCTTCGCCCGCGTCCACAACACGCTGGCCAAGGAGAAAGAGATCGAGGACCGCTGGCGGAACATGCCCACGCCCCAGACCGGCAGGCATCTGGCCAACCACGTTGAAGCAGAGGTCGTTGAGGCGCTTCGCAACGCTGTCGTTGCGGCCTACCCGCGCCTGTCGCACCGCTACTACAAGCTCAAGGCCAAGTGGCTGGGCCTCGAGACACTTGAAGTCTGGGACCGCAATGCCCCCCTGCCCCTAGAGGACGATGCGACCATTGGCTGGGACGTGGCTGAGAAGACGGTGATGGACGCCTATGGCGCATTTGATCCGCGCATGGCCGACCTTGCGGAGCCATTCTTTAAAAAGGGCTGGATCGACGCGCCGGTGAAGCCCGGCAAGGCACCGGGCGCCTTTGCCCATCCCACCGTCACGACTGCACATCCCTACGTGTTGCTGAACTACCTCGGCAAGCAACGCGATGTGATGACGCTCGCCCATGAGCTAGGTCACGGCGTGCACCAGGTTCTCGCGGCCGGTCAGGGTGAACTTTTGTCCTCAACGCCGCTGACACTGGCGGAGACAGCCTCCGTCTTCGGGGAAATGCTGACCTTCCGAAAGCTTCTGGCCTCTGCAGAGACGCAGGATCAGAAAAAGGTCCTGCTTGCTGGCAAGGTAGAGGACATGATCAACACCGTCGTCCGCCAGATCGCCTTCTACGATTTTGAGTGCAAACTCCACGCGGCACGGAGCGAAGGGGAGCTCACACCCGACGACATAAACGCGCTCTGGATGTCGGTGCAGGCCGAGAGCTTGGGCCCCGTGTTCAACTTCATGGACGGCTACGAGACCTTCTGGGCCTACATCCCCCACTTCGTCCACTCGCCCTTCTACGTCTATGCCTACGCCTTTGGCGACGGCCTCGTGAACGCGCTCTATGCCGTCTACGAGGAGGGCGGCGCAGACTTCCAGGAGAAGTATTTCGACATGCTCCGCGCGGGAGGATCGAAGCACCACAAGGAATTGCTGGCTCCCTTCGGCCTCGATGCCTCAGACCCCGCCTTCTGGGACAAGGGGCTGAGCATGATCGAGGGCTTCATAGATGAACTGGAAGCAATGGAGGGCTAGGTCCTCTTGCGTGCGACGATGTAGCGTCGTGGAACGTCGCCCATGTCCAGCGCACTTTCGATGATCTCGAAACCGGCCGCTTCTATCTGCGCGTCAAGCTCTTCGACGCGAAGGTACTGGACCGTGCCCGGTGCCTTCCCGATCAATGACATAGCTGCGATCATCACGGAGAAGAATGCCCGTTTGAAGACAGGGGCAGAACCAAGACATCCGGTCTTGGAGATAAAGAGCCCACCGGCGCGTGTCAGCTTTGCGACGTCTGCCAGCGCAGCTGGGACGTCGGGTAAAAGATGCAGAAGATTAAGGGCCAGCACCGCATCATACTGATCACCGCGGCTGGCTAGGCTCGCTGGCGTGGCAACCTCGACCTGCAGCGAGGAAACCCGAGAAGACGCCGCTTTGTCACGCCCGATGCGAACCATCTCTGACGAAACGTCGGTCGAAAGGTAGTTCGCAACCATGGGCGCAAGCTCTAGCGCGGTGGACGATGTCCCGGCACCGAGCTCTACAACCCGGTCCTCCGCGCTGAGGTAAGACTTCGTGCGCTCAAGCGTGTAATTGTAACTCGCCATATCGGCGATGGGGTCTTTGGCGTATTTGGGCGCGGCGCGATCCCAAAAGCGGGCGGCTTGTGCTGTATCTGACATAGTCGATCTCCTTTGAGCCATAGATATTCGCATGGTGTTCGCCCGTGAATTGCCGAAAACCGTGGATGTGGTATGCAAATTCGCATGAAATGGCAGAGCTTCGAGTTTGACTGGAACCACGCCCGCGCGTTCCTTGCGACGGCTGAAGAAGGCTCCCTTTCGGCTGCGGCGCGCGCGCTCGGGCAAACGCAACCAACCCTCGGGCGTCAAGTCTCCGCCCTTGAGGAAGAGCTCGGCATCGTCCTTTTCGAACGTGTTGGCAGGGGTCTTGCCCTCACCCCAGCGGGCGAAAGCCTGCGCAGCCACATCGCAGAGATGCGAGAGGCCGCGGAACGCGTGAGCCTTACGGCGGCGGGCCTTTCCGACGACGTTTCCGGGCGCGTGGCGATTACCGCTTCGGATATCTACTCCGTTTTCCTGCTGCCAACGATGCTAAAGGGCCTTCGACTGAGCGCGCCGAAGCTTCGCATCGACATCGTGGCGGCCAACGATCTTCGCGATATTCAGCGGCGCGAGGCTGACATCGCTATCCGACACGTCCGCCCGGAAGAGCCGGACCTGTTCGCGCGCAAGATTGCAGATGGCCAGGGCTTCTTCTACGGCAGCTCAGAATACCTAGACCGCGAGGGCCGCCCGCAGTCCGTGGAAGACCTCAAACGACACCGCCTCATCGCCTTCGGAGAGCCGAAGCAAAGCATCGACTACCTTGACAATCTCGGCGTCGCGCTCACTGAGGATCAGTTCGAGATCACGAGCGAGAATGGTCTTGTCTGCTGGGAATTCGCGCAACGCGGCTACGGTCTTTTCATCATGGATGATCTGATTGCACGGGCAACGCCAGGTATGGAGCGCGTGCTCCCCGAGGCGCCGTCGATCCGCTTTCCCGTCTGGCTCACCACCCACCGGGAGCTTCAGACCAGCCGCAAGATCAGGCTGGTCTTCGACCACCTTGCAACTGAGCTGTCGACCCGCTTCCGCACCTAGTCGAGCTCTGTCCACGGCCAGGGCTTCACCTCGCTCGCCCCTGCCTGATAACGCGCGGCTTTGGCTACCCAGATGCCGACATCTTCACCGAAACGGGCAAGACGCCGGTTCGGGCGCTTGTTTTCGATCAGAAGGAAAACGAACTGAACCACAGTAACAAAGAGGATCACCGTCTGCGCGAGCTGGATCATCACCCACAAGATCACACTCGTCAGCGCGCGCGCCCCAAGGCCTTCTTCAAGCGGCCCTTTATCATTTGGACGCGCGGTGTTTTCAGGCATGACATCGTCGAACTCACCCTTGTCAGGCATCACAGAACCTCGCCGATTTCGAGAACCCTATCGATCATCGCCTGTGTGCCCTGCGAGAATTCCAGCGGACAGGGCCAAGGCGCCTCTCCGGCGACCGCCCGCGAAAAGGTCTCGACCTGCGAGACATAATGATTGGCGGCCGGAAAGCGCTCCACGCGCAGGCCGAGATCAGGCTGGTGAATTTCAATCCGCGCGCCGTCAAAGACGTTCGGATTGAAGGGCGCGGTGAGACGGATCAGACCTTCGGTGCCGTGGAATTCCATGCTTTGCGTCGGGTGAAGCCGGGTCGAGACATAGGCCGAATAGGTCACGCCGGACGGCAGCACCGCTTCAACGTCGGCGAATGTGTCAAAGTCCTTCTCCATGCGAAGCCGGGCGCGAGTGACGCGCGGCTCCTCGCCTGTGACGAACCGCGCAGATCCGAATACGTAGACCCCGATGTCGCGCAGCGCACCGCCCCCCATGCCGGCGGTGTTGCGAATATTGTCGGTCTCGGCGGAGTTATCGAAGGAGAACGCCCCCCGGATATGCCGCAACTGCCCCACAGCACCATCAGCCACGAGGTGCTTCACACGCTGCCACTGAGGATGGTGCACGATCATATATGCCTCTGAGCATAGCGTCCCGGCCGCGTCGCGCGCCGCGATGAGATCGCCGAACTCACTCGCGGCCATAGTTGCTGGCTTCTCGACGAGCACGTGCTTGCCCGCGGCAAGCGCTTTGAGCGTCCAGGGCACGTGGAGATGATTGGGAAGGGGGATATAGACCCCATCTATGCCGTCATCGGCCAACAGCGCCTCGTAGCTTTCCACCGCACGGCAACCAGGCGCCATCTTCTGGAACGACGCGGCCTTATCCGCGCTGCGAGACGCCACCGCCGCAAGCTCTGCCCCCTGC
>JBCCPQ010000082.1:0-9998 GCA_039024825.1 Pseudomonadota bacterium
ATATTCCACGAGCGCGCCAAAGGGCTGATCGTAGATCACCGAGAGGCTGAACGCGTCGTTGAACTGCTGTTTAAAGCCGAGGCCAAGTTGCGTGTAGCCGCTCAGCGGGCTCGAAGACGCGGGCAGAAGGCCACCGCCGAGTGTGAAGTCCGCATTGGCAGACGGCGATACGTTGCCAAAGCTCAGCTGGGCGTAACCGCCGGTCGCGCCGGTTTCCGCGAAGATAAGCCCGATGGACTGGCCGCTGCGGTCGATGCCGCCTGCCGCGGCCGCGCTTGCCATGATCGTCATGGCAGCCGACGTCAGTAGGTACTTTTTCATGATCAATGTCTCTTCCCTTGCCGCGCTCCCAACACGGCTTCTGACGGTCTAATGCGGGAAAGGGGCGCTCACGGTCAATTTGTAACGCGGCGTCATGGATCCGAGCCGCCTCAAACGTCACATTTTCGCAATACGCGCTTCGCGCAGGATATTGAGGTAGTTGGCCGCGAAAATGACGGCCGCTCCAAGGAAGACGAGCGCGTCCAGAGGCTCCTGATAAAGGACCATGCCGATCAGGGCGATGGCCGGAAGACGCACGAAATCCACGGGCATCACGACGGACGCGGGCGCAAGCGTCAACGCCTTCGTCAGACAGAAATGCGCGACGAGTCCCGCAAGGCCGATCGTCACGAGCCAGGGCACAGATGCAGCCGACGGCAGCGCGATATCCCCGTCGATACCTGCGCAGACCACGCCAAACACAGCTTGCATGACCGTGAGATAGAAAAGGATGCAGGTGATCGTTTCAGTCCGTGTCAGCAGCTTTGTAAAGATGGCTGATCCCGCAAAGCCGATGGCCGCAGCCGCGCCGATCAGGATACCGGGCTCCAGTGCGCTGAAGTCAGGGCGCGCCACGATGATGACGCCGACAAAGCCCAGCGCAGCAAAGCCGACCTTCGCCCAAGTGAGGCGCTCGCCCAGAAAGATCGGGGCGAGCAGAAGAACCCAAATGGGAGAAGTGAACTCAAGCGCGAACAGCTGCGCGAGGGGAATGAGAGTGAGCGCGTAAAACCAGCAGTTCTGCCCGAAGAAATGCGCGAGGTTGCGCGCAGCATGAAGGCCCAGGTTGCGGCGCGTCACCTCGCCCAGCGTGCCTGCGAGGCGCGCCACGCTCACCACGACAACGATGCCGATGAACGAGCGGTACATCATGATCTCGAACGTATCGAGCTCGAAGGAGACCGCGCGCCCGGCAATAGCCATGGAGGTGAATGCGAAGATCGCCCCGATCATCCAGAGCGCTCCGCGGAAGGTGTCGTTCATTCGCTCACGCCCCTGCAGCATCCCGTGAGCAAGATCGGCGTCTGGCCGCGCTGCGTGAGCATCTGCGCTTCGTGGCTGCCGCCCTCGCATTCGCGGTCATGGAGAATGAGAATGCCGGTGTCGCGATCCCCGATCAATGTCAGCGCGCGGGGCCAGTCCGCGCCTTCTGCCTGCGCGGTGTGAGGGACGTCCAACTGCGTGGCGGCTGGAAACGTGAATTCGGCCTGCTCGCCGAGGAGGTCCAAGGACCAGCCGTTCCCTAGACAGGTCGCAGTCAGCGCCGAGACAGGGCCCGCAAAGACGGTAAAGCAAAGGGCAAGCCTCACTCCCATTCGATCGTGCCGGGCGGTTTGGAGGTGATGTCGTAGGTCACCCGGTTGATGCCCGGCACTTCGTTGATGATGCGCGTGGCGGTTTCGCCAAGGAACTCATGGCTGAACGGATAGTAATCCGCCGTCATCCCGTCGACGCTGGTGACCGCGCGCAGGGCGCAGGCGTAATCATAGGTGCGCCCATCGCCCATGACCCCCACGGTGCGCACGGGCAGAATCGCAACGAACGCCTGCCAGATTTCATCATAAAGACCATGGCGGCGGATCTGGTCGATGTAGACGGCATCCGCTTCACGAAGAATATCAAGCTTCGCGCGGGTGATTTCGCCCGGGCAGCGGATGGCGAGGCCGGGGCCGGGGAAAGGGTGGCGGCCAATGAAGCTTGGCGGCAAGCCAAGTTCCCGCCCGAGCGCGCGCACCTCGTCCTTGAAAAGCTCGCGCAGCGGCTCGACGAGTTTCAGACCCATCTTTTCCGGCAGCCCGCCCACATTGTGGTGCGACTTGATCGTGACCGAGGGCCCGCCGCTGAAGCTGACCGATTCAATCACGTCGGGGTAGAGCGTCCCCTGCGCAAGGAACGCCGCGCCGTCGATCTGATCGGCGTATTTCTGAAAGACATCGATGAAGAGCTTGCCGATGATCTTGCGCTTGGTCTCCGGGTCGCTCACGCCCTCAAGCTCTCCCAGAAACAGCTCCTGCTCCTCGGCGTGGATCACAGGCAGGTTCATGTGATCGCGGAACATGCCCACGACTTCTGCGCCTTCGTCCTTTCGGAGCAGACCGTGATCCACAAAGACACAGGTCAGCTGATCGCCGACGGCCTCGTGGATCAGGGCGGCCGCGACGGACGAATCCACGCCGCCCGACAAGGCGCAGATGACCTTGGCGTCCCCCACTTGCTCCCGGATGGCCTCAATTGCCTGCTCGCGGTAGGCGCCCATGGTCCAGTCGCCGCTGAACCCTGCCATGCGCACGAAATTCTCGTAGAGCTTCGCGCCGCGCGGGGTGTGGTGCACTTCTGGGTGGAATTGTACGGCGTAAAAGTTGCGCGCCACGTCCGCCGTGATCGCGAAGGGTGCGTTGGGCGAGGTTCCGTAAACCTCAAAGCCGGGCGCAATGGCGCTCACGTGGTCGCCATGGGACATCCACACTTGCTCGTTGCCGGTGGAAAACCACCCCTCCAGAAGACCGATCTGCGCGAGGCCCGGTGTCACGAACGCGCGCCCGAACTCTGCCGTGCCATGACCGCGTTCCACTGTGCCGCCAAGCATGTGCATCATAACCTGCTGGCCGTAGCAGATCCCGAGGATCGGGATGCCCATCTCAAAGACGGCCTCTGGCGGGCGGGGGGAGCCCTCGTCCATCACGCTCGCCGGGCCGCCCGAAAAGATCACCGCCTTCGGGGCGAAGTCCCTGAGGAACGCCTCCGTCACATTCTGAAATGGATGGATTTCGCAGTAAACATTCAGTTCGCGGAGACGACGCGCGATGAGCTGCGTCACCTGGGAGCCGAAATCGATGATCAGCAAGCGGTCGTGGTCCATGGGCAGGCTTTAGGTCGTTCCCGAAGCCGCTGCAAACAGGAACGTTCGCAAGAGGATGTTAGGGGTCGTTTTTGCGCTGCAGCGTGGGTGTGTGAGGTCCTAGATGTCGGACACGTTGAGGAGGGGAGACCGCCATGAGTGATGCACCCACACGCACCCGTCGTGCCCGCGGTGGCGGCGGTGCTGCCCGCCGCGCCGCGCGCACCGGCATCAAGATCGAGGCCGCCCGCTTTATCGAGCGCAACATCCCCGTCACCGACCTGCTCAGCAGCGAGGCTCTGGAGCTCATCGAAGATCGCGCAGAACAGGTCCTTGAGGAGATCGGGGTCGCCTTCGTGGAAAATCCTGACGCTCTCAAGCGCTGGAAAGACGCGGGCGCCGATGTGGACGGGGACCGCGTGCGTCTGCCACGTGGTCTGGCAAGCAAGCTCTGTTCAACCGCACCCTCGCGGTTCACGCAGCACGCGCGCAACTCCGCGCGCAACGTGGAAATCGGGGGAAAGACGCTGGTTTGCGCGCCCGTCTACGGCCCGCCCTTCGTGCGTGATGCCGAAGGCGGCCGCCGCTACGCCACGATGGCCGACTTCGAAAAGTTCGTGAAGCTGGGCTACATGTCCAAGTGGCTGCACCATTCCGGCGGCACTGTCTGCGAACCCACCGACGTCGCCGTCAACAAGCGTCACCTGGACATGCTCCGCGCCCACATGGTGCTTTCCGACAAACCCTTCATGGGCTCAGTGACGGAGCCTTCCCGGGCGCAAGACAGCGTGGAGATGTGCGAGATCCTGTTCGGTAAGGACTTCGTGCAGGACAACACGGTGATGACCTCGCTCATCAACATCAACTCTCCGCTGACGTTTGACAGTGTGATGATGGGTGCGCTGGAGGTCTATGCGAAGAACAATCAGGCCTGCATCGTGTCCCCGTTCATTGTCGGCGGTGCGATGGCGCCGGTCTCTGTGGCCGGAACGCTGGTTCAGGTGCTCGCCGAAGTCATGGCGGGGATCGCCTATTCCCAGCTCGTGCGCCCGGGCGCGCCGGTGATCTTCGGCACATTCGTGACGTCCATCGACATGAACAGTGGCGCGCCGACATTCGGCACGCCGGAAGCGAGTCAGATTCTCTACGGCGCGGGTCAGCTCGCCCGTCGCATGGGGCTCCCATTCCGCTCGGGCGGGGGGCTCTGCGGCTCGAAACTCCCAGACGCGCAGGCAGGTTATGAGACCGCCAACACGCTCAACGCAGCGCTCATGGGCGGCGTTAACTTCATGCTCCACAGCTGCGGCTGGCTTGAGGGCGGCCTCGTGTCGAGTTTTGAGAAATTCGTGATGGATGCTGACCAGCTTGGCGTGCTGCACAAGATGGCAGCCGGTGTGGCCCATGATGAAAACGGGCTCGCCATGGACGCGTTGCGTGAAGTGGGGCCGGGGGGGCACTATCTCGATGCCGCTCATACGCACGCGAACTACAAGGACGCCTTCTGGCGGTCCGAAGTGCTGGACTACAAGCCCTATGAGACCTGGGCCGACGAGGGCGCGCGCGACACGCAGATGCTCGCATCCGCCCGCGTGGAGAAGATGCTTGCAGCCTATGAACAGCCGGGCCTCGATCCCGCGATCAAGGACGCGCTCGATGCCTATGTGGCAGAGAAAAAGGCGTCCATGCCGGATGCGTTCGTCTAGCGCCGTCTACTCAACCAGGACGGGTTGGCGCAGAAGCTGCGCCTCCGCCATGAGAGCAATGAGCACCTCAATGTGCCGCGCGATGGAGTAAGATCCGTCGCCCGTCCGCCGCGCTTCGTCGTGGAAGGCCTCGATCTCCATCAGGCGCAAGGCCGCCTCACCAGAGCTCGGTAGTCGCGCGTCGCCCAGAATGCGCCGCAGGTTACGCGTGCGGCAGTAGTCTTCAATGCCATGGCGCGCAGCAGACACCAGAATCCGTGGGCGGCGCAGTGTGGACAGCATCGTGTGTATGTCTTGCATCTGTGATCCTCCTCCAGGTACGCGAATACCGTCTCACAGCTCTGACCCCTGTTGCGCGCTACCCAGAAATAGCGAGCGGTGCTTTCAGAACTGTTTCGGATTTTTCCACAATTGTTGCGAAATCAGCATTTGTTAACGATCCGGTAACTAATGCACGCCTAGGTTGCATACGCTCTGAACAAGTCTGGGGACGCGTTTGGGGAGTGTATGGGGATAAGTCAGGACGGGAGAGCATGCGAACAATGCATGTCGCCGGGACACAGACGAATGGGGCATTGCCAACGTGGCTTCCTGAAGCCGCGCGGCATTACCTCTTCCACACCGAGGCCGGGCTTTCGATCCGGGCTTTAGCGCGTTTGGCGGGCATCAACCCGTCTACCGTTTTGCGGCAAGTTCGCCGCTACGAGGCGCGCCGTGACGATCCGCTGGTTGATGAAGGACTGCGCCGCCTGGGCGCGGAACATTTTCAAGAGGCACGCCACTTCGGTGCCAGGAAAGGCCGTGACATGAAGTATGAAAAGATCGACGCGCCCACGAGCGCGCCTTCGGAAGAAACCATCGCCCGGGAGGGCCGCCGCATCCTGCGTCGCTTGTGTGAAACGGGGGCTGTCCTCGCCGTGGCCAAGGACATGGACAAGGCGGTTGTCGTGCGTGACACCTCCGACGGCGGCACGACCAAGACCGCTGTCGTGGACCGGCCCGTGGCTCAGGCCATGGCGCTCAAGGACTGGATTTCCTGCGATCATCCAGAAGCGCGCATCGCTCGCTACCGCGTCACCGCTGCGGGCCGCGCGGCGCTCAAGCGGCTCCTGGCCGAGGCCGAATCGCGCGCCGCAGGGTTTGCCGATGCCCAGGCAGCATTCGCCGGTCAGCACCGCGTCTGGGCGGAGCGTGACGTCATGGACGAAGACGCCAATGGCGCCCCCCGCGTGCAACGCCTGCGCTACAACCTCGCCGAAAGCCCGCTCGCGGCCCTGGCGCGGCGCAAGGACAAAGGCGGCAACCCGTTTCTCACCGAGGATCTTGTCATCGCGGGGGAGCGTCTGCGCGAAGACTTTGAACTCGCCCAGATGGGGGCTCGCGTAACGCAGAACTGGGACCGCTTCCTGACAGGCGGCGGCGGTGGCGGCTTCACGTCCACCGACGGTCTCGGCGGGCCCGAGGCCGCGCGCGCCCGCGTTCAGGACGCATTGGCAGAGCTCGGGCCGGGGCTCGGCGATGTCGCGCTCCGCTGCTGCTGCTTCCTTGAGGGCCTTGAGACTGCAGAAAAGCGCATGGGCTGGTCCGCCCGGTCCGGTAAAATCGTGCTGCGGATCGCGCTCACGCGTCTCAAGCAACACTACGAGCAGCGCCATGGAAAGCACGGCCCCCTCATCGGCTAAGGTCACAGACGGCATGGGTTAACCCAGGACCCACCTCGTCAGGCGCCGCGCGGGAACTCTTTCCGCGCGGCGTTTGTTTGTGAGGGTGGGCAGATGCTATGCACAACGCGCATTGCCGCATCCCCCGGGCATCGTTGGACAATTCAGGGCTGCCTCGTTAGATTTAAGACAGCCACAATTGAGAGCCCGTCATGAAAGACCTCGCTCCGCCGAAGCTGAAGCCAACACGCGATCTCACGGACCGCGCACAACGCCATCCGGAAAAGCAACGGCGTCCGGATTCTGCGCAACCCAAAAAGCCAGACTGGATTCGGGTCAAAGCCCCCGTGGGTGAGGGCTACAAAGCCACGCGCGAGATCATGCGGGAGAACAAGCTCGTCACGGTCTGCGAAGAAGCTGGCTGCCCCAACGTCGGCGAATGCTGGAATCAGGGCCACGCCACCATGATGATCATGGGCGAGGTCTGCACGCGGGCCTGCACATTCTGCAACATCGCCACCGGCAAGCCGCCCGAGGACCTCGACGTGTTCGAGCCGGGCCGCGTTGCCTTCGCCGTCAAAAAGCTCGGCCTCAACCACGTGGTGATCACCTCCGTGGACAGGGACGACATCAAAGATGGCGGCGCGGCGCACTTTGCCCAGACGATCCGGGCAGTGCGCAAGCAATCGCCGGGCACCACGATCGAGATCTTAACGCCCGACTTCATCCGCTGCGATGACAGCGCGCTCGAGGTCGTGGTGGAGGCGCGGCCCGACGTCTTCAATCACAATCTTGAAACCGTCCCGGGCCTTTACCCGGAGGTCCGCCCCGGCGCGCGCTACTTCCACTCCCTGCGCCTTCTTCAGCGCGTTAAAGAGCTCGACCCGAAGATATTCACAAAGTCCGGCATCATGGTGGGCCTCGGCGAGAAGAAGCAGGAAGTCGTGCAGGTCATGGAAGACATGCGCGCCGCCGACATCGATTTCCTCACCATCGGCCAGTACCTTCAGCCAACGCCAAAGCACCACGGCGTCGACCGCTTCGTCACGCCCGAGGAATTCGCGGAGTACGAGAAGAAAGCGTGGAACAAAGGCTTCCTCATGGTGTCCTCCACCCCGCTCACGCGCTCCAGCTACCACGCAGGCGACGACTTCGCCAAACTCCGCGCCGCGCGGGAGCAGCTGCTCGCAGCACAGTAAGCCCGCGCACGCCCCGCTTTGGGCTCTGGGCCACGCCGCTACTCTTTCACCTTGATCTCCGGGCCGCGGCGCCAGTTGATGTCGCGCTCGGGGAGTTCGATGCCAAGCAGCCACTCGCCGCCGATAATCAGCGCGGCGAATGCAACAACGCCGAGAACAAGCAGGACCTTCCAAAGCGGCGGGGGACGCCGGGCCATCCGGGCCATGCGGATCATCCACATCGGGCCCATCAGACGAACCTGACAGACCCGATATGGTCGAGGTTGCGGTTCCGTTGCGCGTAATCGATGCCGTAGCCCACGACGAATTCATCGGGGATCTCGAAGCCTGTCCAATAGGCCTTGAAGTCGACCTTGCGGCGGGACGGTTTGTCGAGAAGGGCGATGGTGCGCATCTTGGCGGGATGGCGCGTCTCCAGGTGCGCAACGATGGCCTGCATGGTAAAACCGGTATCGACGATATCTTCGACGATGAGGACGTCGCGTCCTTCAATGGCGCCGCGCAAATCCTTGAGGATGCGGACTTCTCCGCTTGATTCCATGGCGTTCCCGTAGGAGGTGACCTCGATGAAATCCACCTCAATGGGCAGATCAAGCTCTCGCACGAGATCCGCGATAAAGATGAAGGATCCGCGCAAAATGCCCACGACGACGACCTTGTCGGTGCCCTTGAACTCCGTCTCGATCTCTCGGGCAAGGGCTTCGATGCGGGCGGCGATGGACTTGGCGGATATCATCTGATCGATGACGTATGCTCGCCCCTCGTAGGATTCTGGCACGGCGCTTCCCTTGATTTCTCTGCCCTTCTAAACACATCGCATCGCATCAGGCGAGCAAGGACAACCATGCCGACGCATTCCGAGACGAAACGCCTCCCGTATTCGGCGGACCAGATGTACGATCTGGTGGCTGATGTGGGGCAGTATCCCAAGTTTATTCCGTGGTGCGCGGCCGCCCGGGTGCGATCCCGCGAGCCCGTTGAGGGCGGGGAGCTCATGCTGGCAGACCTTGTGATCTCTTTCCGCGTGTTTCGGGAGCGGTTCGGCAGCCGGGTGGAGCTTTATCCCGACGAACGGCGCATCAACACCGAATACATCGACGGGCCCTTCCGCTACATGAAGTCCACCTGGTCGTTTGCGGATGCCGACGGCGGCTGCGACGTCTCATTCTTCGTGGATTTTGAGTTCAAGAATGCCGTTCTGCAGGGGCTCATCGGGATGGTCTTCAACGACGCCATGCAGCGCATCGTGCGCGCGTTTGAGCGCCGCGCCGCCGAGCTTTACGCCTGAGCAGCTGAAAGAATGAGGGTCAGCGCGTAGTCCGTTGCTTTTGAACGCACTTTAGCGCGGCCAATAGCTCCAAACTCGACGGTTTTCGCAGTGACGTCGGACTTGGTCGCGAGTGCGAAACAGACGCGGCCTTCGGGCTTGTGATCTGATCCGCCCGGGCCCGCGATGCCGCTGATGGCCACGGCAACGTCCGCGCCCGCTGCTGCAAGCGCACCTTGCGCCATCTCTGCCGCCACCTCCTCCGAGACAGCGCCGTGGGCGTCCAGGGTCGTTGCTTTGACCCCCAACATCTCGCGTTTGGCGGCGTTCGAATAGGTCACGAAGCCTCGCTCAAAGACCTCTGACGACCCCGCCACATCGGTGATTGCAGCAGCCACCATTCCCCCGGTGCAGCTTTCGGCAGCGGTGACCGTCCAGCCGCGTCCGCGCAACGCCTCGATGAGCGTCTTCGTCAAAACAGGACCTCCGAGAAGCCGATGAATGCAAGGAGAAGGACCAGCGCAGCCAGTGCGCCCGCGACGATGTCGTCCAGCATGACGCCCAGCGCATCCTCGCGTCTGTCAGCCCAGCCGACGGGGCCCGGCTTCCAAATGTCGAAGAGCCTGAACAACGCGAAGCTCGCGCTAATGGCCACGTAGAAATACGCCGCCGTCAGATCCCTTGGCTCATAGGCGACCGCAATCGGGAAGAGGGCGGTCCATTGGCCCGCCACTTCGTCAATGACGATCTCCGACGGGTCGTGATTATCGGGCCCCGTCTCCTGCCGCGTGGCCCAGAGCCCAAAGACGAAGGCCGCAACCGCCAAGCTGGCAAGCGCAAGCACGCCTCCTGCCGCAATGATCGGCACAGCCAAAATTGCCGCGACCGCCGATGCCCAGGTGCCTGGCGCAGGGCGCAGATGCCCAACGCGTGCAAAGGTCGCAATGGCATGGCTGAGAGGTGTCGAATGCATCGCTGGGAGTTAGCGCGTTGCATGGTGAAGGGGCA
>JBCCPQ010000083.1:0-9950 GCA_039024825.1 Pseudomonadota bacterium
CCACGTGGCGATGAGCCTGACTGGCAGCGCTTTCTCCGGCTCGCCCACGAAATGCGTGGCCCCTGGAACGCCCCAGCCATGGTAGATGGCGCGCCGGTCCGGGACGCTGTAGGACGTGCCGTCTGCCAGAACGAGCTCCGCGCGCAACAGCTCTATCGGGTAGGACTTCGGGGCGGCATTGGTCGATGTCCATTCAAATCGCAGCATGTCCGCGTCCTCCGCAGAAGCCTCAGTGAGAGTGTTGAAAAGGAGCGTCGCGCCTAGAAGACATGCCGCCGTTGCGATCCGTCTGAGACGAGACATCTGCATCCTGCGCCCCCTCATCCGCGTTGCACGATCCGGCGGCGCACGCCGCCATTGGACGGATGGCCCGTGTACTGCGGCTGGTGCGCCCCGGCTGAGTCCTCGAACCGCGACGACATGTGAAAGTACCTGTGACGCACTGCGTTCAGGGCCCTGCTGGAGCTCATCTGCAGCCAGTAATCCTGATAAGCCGATCCTTTCTCCACATTGCCCGCGGCGATGGAAGCGTCGATCAGGCCGCGCACCGCCTGGACATTGCTGTCGCGCGGGATCGCGTGGCGCGTGGCCAGCGACCGCCGAAACGGCACGCCCCGTCCGCGCGCCTCATCCGCCATCATGTTCAGCGCCAGGTTCGCATAGGTGTTCAGGATGCCGCGCCGGTTGGCATGGATCTCCCAGAAAAAGTTCTCCTGGCTCAGCTCAGCATCGGTGTACCACCCGCGATCAATGAGCCACTGGCGCTCCCGCGCAAGGCTCGCAAGGTCTCGGCGCCGGTTGATCAGGCCCCGGTCATCAAAGTCGATCACCTGGTGGTTGGTCTCATTCTCCGTGCTGTTATAGCCGCCGCCGATGTCGGAATGGACACCGGGCAGATAGATCTGCTTGCCCGCCGCTGCACTCTGAATATCGGTGAGGCGGAAGTTCACGCGATGCTCATCCCCGGCTGCAAGCTGGTAGGTATACTCCGCAGCACGGATCGCATTGAGGTTCAGGTCAGACGTGTCGTTGGTATGGCGCACACCGTAGGAGGCGACCGTGTCGTAGAGCCCAACGAATTTCACCACCACGGCATTCACCGTAAAGCCCAGATCCTGAAGCTGCTTGCGGACGTTCTGACTGCGGTCATTCAGCGCGACATGAACGAAGTGCCGCGCCGCAGCCGCCCCGCGGCTGAACCCGAACGTGTCAATGTGGACATACTCAATGGGCCTCTGCCTATCGAGCTGGGAGATATCCTGGATGAGCCGCCGCAGCCCCCGCTCCACCTTCGCCACAATGCCCGTATCGCCGGTGCCCAAGGCGTAGCCGCGCTGCGAGTCAGCGGCCCCCGTCGTCGTGCCGATCCCCTCAATGTAGTAATGCTGCCCGATGTTATCGACGTCGGGATACGGATCCATGTTCTCCTCCCCCTTGGCCACGTTGGAGGGGGAAGCTCCGTAACTGTCAGAGCCGCTGATGGGAGAAGACGACCGCGTATTGCCGCGATTGTTCAGCGTGCCGTCAAAGAACACCGCCGCGCGAACCTTCTGCGGCGGCGGTGCAGGAGGCTCGCGACTTTCGCAAAACTCGCAATCTTCAGGATCCATTGAGGTGCTTGGATACCGTAACTAGGAACGTCATTGTGTCTATGCCCGCTATACTCCCCAATCTGGCGCGCAATGCCACTAAAATCCCACCTGGCCCTACAAGTTTGGCCGGGCCTTACGTGCCTGCAACCAATGAACAAAGGCGGCCACACGTTCATCTTCGGAGAATCCGCGGCGTCGTAGGGGAATGGTGTCCCGGGCGTCGGGCGACATCGGCCCAAGCTCAAGAAAAACCCGCGACACGGCGCGCAGATTGGACGCGCCGCGTATCTGAAAATGATCGCAGAACTCAGCGATGCGCGTGGCGGCGACGACGTTGGCTTCGCCCCCTTCCGAGGTGCCCCGCTGCTCCTCAACCTCCCGGATGATCGTGGCATAGCTTGCCTGTGACCGCACGCCGCGCGCCGATTGCAGTTGGGTATCGGTGAGCCGCATCATGCCCCGTCACCTACTTCGACAGCGTGCGGGACACGGCGTCTTTCCAGCCCGCGTATCGTGCCGTGCGGACGGCGTCCTCCATGGCGGGCTCAAACCGGCGGTCCAGAGCCCAGCCTTTGGCGAAGTCCTCCATCCCCGGGTAGACGCCAGACCGCTGCCCGGCGAGCCATGCCACCCCAAGGGCTGTCGTTTCCAGCACTTCGGGCCTGTCGACCTGACTGCCCAGGATGTCGCTCAGAAACTGCATCGTCCAGTCGGAGGCGGACATGCCACCGTCTACGCGCAACACCGCCTCTCCGGTGGAACCGCCCATGTCGGCGCGCATCGCCTCCCAAAGGTCGCGCGTCTGAAACCCCACGCTTTCAAGCGCGGCCTTGGCAAATTCCTCGGGGCCCGAGCCGCGCGTGAGGCCGAAGATCGCCCCGCGGCAATCAGCGTCCCAGTAGGGAGCGCCAAGGCCCGTGAAGGCGGGCACGAGGTAGACGTCCTGCCCCGCATCAGCGCCTTCCGCCAGCGGTTGGGTCTCCTTGGCGTCGCGGATGATCTTGAGCCCGTCGCGCAGCCAATGCACGACGGCCCCGGCAATAAAGATTGACCCCTCAAGGGCATAGGTGGTTTCCCCGCCGAGCCGGTAGGCGATTGTGGTCAAAAGCCGGTTCTTGCTCGCCACTGGCTCCGCGCCGGTATTGATCAGCGCAAAGCACCCCGTGCCGTACGTGGATTTGAGCATTCCGGGCTCAAAGCAGGCTTGCCCCAGGGTCGCCGCCTGCTGGTCCCCCGCCACGCCGTAAATCGGGATCTCCGCCCCGAACAAGTCCGCCCGCACTGTCCCGAAATGCGCGTCGCAGTCGAGGACGTCGGGAAGCAGGGACACCGGGATCCCGAACCGCTCGCAGATGGTCGCCGACCAGCGCCCCTTGCGAATGTCATAGAGCATCGTTCGGGCCGCATTCGTGGCATCCGTGACGTGGCGCGTGCCGCCGGTGAGCTTCCAGATCAGGTAGCTGTCCACCGTTCCGAAGGCGAGCTTGCCCGCCTCTGCTGCCTCCTGCGCGCCGTCGGTGTTCTCAAGGATGTAGCGGACCTTCGTGCCGCTGAAATACGGGTCGGCAAGAAGGCCGGTCTTCTCCGTGATCGTCGCCTCAAACCCTTCCTCGCGAAGTTCCCGACAGAACGGCTCCGTCCGGCGATCCTGCCAGACGATGGCGTTGTGGATGGGCTTGCCCGTTTCTCGGTCCCAGATCAGCGTGGTTTCGCGCTGGTTGGTGATGCCGATGGCAGCAATGTCGGTAGCTTTGAGGTCTGCGCGCTCCAGCACCGCGCGTGTGGTGGCCACGACCGTGCCCCAGATATCGGCCGGGTCATGCTCCACCCAGCCCGATTGCGGGTAGTGCTGCGGGAACTCCTCCTGCGCCATGGCGATTGGCGTCATATTTGCGTCGAAAATGATTGCACGGCTGGAGGTCGTGCCCTGGTCGATTGCCAGAATATGGGTGGTCATGCGGCCTCCGCCTTCGTCATCTGCTGCGCAACCCAGTCGCTGACTGCCTGCTGCTCGTCTGCGCTCAAGCGGAGCCCGATCTTTGACCGCCGCCAGAGGGCATCCTCGCCGGTCTGAACGAACTCCTCAGCCATGAGCCAGCGCAGTTCCCGCTCCGTCAGCGTGGCTCCGAAGTCGCGGCCGAGGTCAGAGGTGCTCTTTGCATCGCCGAGAACATCCCAGGCGTTCGTTCCGTACGCGCGGATAAGCCTCTTCGCCCAACGCTCTGACAAGAAGGGATAATCCGCATTCAGACTCGCGATCTTGCTCGCGACCTCACGCACCTTGAAGGCCCCGCCCGGCATGGCCGCCCCGGCGGTCCAGGGCTTTCCTGGGATCGGCATGGCCTCCTCAAGCTTCTCAATCGCGTGCTCCGCGAGCTTTCTGTACGTCGTGATCTTGCCACCGAAGATGTTCAGGATCGGCGCGCCGCCCTCTGTATTGAGCTTCAGCACGTAGTCGCGCGTCGCCGCCGAGGCCGACGACGCCCCGTCGTCGTAGAGAGGTCTCACGCCCGCATAGGTCCACACGATATCCTCGCGCGAAATGGGCTTTGCGAAATAATTTGAAGCAAAATCAATAAGATAGTCGCGCTCCACCTCAGAGATTTCCGGCTTGAGGCCGGGGTCGGAATGGTCGGCATCCGTGGTCCCGATCAGGGTGTAATCGGTCTCATAGGGGATGGCGAAGATAATCCGTCCGTCTTCACCCTGAAAGAAATAGCACTTGTCGTGGTCATAGAGCCGTTTCGTCACGATATGGGACCCCCGGACCAGCCGGACGCCCTCGAGCGAGTTCTGGCGGAGCTTCCCACGGATGACATCCTGCACCCAAGGACCAGCCGCATTAACCAGCGTTTTTGCCGTGATCTGACGCGTGCCCCGGGCATCTTCCAGAGTCACGCGCCATAGGTCTGCCTCCCGCTCCGCACTGATAACTTTCGTCCGTGGCATGATCGTAGCACCATGCTTTTCAGCGTCGCGAGCATTGAGGATGACGAGGCGGCTATCCTCGACCCAGCAGTCTGAGTACTCATAGGCCTTCTCAAACCGATCCTGCAGCGGCGCCCCTTCCGGACTTCCTTTAAGGCGCAAGGTTTTCGTCGCGGGAAGGATCTTTCTGCCCCCGAGGTTGTCGTACATCAGCAGCCCGAGACGGATCAGCCACGCCGGTCTACGTCCCTTCATCCAAGGCATAATCGCCGTCAGGAGTTTCGACGTCGGCGTCGTGCTCTCGAACCGCATGTCCTTATGGTAAGGCAGCACAAAACGCATCGGCCAAGAGATATGCGGCATCGCCCTCAGCAGGCGTTCGCGCTCAATGAGGCTTTCGCGAACGAGGCGGAACTCAAAGTACTCAAGATACCGCAATCCGCCGTGAAAGAGCTTAGTCGAAGAGGCGGAGGTCGCCCATCCGAGGTCATTCATTTCCGCGAGGCCTACAGACATTCCCCGCCCCGCAGCGTCCCGCGCGATACCGCAGCCATTGACGCCGCCGCCGATGATGAAAAGGTCGTAGTCGGCCATGTCGAGCCCCCTTCCGGGTTCTGTCATTAGGTTAACTGAGCTGTTGCGTATGGGTTTCCCATGACTGCCCGGGACATGCAAATGGGCGAAATTACCCGACAGGGTTTCGCCGCGAAACCAAATACGGACAAGTCGAAGGAGAACGGCCTCAAAAGGGTTGAGAGAGGGTTAACCGTGTCGACCCAGAAGCGCGCGGGCATTAACCCTTGATGGCCCGTTTCAGCCCCTGAAACCCGTGGCCACGACGAACTTCTCCGAGGAATCTGAGCGCGACGCCGGGGGCTTCACATTGGCCACTTTCGCGAACTTCTGCTTGAGGACCTTTTGCAAATCCCCTTCCGCGCCGCCCTGCAGAACCTTGGCCACGAAGGTGCCGCCGGGTTCCAGCACATCGAAGGCGAAGTAGGCTGCCGCTTCGCAGAGCGCGATGATCCGCAGATGGTCGGTCTGCTTGTGGCCCGAGGATGCCGCCGCCATGTCCGACATCACGACGTCGGCTGCCCCGCCAAGCCAGCCTTTGACGAGGTCATCGGCCTCGTCCGCGAGGAAATCGAGGACGTGAAGCTCCGCGCCGGGGATAGGGTCCACGTCCTGCAAGTCGATGCCGAGGACGGTGCCGGTGGGCCCCGCGCCGTCACCCAGCGCGTTGACGCGCCGCACGGCGACCTGACACCACCCGCCGGGCGCGCAACCGAGGTCCACGACACGGGCGCCGGGTTTGAGAAACCCGTATTTGTCGTCAAGCTCCAGGATCTTGTAGGCCGCCCTGCCCCGGTATCCGTCCGCCTTGGCGCGCTTCACATACGGATCATTGAGCTGCCGTTCGAGCCAGCGCGTGGAGGAGAGCTTGCGCCCCCGCGCGCTCTTGACCTTAACCTTGAGGTCCCGCTGCCCCCGTCCGGAGCTTTTCTTCTTTCCATCGGTCATTGAAGCGAATTGCTCCGATCTTTCCTGCGGCCATTAAGGCTCCTGAAACGTAGCCCCGCCATACAGGTCTCATGTGTACGGGTGAAGTGGGTCAGGCCAGGTAAGCGTGATGTGTAACAGGTGATCTGGTGAGAGGTTTGATCCAGCGTTGGGGCGTTGGGGGCTGACACGGCCCCCAGCGTCGCCGCTCCTTTGCCTTGGCTTGGGAGCCTCCGGGCCGCGCGGAAGCGCGTCATGATCGGTCGCGATAGGCCTGATTGGGGCTTTGGAGGGCTTCAGTGTCCGTCAGTGGGCATTTTGCGTATGTACAGCCGAGATCTGGCTTCCGGCTGATTGGCATTTAGCGTGCTGTCGTGGCGTGTGTGCCTGTAGGCGACTACCAGTAAGCGTAACGGCATACGACGCGTGCCCAGAACTTCGAGCACAGAGGTTGGAGGTTGGCGCTTTGAGATTAGAGCTAAGAGCTAAGAATTTTGAGCCTCGAGCCAACAGCTTAGATCTTAAATTCTGGAGCCGGAGTCTAAGCCCAGAGCCTAGAGCCTAGAGCCTAGAGCCTAGAGCCTAGAGCCAAGAGCCTAGAAGACTGAGGAAGGAGGCGAAATGGCAAAGGCCAAAGGCCAAAGGTCATAAGCAGGCAACCAGAGGCTGGATGCTGGAGCCTTAAGGCTGAAGGCTGAAGGCTGAAGGCTGAAGGCTGAAGGCTGAAGGCTGAAGGGTGCCGGCTGAGGACTGAAGACTAAATGCGAAACTCAAAGCGCGACTTTGCTTTTGGCAAAGCGTGGCATGGCTCCGGGGCCTTCATCGCCCCACAACCTGAAGAGGCGGCTCTGCTATCCGCCACACAGCGCCCGCCCGCGTGGCTTCAGGAAAAATTCAGCACACCGTCTTCGCTCATCTGAGCGTACAGGAGCCCTTCTCTCAGGCCGCGGTCGGCGACAGAAAGCTTGTCCGTGGGCCAGAGCCTCAGCAACGCCTGCAGGATCGCCGCCCCCGACATGATGAGCGCGTGGCGATCCCGGCCGATCCGGGGATCGGTGCGACGGCCCTCCGGCCCGAGGGCGAGGTATTCCTGGATCACGGCGTCAATCTGGTCAGACGTCATCGTGAGTCCGTCCACCTTGGCGCGATCATAGCGCTTGAGCCCGAGATGCGAGGCCGCGACGGTCGTGACCGTTCCCGACGTCCCCACAATCTGAAATCCCTTCTTCGGGATCGCAGCATTGGCGGGCGCGAACTCATGGAGGCTTTCTTCAAAGAACCAGCTCATGAGCGCGAAGCGCCCGGCATCGTCGGCGACATCGCTGAACTGATCGCGCAGGGTTGCGACACCGTGGGGCACGGAGATCCAGTCCACGACACGGGCCCCCTCGTGAGGCCCCTCAAAGCCGGAATGCAGCCCCATGATCGCGTGCTTGCGCCGTTTTTTGGGCACTTCTGTCAGGTCGATCCAGACCAGTTCCGTCGAGCCGCCGCCGATGTCGACGACGAGGAGCTGTTCGGTCTTCTTCGACACGAGCGGAGCGCAGGAGATGACGGCATAGCGCGCCTCATCCTTGGGTTCGATGATTTCCAGAGCGAGCCCGGTTTCGCGCTTCACGAAGCGCACGAAATCCCGGGCGTTGCGCGCGCGGCGACAGGCCTCTGTCGCGACGAGGCGCATGCGTTCGACCTTGTGCTTTTTCAGCTTCTGCTTGCAGATTCGCATGGCCTGCACGGTCTTGCTCATGGAGCCGCGCGAGAGCCGTCCTGAGCTTTCAAGGCCCAGGCCCAATTGCACGGCCTTTGAAAAGCTGTCCACGATTTCAATGCCATCGACGCCCGGGCGCGCGATGAGCATGCGACAGCTATTTGTCCCCAGGTCGAGCGCCGCATAGAGCGGCGCCGCTGGAGCGGAAGGCGATGCGTCGGGTTCGACCGTTTCCGGGAGCGCGCTCGCATCGCCCGAGCGCTTTGGCGCCATCGTTTGCGCCTTTCATAACGAGTTGAGAAAGAAGCTAGTGACGATTGATCGGTGACGCAACAGTTTGCAGAGGGCCTTGGTCGCGGGCGTGATGCATCCTGTCGAAAACGGGCGGGGATGCGGGCGGATCCCTGCGTAGAACGGGCCGCGAAGAGGGAGATATCATGCCGGACGTCACGATTGTCTATTGGCGCGACATCCCGGCCCAGGTCATTGTGGGCAAGGGTCGGCGCGGCGCGAAGGTGCAGCTGAGCGAGCGGTTCGAGCAGGCCATTGATGCCGCGGCCATGAAGCTTGGCGCGTCGGACACGGATGCTTATCTGGCCGAGTGGCGGAAGGCGGCGCCCTACCCCGTGGAGGGCGATCCGGCAGAGGTCGCAGCGTCCGAGGCGGCCCGCCTGGAGGCAGAATATGATGCAAAGCGCGTGCGCGCGCTCATTCAGAATGAGGGGAAAGCCTGATGGCCCTGTTGAGTTTTGCGAAGAAGGACGCCCCGATCCGCGTGAACCCGGAGGTTGAGGCGTTCCTGAAAGGGTTTTCCATCGAGGTGATGCCCCGCACCGCTGAAAAGGTGGAGAGCTTCCGCGAGATCCTGCCCGAGGGGACGCGCGTCTATATCGCTCACATCGAAGGCACGCCGATCGAGGACATGGTCGCCACCGCGCGGCGCCTTGCTGATGAGGGCTTTCCGGTGATGCCGCACTTCCCGGCGCGGATCATCAAGGATCGCGCAACGCTGGACGACTGGGTGGCGCGCTACCGCGGCGAAGCGGGCGTCGATCAGGCGCTTCTTCTCGCGGGCGGCGTGACAGAACCCCATGGGGCTTATGACAGCTCCATGCAGCTGTTGGAATCGGGCGCGTTCGGGGACTTCAAGCGGCTGCACGTGGCGGGCCATCCTGAGGGGAACAAGGACATCGACCCCAAGGGCGGGACAGCCAATGTCGACGCTGCGCTGCGCTGGAAGCAGGCGTTTTCGGAAACCTCCGATGCAGAGATGGCGCTGGCCACACAGTTTTGCTTTGAGGCAGGTCCCGTGATCGAATGGGCGGATAGCCTGCGCGCGGCGGGGATCACGATCCCGATCCATATCGGCGTGGCAGGCCCCGCGAAGCTGCAGACGCTCATTAAGTTTTCCATCGCCTGCGGCGTAGGCGCGTCCCTGCGTGTCCTGCAGCGGCGCGCGAAAGACGTCACAAAGCTCCTTTTGCCCTTCGAGCCCACCGAGTTCCTCGCCGACCTCGCCGCCCACAAAGCCGCCAACCCGGACTTTAACATCGAGAGCGTCCACTTTTTCCCTCTCGGTGGCATCAAAACCAACGCGACCTGGACGAAAGAAAATGGCGGAGCCGCGGGAGCAACGACCAAAGTCTAAGGCATACAAATCCGGAATGAGATTGACTTCTTCAAACCCACACGTGGAGGCTTGAACTGCGCCCGATTGAGTTGAGACTGAAGTTGACGGCTGTTTTACCAATCAAATCTAGCAATCCAATTTGACCAAGGAAAAGAGACTCCACTTTCTAGCTATTGAAGAATTCTAGAAGATAAATCCGACCCACATTACAAGCATTGAACTAGACGCAATAGCGATGCTGATGGGTCTACTTCGTGAGATACAGATCATTGGCAGCGATACAGATGCTATCATCTTTTCGACAAACTAATGATGCTTGAGTCTTAGTGTTCGTTCAGCCGGATATTATATTCCCTTCAGCTACTGCGCTTACAAAGGACTGTAGTCCTGCGCGAGATTAAAAAAGGATGATTTGTAGCGGTGCGACCGCGAACGAAAGATGCTTCGCTTTAAGCACTAGGTGAGCTCTTCTTTGATGCGAGACACGATACGCTCAACCAAGTCGTGCTCATTCAGCTCAGCCATCAATGTCTCAGACTTCTTGTATTTTTGGTCGCTTACGGCCTTCACTCTCGCACGGATAAAGTCGCCG
>JBCCPQ010000084.1:0-9888 GCA_039024825.1 Pseudomonadota bacterium
GCCAGATCCGTGACAGAACCTCTCGTGAAGGACTATCTGACCGTTCCCCGAAAGCGCCCTGACGGGCCGCTTCGGAACATCGTTGGTCTGACGCGCGCAGAGCTGCGCGAGGCCCTCATCGAGATGGGCACGCCCGAGAAACAGGCGAAGATGCGCACCGGTCAGATCTGGCAGTGGATCTATCAGTGGGGCCGCCGCGATTTCAGCGAGATGACAAACCTCGCCAAGGCCTATCGCGCGCAGCTCTCAGAGCACTTCGAGATCGCCGTCCCGGAGGTCGTCTCCCGGCAGGTATCCGACGACGGGACGCGCAAGTATCTGGTGCGGATCGCTGGCGGTCACGAAGTGGAGGTCGTGTATATCCCGGAGGCGGATCGCGGGACGCTCTGCATCTCCTCCCAAGTGGGCTGCACGCTGACCTGCAGCTTCTGTCACACCGGCACGCAAAAGCTCGTCCGGAACCTCTCCGCCGGGGAGATCGTGGGCCAGATCATGGTCGCGCGTGACGACCTCAGTGAATGGCCCGTGCCTGGGGAGCCCAAGAACGAAACCCGGCTTTTGTCGAACATCGTGCTCATGGGCATGGGGGAGCCGCTCTATAACTTCGCCGAGGTTCGCAACGCGATGAAGATCGCCATGGACCCCGAAGGCATTAGCCTCAGCCGTCGCAGGATTACGCTCAGCACCTCGGGCGTCGTCCCAGAGATCGCGAAAACGGCGGAGGAGATCGGGTGCCAGCTTGCCGTGTCCTTCCACGCCACCACCGACGACGTGCGCAACATCCTCGTCCCGATCAATCGCAAGTGGAACATCGACGCGCTACTGGCCGCGCTTAAGGAGTATCCGCGGCTCTCCAACAGCGAGCGGATCACCTTTGAGTACGTCATGCTCAAGGACGTCAATGACAGCGACGCCGATGCGCACCGGCTCGTGAAACTCATCAAGGGCATCCCTGCCAAGGTGAACCTCATTCCGTTCAACCCGTGGCCGGGGTCGCCCTATGAACGGTCTGACTGGTCGCGCATCGAGGCCTTCGCCGATATCGTCTACAAGGCGGGCTATGCCTCTCCCATTCGGACCCCACGGGGCGAGGATATCATGGCCGCCTGCGGACAACTTAAATCCGCCACAGAACGGGCGCGAAAATCCCGCAAAGCGATTGCATAAGAGACAGGTGTTACGGCTTAGCCTTCTCCTCGCGCTCCTTGGCGCGCCCGCCCTCTCCTGTACGCAGGACGCTGCGGCGGCGCGGGATGTTATCTCAGCCACGAATGCCTATCGCGCCGATTATGGACGCGGGGCCGTGAAGGCCAACAGGAACCTCACCAAAGCCGCCTTCGCCCATGCCTGCGACCTCTACCGGTCCGGCACGTTTTCCCATTCCGGCACAAACGGGAGCCGCGTCGGTGACCGCGTGACACAGGCGGGATATCGTTGGCGCTACGTCGGCGAGAACATCGCCACAGGCCAGAAAAGCGCCACAGAGGTCGTCACAGCCTGGCGCGGGTCGCCGGGACACAACCGAACCCTCCTCAATCAGAAGGGCCGCCATATCGGCGTCGCGGCCATCCGCAAAGGACGCGGCCTGATCTGGGTCATGGTTGTCGCCGACAAACTCTGAGCCATTAACGAAATAGCGAAGCTTTTCGGGAAAGCTGGCCCGGTTTCTATGTAACAGGAGAGTGCCATGTCCCGTCCTTCCCTTCTGCCAGAGGCTAATCCGATGGTGATCGCTTCACTCAGCGGTTTGCTCGCGGCTGACTTCAAGGGCGCACGCAACCGGGCCGACCTGCAACACCGCCTTGGCCTCAAGGGATACACGATCAAGGCCGGCAACCTTGCCACGCTGCCCCACGGGAAGCTTATCTGCTCTCTGAGCCAGGTGGGCGGCTAGGACTTCCTGCGTTGACTGGGTCTTCCGCGGCTCCTACTTTCAAGAGGAGGAGCTTGTGATGACCCCCGAACAAAAATCTGTCTCGAACCTGACAACGCGGCTGGCAAATCGCCACATCAGCAAGCCCCGCGCAGAGCTTATTCGCCTTCTGGGACTGCGCGTGAACGCGGCTACAACCCTAAAAGAGCTGTCTGAAGCCCTGCAGGACATTCCGACCCAGGAGCTTGCCGAAGCCCTCCAGGACGCACTCGACGACGGGATCGTGCGCATGGAAGACGACACCGTCGCACTCACAAGTCGTGGCCAAAGGGCGGTCACCGCCTTGTTCTAGCGCCATCTCATGGAATGGTGGCTGTCGGAATGGATGCAATACGGCCTCTCGGCGCTTTTCGGGGCGTTGCTCGCCGCCGCGGAGCTTGTTTCTCGCTACCGGGATGAACCGCTCCTAACGGTCTCAACGTCAGCAGGGATTCTGTATCTGTGTATCAACGCCCTGATCGGGATGCTCGCGCTCCTGACGCTGCATGTCCTGGAATTTGACGGCCTGACCCTTCCGGCGGCAAGTGACCCCGATTTTGCTAAGATCTTCTATTACCAGGTCGTCACTGCCGGACTTGGCGGCGCGGCGTTTTTCAGAACGTCCGTGGCGAAAACGAAAGTCGGCAATCAGGACATCGGCATTGGACCGGCATTCGTGATTGATGCGCTTTTGGGTGCAGTGGATCGCGCGATTGACCGCTCCCGCGCCATCGACCGCGCATCAACCATCGCCGACACCATTCGCGACATCCCCCCACGCGACGCCTTCGATAATCTTGTTCCCTTCGTTCTCGGCGCTCTGCAAAACCTGCCGACGGATGCAGAAAAGGAGCTGGAGAAAACAATCGCGAGCCTCGATGCAGCCGACAAGATGCAGGACGAAACGAAATCAATCCTGCTTGGCTTCAACCTCGCGAACTATGTCGGAAAGGATCTCCTGGAGGCGGGATGCAAAGAGATTCTTGGCCAGATCAGCCGTCGCCCAGCCCAGCCGGTTGCCCCTCCGCAAGCGACCAGGGCCAGCATTGACGATCTGGCCAAGCGCCTGTCGGCCTTTCGCGACAAATCAAAAGTCACGGACATCCCGTAGCCTCTCTAAAGGTCGAGGGCCGCAAGTGCCTCCTCGGCAGTGTCGACGAACCTGAAAAGATCGAGATCCTCGTCAGAGATCGTCCCGGCATCCGCCAACGCCTCCCAGTTCACAATCTTCTCCCAGAACTCCCGTCCAAACAGCAGCACAGGGACAGGATCCATCCGCTTGGTCTGGATCAGCGTCAGCGTCTCAAAGAGCTCGTCGAGGGTTCCGAAGCCACCCGGAAATACGCAGATCGCAGTCGCCCGCATCAGGAAGTGCATCTTGCGGATCGCGAAATAGTGGAAGTTGAAGCAAAGCTCCGGCGTCACATAGGCATTCGGTGCCTGCTCGTGGGGAAGCACGATGTTCAGACCGATGGACCGGCCGCCCGCATCCGCAGCCCCCCGATTGCCCGCCTCCATCACGCCTGGGCCGCCACCGGTGACGATGACATTCTCACGCCCACCCGTGGCCATGGACTTCTCCGTCATGAGCCGCGCGAATGTGCGGGCCTCGTCATACTGCTTTGAAAGCCCCGCCAGCGTCGCCGTCCGCGCCTGATCCTTCTTTGCAGGCTCTGGAATGCGGGCCCCGCCAAACATGACAATGGTGCTTTCCACCTCCGCCTCGTTCATCAGCATTTCAGGCTTGAGAAGCTCAAGCTGAAGCCGCACGGGGCGAAGCTCCTCCCGACACAGGAAGCTGTCATCGGCAAAGGCCAAAGCGTAGGCCGGGGATCGCGTCTGCGGCGTGTCCGGCACCCGCCCGGCAAGTTCGCGATCCTGGTGAGACCGGCGAAAAATCGTGTGGCCGTCGTCTTTCATGTCCTGCTCTCCTTGGCTTTGTCCCCTGTCTACGGCCCCCGCACGCAAGGGCAAAGAAAATCGTAGGATCATCTGGGCTTAGTGCTATCAAGGGCGACAGGGAGGACATCCATGAAAAGCTTGCGCCGCTTCGCTGACGCCACGGTGGGACGCTGGATTCGGCATTTCTTTTTCATCCTTCTGCGAAGCTACTACGGCCTCTTCTTCAATATCTCGATCGCCGACAAATCCGTCCTGCAGGACCTTCCCGGCGGTCTGATCCTCTGTTCGCACGGATCGCGCCATGACGGGCCGATGATTGCCTGCATGCTGTATCCCACACGGCGCGTGCGCCCTGCGGTGCTCTACAGCGAATACTACAGCCCGCTTCAGTGGTTCCCCCTCATGATCGCCGGCTGCGTGCCCATGTCCTCGCCAAAGACCTGGGCGCCGGAGAGGCGCGCGAAGCAGAAGGAAACCGCCCTCCACACCATGAGACGCGTGATCGAGAACGGGAACATGATCCTGCTCTATCCGGGTGGGCGGATCAAACAGCAACGGCTGGAGCGGATCGAACCGCACTTTTCCGGCGCCTATGAAACGCTGAAGGCCATGGGCGACATTCCCGTGGTGCTCATCCGGATCCGGGGCCTGTCTCCCCATGAGGCCCAGAAGTTCGATCTGTTTTACACCTTCATCGGACGCCAGAAGGGGCGCAAGCACGTCCTCGTGGATATTCAAAAGCTCGACGGCCTCGACACGTCCATGCCGCTTGCCGCCTTCAACGAGAAGCTTGAGACGCTTTTCAATGAGGGTCTCGAGGACGCCAGTGACGTGCAGGCCATCGCGGAGCCCTCGCGCCAGTAGCGCTTTCCCTCCCTGAGCGCGCGCGCTACATGCGGCGCGACGAAGAAGGAGGGGACCCATGTCCAACGCGCAGCTTGAGACCGCCATCGAAGCCGCCTGGGAGGCGCGCGACACGATCACGCCCGCCACCACCGGTGAAACCCGCGACGCCATCGAGGAAACCCTGAACGCTCTCGACGGCGGGACGCTGCGCGTGGCCGAAAAGCAGGACAGCGGCGACTGGCACGTCAATCAATGGGCCAAAAAGGCCGTGCTTCTGGGCTTCCGCCTCAAGGACATGGAACAGCAATCCGGATCGGCCCAGGGCGGGTCATGGTGGGACAAGGTCGACAGCAAATGGGCCGGCTGGGACGCTGCGGCCTGGGCGGACGCAGGCTTCCGCGCGGTCCCGAACTGCGTCGTGCGCAAGTCCGCGTATATCGCGCCCGGTGTCGTTCTCATGCCCTCCTTCGTCAATCTCGGGGCCTATGTCGACAGCGGTACCATGGTCGATACCTGGGCCACGGTGGGATCCTGCGCGCAGATCGGCAAGAATGTTCACCTTTCGGGCGGCGTCGGCATTGGCGGCGTTCTTGAACCCATGCAGGCCGGGCCCACGATCATCGAAGACAACTGCTTTATCGGCGCGCGATCCGAGGTCGTGGAAGGCTGCATCGTCCGCGAAGGCAGCGTTCTTGGCATGGGCGTCTTCATCGGCAAGTCCACCAAGATCGTGGACCGCGACACGGGCGAGGTCATGTATGGTGAGGTCCCACCCTACTCAGTCGTGGTCGCAGGCTCCATGCCATCGAAGAACAACGTGTCGCTCTACTGCGCGGTCATCGTGAAGCGCGTGGACGAGAAAACGCGCTCCAAGACTGCAATCAACGACCTCCTCAGGGACTGAGAAAGGCTGGCGCCATGGGCCTCGGACTGATCCTCTCCATCCTCGTCGGCGGCCTTGCGGGTTGGGCTGCGTCGTCCTTCATGAAGGCTGATACCGGCCTCATCGCCAATATCCTGCTGGGCGTCATCGGCGCGGCGGTCCTGAACTGGATCCTTGGCGCAGTGGGCATCTACGCAGAGACGAGCCTTGTTCCACAATTCATCGTCGCCTGCGCCGGGGCCGCCGGTCTGATCTGGGTCGGTCGCCAGCTCCGCAAATGACACGTCCTTCATCTTTCCCCAAATACCTCCGCCGGAGGCATCCCGGCGTTTCCTCAAGACATCATGGCCGCCATGGCGAAACCTGACAAACCCAAGAAGCCGCACCACGTCTTCACACTCCTCGTCGAAGTGGGCCGCAAGACGGGTGACGGCCTGCCCGACGGTGCGACCGGCGCAGCTCTCATGGTGTACGCGTCCGGCGTGGACGAGGCGGAGGCGGTGCGCGAAAGCGTGGCCATCCTCAAGCAGGCAGACATGGCGCCCCTGGATGTCTCTGGCTACGGCACGCTGGAGGAAAGGCTGGCCGAGGGGCACGATATCGCGGACGAGGAGCGCGCGCTGATGGACCGCGCGCTCGCGGAAAACGCGGTGATCGTGGCGCAGGTCACGCCCTTTTTTGACGCAGATTAGGCCGCGCGCGACGCGTTGAGCGTCACCACCTCGTAGGAGCGCGCCACCGGATACGGACGCGGGTCGTGGCCGCGCAGCACAGACCCCGCGTCAGCCCAAAGCGTCGTCGCCGCCGCGATCCCCGTGGGCACAGCCGCCCCGAGGTTCAGGCTCAGCACACCGATACTGGCATCCATCAACACCGAACGCTCCAGCAACAACTGGTAGTAGGTCACGGTCGTCTGCTCGGATGCCTCCCCGGCAAAATCGCGTTCGGCCACCTGAGAGGCATGGGCCAGAACCCGCTCCACGCCGAGCAAGTATTCCACATCGGACCCCTGAAGCTCCACGAGGCTCTCCCCGCTGGCAACGAAGTCGCGCTCAAGGCCCAGATACGGGGCCCGCAAGCGGTAGGGCGTAAAGGATCCCCGCGCGGGAAGGACGCGTCGCACGGCAGCTTGTACGCGTTGCAGCCTGCCGTCGACGTCGATGACCATGTCGCCCCGTTCGATCTCCGAGACAAAGCGCAAGCCGTCCCGCGTCATGATCTGCGTATTGCGCGCGAGGCCCGGCATGGCCCCTGCAGGCTCGAAGGCGCGCGACAGCGCCACAAACCGGATGTCTCCCGACCGGCACATGGCAGGCGCTTCATGGATCAGGCTCCGTAGCGCAGCGAGGGGGATCGGCCGCGGCGACGGCAGGATCACCTGCGCCAGATGTTGGGACCGGGGTTGAAAAATGCTGAGCACCGCCGCCCGGCTCGCAGCGTCCCAGGCATAGGTGATCCGCACGGTCTGGAGCTCATCGGTGATCTGCAGGGGCAGACTTTCCACCCAATCCGCATCGCCGACGGACAGGGCGAACTCCAGCGTGTCCGTCTCCCCGAAGGCCACCACAAGGCCGTAACTCGCGCCAAGGCAATGGTCGATCAACAGACGCGGGATCGTAAACTGCGCCACGTCCGCCTCAAGCATGAGCGTTCCACGGGTCGCCAGGGCCCCGGCGCTCTCCACCACGCGCTCGGCCCGCCTGCGCGGGCGGTTCGACAGACCCGTCAGATCAAACTGCGCGCCACCTTGATCCGCAAGACCGACCCAGGTCATGCCGCGCCTTTCATCAGAAGCCGCGCCTCATGGGCTTTGAGCGTCGGCCGCGCCGACGGCGAATAGCCCGCGCCCGTGGCAGGATCGAGCTCCGGGAATATCTCGCAGATCTCTTCCAGAACGGCAGCTTCGAAACAGTCGTTGGTCTGTGGGCCGGGCAAGAAGCTCTCCGTCGCGAGACCTTCGGAAAAGACCACCTGGTGGGCATCAAAAAGGAGATGCACATACGTCACGAACCCCCCCTCCGCGGGCCGGATCGTGCGATCATTGACGAGGTGCTTGGCACTGACGAGGACTTCCGGCTCCCCGAAAAGCAACTCTGACAGGGTATCGCGGATCAGCACGCGATGCTGCGGTGAAACAAGAAGCTGCCCGTGATTGCCAAGCGCACCGGCTTCAATCCGTACCGGCGCGACCTTACCCTCCGCCTGCAGCGTTCGACGCCCGATCCAGCGAATGGGCTGGGGTCCGTTGTCGTGGGTGATGACGTAGTCACCGGGCTCTAGCGTATCGATCTGACGCTCTCCCTCAGGCGTCAGGATCAGCGTCCCGGCCACGAAGCAGGGGATCGTCTCCAGTGTGACGAAAGCGGTATCGGTGACGCCCTGGCTGTCTTCGACCGCGTACGTAAAGACCACTTCGTCCGTGTCAGACGTCGATTCAACGTCAAACGTGAAGTCCGCGTTGAGCGTGACAGTCTGCCCGGTGGCCAGCGTGACGCTATCGCCCGGCTGAACTGAGATGCCGTTGATATGGGTAACCTCCACACCGCCATTCTCGCTCAGGTCATTGGCGAGAACATCGAAGGTCTTCGTGAAATTGGTCCCTATGGTGAATTCGTCATGGTCGGCGACAAGCACGGACTGCACGCTGTCACCGGCGATCAGGACATTGGAATCCCAGGAGCTGTCTGACGCATCGGCGATCCCGATGCGGATCGTGTTCACTTCAGGATTATTCGGGTCGGTCGTCGGCACCACCGGGATGGTCAGCGACATGGTGACAGTGAACCCGTCCATCTCCGTGTTGAACTGGTCGCCCGTGTTATCCTGATAAAGGTTGAGCGTGTTCTGCTCGTTGATGTTGGTGACGGACGTGTTCCCGTTGCCCGCGACCATGGGCACGTATGTCCCGTTTATCCACACGGCCACGACGTCGTTGTAAATCGAGGACGTGTATTCCGGATACTCCTCCGACGCGAAGGTGAACTGCATCGTGATGAAGTCCGCCTCCGTGGTGAAGGACACATCCATGTAGGCCGCATCAAACGTGGTCTGACCGGCCACAGCATTGAAGTCGGCGTTGTTGCTTTCACCACTCGTGTTGGTAGAGGTCCGGGTGGAGACGTTCGATTGGCTCGAATTCTGCGTCGTAAAGCTCGCGGCCTGGCCGGTGGAGAGGATGACGCCGCTCGAACTCGGCAGCACATCCGTCGAAAACCCGTTGGGATCTGAGTAAATCGCAGAGGATCGGTCATCCCCGGTGTAGCTTGCCCCGACAACGGTGACACCGTCGCCGAAGATCTCCGCAGCCATCTCAAGCGCGGTCGCATCCGTGTCGTAGTTGATCTCGTTGCCGGCGACCATACCCGTGCCTCACCCTGCCCGGTGGAAAGGCATAGCAACGGCATACGGGGCGCCCCTCTGCGCCGCACTCAAACTTACCGCTGGTGGGACCTGCTCGATCCCGCACCCTGCCTCGGGCAACTCTTTTTTGTCGCGGGTTTTCCCGCATTACTGCTCGGCATACGGCAAAACCCGTGATTTGCCCAGAGAATTATCCACAAGGGCGATTTTGGTGGCTTGAGCGTGGCTGCCGGTCCGCTAGGCTCTGCCCATGACCTCTTCCACAGACCCTGTCGAACTGACCGCGGCCCTTGTCCGCTGCCCCTCCGTGACCCCTGAAGAAGGCGGCGCACTGACCCTGTTGCAGGACCGACTGGGGGCAGCCGGGTTCCTGTGCATGCGCGTCGATCGGGGCGGCGTGTCGAACCTGTTCGCGCGTTGGGGGGCCAAGGGACACGCCCGCACACTGGGCTTCAACGGACACACGGACGTCGTGCCCGTGGGCGACGAAGCCGCGTGGACCCACCCGCCCTTCGGCGCGGAAATCCACGGTAACTACCTCTACGGGCGCGGCTCAACGGATATGAAAAGCGGCGTGGCGGCCTTCGTCGCGGCCGCCATGGACTACACGCAGGACACCCCGCCCGACGGGGCGATCATCCTCGCGATCACGGGCGATGAGGAAGGGGATGCCTATGACGGCACCCGCGCGCTGCTCGACTGGATGGACGCCAATGACGAGGCGATGACCGACTGCCTCGTGGGTGAGCCGACAAGCCCCGAGGCCATGGGTGACGCGATCAAGATCGGACGCCGGGGCTCCATGACCGCATGGTTCACCGTGCGTGGCGTCCAGGGGCATTCCGCCTATCCGCATCTCGCGGTGAACCCCCTCACCGCCCTCGCGCGGTTGCTCGACCGGCTCGGCTCCGCGACGCTGGACGACGGCAACGATCACTTTGATCCGTCGACCCTCGCCATCGTGTCCATGTCGACAGACAACACC
>JBCCPQ010000085.1:0-9858 GCA_039024825.1 Pseudomonadota bacterium
CATGATCAGGAGGTCTTCGCTCTCCACCTGCCTTGGCTGCCATTCGCGGGCCTCGCGGCTGATATCGAAGATCGCAACGAATTGCGCGCCTTGCAGGCGCTCAAGCGGCGTCGGGATCGTGACGAGGGACACGAGCACGAAGGCTGCGGAATTGATCATCATCGACCACAGGAAGGCATGAACCACCGGATCGAGCCCGGAGATCCCAAAGAGTGCCTGTGGAGTAAGCCAACCTGCCCCCCAGGGACCGTTGGACAGCATCGCCTCGCTGAACACAGCCCCGGCGCCAAAAGACGGCAGAAACAGGCTATAGGCCCAGACCAGCGCGCCGAGGGCAACGCCCGCCCCGGCACCAAAGCGCGTTGCACCGCGCCAGAAGATGCCGCCGATCATTGCTGGAAGCGCCTGCGCCACGCCGACGAAGGAAATCAGACCGATGGCCGCCAGAGCCGCCCCGCCACCGGAGAGGTAGTAATACACGTAGCCCAGAAACAGGATCGCAACGATGGTCAGGCGGCGTGAAAGGATAAGAACCCAACGCACGTCACCCGTAACGCTCACCTGATCCCCCTGCGCGCGGAGCCAGATTGGCATGACGATGTGGTTCGACACCATGGTCGCAATGGCGATTGCAGCCACGATGACCATACCGGTCGCCGACGAAAACCCGCCAAGAAAGCTCAGCATGGCGAGCCCGTCCCAGCCCTGGCTCAGTGGTAGCGTAAGGACAAAGAGGTCAGGGTTTGACCCTGCGGGCAAAAGATCGAGGCCCATGACCGCGATGGGCACGACGAACAACGACATCAGCAGGAGGTACATGGGAAACGCCCAGCTCGCCGTCGCCAGATGGCGTTCATCGGCGTTCTCAACAACGAGGACCTGGAACATTCGGGGCAAGCAGACGAACGCCGCCGCACTCAGGCACGTGATGCCGAGCCATCTGCCTTGGCTCACGTCCCAGCTCGCGATCGGGGACGCCTCGATCCGCGCAGCCATGTCCGCGATCCCGCCCCCAAGGCCCCAAACCACAAAGACACCCACGGCCAGAAGCGCCACTAACTTTACAATCGCTTCCACCGCAATCGCCATGACAACGCCGTGGTGGCGCTCATTTGAGTCGAGGTTTCGCGTCCCGAAGAGAATGGTGAAAAGCGCAAGGCCCGCCGCCACCCAGAGGGCGGATTGCGTGCCCGCCATATCCGCCTCCGTGAACGCAGACACCGCAAGGACCACCGATTGCAGCTGCAACGCGATGTATGGCGTCGTCCCGATCACCGCGAGAAGGGTGACAATGACCCCGAGCGACGTCGACTTCCCGAAGCGGGAGGAGATGAGGTCAGCGACGCTCGTGATCCTCTGGGATTGTCCGATCCGCACGAGTTTTCGCAGCACCAGCCACCAGCCGATCAAGACGCCGGTCGGTCCAAGATAGATCGTCAGAAACTCCAACCCGGACCGCGCGGCGTAGCCCACCGCCCCGTAAAAGGTCCACGCCGTGCAGTAGACAGAAAGCGACAGCGTGTAGATCCAGGGGGAGCGCAGCCAGCCGACCTTGCCTTTCGCCGCGCGACGCTCAGCCCATGCGGCAACCGCAAAGAGAAAGAGGACGTAGCCCAGCGATACCACGAGAAGGGTGTTTAGGCTGGCCACGGCGCTAGTCGTCGTTTCGGCGCGACAACGGACGCGCGATCACAGCAGCCAACGCAATCATCAGCGCCCAGATACAAAAGACGTAGATGAAGGCAGACACCGTCGTCACCCCTTCAGCGCCCTTGGTCCATAAAAGGGGCAGCAGGATGAGAACACCGCCAATCACCGGCAGCGTCCGCGCAGCATCCGTCAGGCGTCGGCGGAGATAGCTCTTTCGCTCCAGGAAGACGGGCGGTGTCTTCAGCGTCCCCCTCGGCGGATCCGGCAGTTTTCCAGAGGGCTCAGGCGCACTCATGGTCAGCCAGCCGAGAGCGCGCGCACCCGCTCCAGCACCTCCGCATTGGAGAACGGCTTGGTCATGTAGTGACTGACGCCCGCTTCCACCGCCCGTTCGCGGTCCTTTGCCTGTCCGCGCGCGGTGAGCATCAAGACGGGCACCTCAGCCGTCTCTGGCTGGTCCCGGAGATCGCGAAGGATCTCAAAGCCGGATCGATTAGGCAGCATGGCATCGAGAATGATCACGTCAGGCATCCGACGCGACACAGCCGCCATGGCAGTGGCACCGTCGGAATGGGTATCCACGGCCCAGCCATCGCGGCTGAGGATAAAGCGCACGGCTTCGATTATATTTGGCTCGTCCTCAATTAAGAGAACTCGCTTGCCCTCGCCCATGGCGCTGGCCCTCCCTTGGCAGCCGGGTTCCCGGTCTTTTCCATATGTTTCCGCACTCAGGGGCGTGATGTCAAAGATTAGCTGGGGATAAGGAGCATTGTGCCGCGGAGGATGGGATCCGCCCCGTAGGTGGCGGCGTCCTGCGTCGCGGCGTAGGCAAAGGCCGTGAGGCGCGCGCCCTGCCCCTCCACAATGGCCAGTTCAGCGCGGATCGGCACATGGGGGCGAGAAAGGGCCGAGAACAGCGGCCAAAGCGAACGGCCAACGCCGGTCCGCGGTATCGGGAAACCCTCGGGCGCACGGCGCGTAATGAGACTACCCGTCCCGTCGCACTCCACAAGACCAACGCCCTCCCCCGTCGCTGGCACCTGTCCAAGCCGGCGCAGCACGATGTCCAAGGGCAAACCAAGCCCATGCGCAATGGCCAAGGGCTCTGCGCCGAATTCCGTCAGTTTCTCTTCGATTCTGCTTTCTTCGAGGAGCCGGGCCTCAGCGCGATAGCGTGCGACGTGATCCTTCGCCATGACCAGAGCCGCAGGGCTCAGGTCTGGCAGATTGGCGCTGTCCCCGGTTTCAAGTTCGGGCAGGTAGTGCCGCCGCGCATCAAGCCAGGCATCCACTTCGTCCTGCGGGCTCATGGCGGCATCCGCCTCGGCCGCAGGTGCATCAAGGTAGGTCACAAGGGCCTCTGTCGCAGCGGCAAGGCGCATGGCGTCTTCCCGAAGGTTTCCGTGAAAGCGCACGCGCCAGTTGCGCTCTAGGTCCGGCTCATCCGCGAGGATCGCCGAAGTTGAGCGGATCGCGGTAATCGTCGACAGCATCTCATGGACCTGCGCGGACAGAAACGGATCGTGAGTGAGGCGGTCATTGAGCTCGGTCAACGTCTCCTCCAGGCGGCCGATACGGGCCGACTGCCGGGTCACGAGCGCCGCCCAGCCCGGAAAGCGACCCGCAAACTCCTCCGTCCGATCTAGCTCCGCCGTCACGCCGGGAACCTCTGCCGCAGCCTCACCTAACCCGCGCAGCAGCGACGCCTCGGCGCCTTCGGCAAGGGTCGCGGCATCCACCTCCAGCGCCTCTGCAATGGCAAGAAGCACCTTGCCGCCGATTCTGCGGCGGTTGTGTTCGATGAGGTTCAGATAACTCGCCGATATCCCGGCGCGCCGGGCCAGATCGGCCTGACGGATCCGCAGCGACGTCCGTCTCTCACGGATGCGAGATCCTGTTAGCGCCGAAGCTGTTTGCCGTTCCGCCAAGCCACTTTTCCTTACTTTTCAACGGCTTTCTGCACTGCATTGAGAAGTACTTTACAATTTGCAAACGCAGCATGTTCATTTCTTTACAAAAAAGTCCAGTCATTCAAGGTGGTTGTTGCCTTGTTTTCACCGCGCGGCCCATAATGGCGAGGCACGAAACGTGCTCAGGCGCGCAAACAATAACGGCGCGCTCAATCCAAACGGGAGGATTACATGTCCAAACTGAACATTACACGTCGTGGAGCGATGAAGGCCGGCGCCGCTGCCGGTGCTGGTCTCGCGCTTCCGACGTATCTGCGCGCGGACGGTCACGCGGGCTTTACCAACGCACCGGGCGACAGCTCTGTGACGCTGGGCTTCAACGTACCCCAGACCGGCCCCTACGCGGACGAAGGCGCAGACGAACTGCGCGCCTATGAGCTCGCGGTCGAGCACCTCAATGGTGGCGGCGACGGCGGCATGATCCCCACCTTCTCGTCCAAGACGCTGGATGGCACGGGTATCCTCGGTCGCAAAGTTGAGTACGTCACCGGCGACACGCAGACCAAGCCCGACGCAGCCCGCGCCTCCGCCCGCTCGATGATCGAGAAGGACGGCGCCATCATGATCACCGGGGGTTCGTCCTCGGGTGTGGCCGTGGCCGTGCAGGCGCTCTGCCAGGAGGCAGGCGTGATCTTCATGGCGGGTCTGACGCACTCCAACGACACGACCGGTAAGGACAAGAAGGCGAACGGCTTCCGCCACTTCTTCAACTCCTACATGTCCGGTGCAGCCCTCGCGCCGATCCTGGCCGCCAACTACGGCACGGACCGCAAGGCCTATCACCTGACCGCGGACTACAACTGGGGCTACACCACCGAGGAAGCCGTGCGGACCTCCACCGAGGCCATGGGCTGGGAAACGGTCGCGGCCGTGAAAACCCCGCTCGCACAGACGGACTTCTCCTCCTACGTGGCACCGGTTCTGAACTCTGGCGCGGACGTTCTCGTCCTCAACCACTACGGCGGCAACATGGTGAACTCCCTCACTTCCGCCGTGCAGTTCGGCCTCCGTGCGGCGCAGGCCAACGGCAAGGACTTCCAGATCGTGGTTCCGCTCTACTCCCGCCTCATGGCGAAGGGTGCAGGCGAGAACGTGAAGGGCATCTTCGGCTCCACGAACTGGCACTGGTCGCTGCCTGACGAAGGCTCGCAGGCGTTCACGCGCTCCTTCGGCACCAAGTACGGCTTCCCGCCCTCCCAGGCGGCCCACACCTGCTACGTGCAGACGCTGCTCTATGCAGACGCCGTGAACCGCGCAGGCTCCTTCAACCCGTGCGCCGTGGGCGAAGCCCTCAAGGACTTCGAGTTCGACGGCCTCGGCAACGGCCCGACGCTCTATCGCGGCGCCGACCACCAGTGCTTCAAGGACGTGCTCGTGGTGAAGGGTAAAGAGAACCCGGACAACGAGTTCGACCTTCTCGAAATCGTGGAAGTCACCCCGGCCGCACAGGTCACCTACGATCCCTCCATCTTTGGCGGCGATCTGGGTACCTGCAACCCGGGCGCATAAGCCTCTGGTGGGGCGCGATTTTTCGCGCCCCACCTTCTACCTAGCCGCTCCATCCGTAGGGTGCGCAGAGCGCACCACCCGCTTGCTCCAAGGGGAGAGCCATGGACCAGATCATCCTTCAAATCCTGAACGGCCTCGACAAGGGCAGCGCATACGCGCTGATCGCCCTTGGTCTGACGCTCATTTTCGGAACGCTCGGCGTCGTGAACTTTGCCCACGGGGCGCTCTTCATGCTCGGCGCATTCTGCACCGTCACACTCAGCCGCCTGCTGAGCCTCTCGCACGAGGTGGTGGATGAGACGCGAACAGACTTTCTGGGCAATCCCCTCAAGGTCGATGTCCCCTACATATATGACTGGTTCGGTGAATCGGCGGGTGCCACCATCATCGACTGGGCCGTCCCGCTCTCGATCATCTTCTCGATTCCGATCATGATCGCCATCGGCGTCGCCATGGAGCGCGGCCTGATCAAGCACTTCTACAAGCGCCCGCACGCAGACCAGATCCTCGTGACCTTCGGCCTCGCGATCGTGCTTCAGGAGATCATCAAGTACTACTTCGGCGCCAACCAGATCCCCGCACCGGCCCCTGACGCCTTCATCGGGTCCTTTGACTTCGGCGCAGCAATCGGGATGGATCCGGGAGCAATCATCTATCCCTACTGGCGCATCGTCTACTTCCTCTTCGCCATGATCGTCATCGCCGCGGTCTTCGCCTTCCTCCAGTTCACCACCTTCGGAATGGTCGTGCGCGCAGGCATGGCCGACCGGGAGACCGTGGGGCTGCTCGGGATCAACATCGACCGGCGCTTTACGATCATGTTCGGCATAGCTGCCGCCGTGGCGGGCCTCGCGGGGGTCATGTACACGCCCATTGTGTCGCCCAACTATCACATGGGCATGGACTTCCTCGTCATCTCCTTCGTGGTGGTCGTCGTGGGGGGCATGGGCTCCCTGCCCGGCGCCGTACTGGCAGGGTTTGTCCTCGGCATTCTGGAGAGCTTTGCCTCCATGCGGGAGGTCATCGAGTTCCTGCCCGGCATCAACCAGGTCGTCATTTACCTGGCCGCCATCATCATTCTGCTTACCCGTCCCCGTGGCCTCCTGGGTCGCAAGGGCGTGATGGAGGACTAATCCATGCTTGGTCTCGACAAGAAAGACTTCACCCTTCTGTCCATCGTGGCGCTCCTCGTGGTCTTCGCGCCTGTGCTCCTGAACCCCTTTCCGGAGGGGTCGGCCATGGCGCAGTTCAACGCGGGATATCCTGACCTGATGCAGCGCTTTGTGATCTTCGGGATCTTCGCGATCGGGTTCAACATCCTCTTCGGCCTGACGGGTTACCTAAGCTTCGGGCACGCCGCCTTCCTCGGCGCAGGGTCCTACGCGGGTATGTGGATGCTGAAACTGTTGAGCATGAATGTGATCCCCGCGATCATCTTCTCGACGCTCATTGCAGGCATCATCTCGCTTGCCATAGGATGGATCTCCCTGCGCCGCTCCGGGATCTACTTCTCGATCCTGACACTCGCCTTCGCACAGATGGCGTTTGTTCTCGCGGCCTCCGTTCTCACGCCCATCACGGGCGGGGAAACCGGCCTCCAGCCTGCTCTCAGCGATCCGCGCATCCTGCCGGAATTCCTCGGTGGCGGGTCAGTGACGGCAGACGGCAACATCCCGAAACCGTCGCTCTTCGGGCTCGAGATGAGTGCAAGCCAGGAAATCGCTGTCGGTAACTGGCTCTGGACACTGAACTGGGGCTACGCAATCTGCGCGATTGTGATGCTGGTGTCCTTCTACATCGCCATCCGCATCTTCCGGTCGCCGTTCGGCCTGATGCTGCGCGCCATCAAGTCCAACCAGAACCGCCTGAGCTACACGGGCCTCAACACTCGTCCCTACATGCTGGCCTGCTTTGTGATCTCCGGCATGTATGCCGGTCTCGCAGGCGGTCTCATGGCGGCCATGGACCCCCAGGTAGGCGCAGAGCGCATGCAGTGGACGGCATCCGGGGAAGTGGTCCTCATGACCATCCTCGGCGGTGTCGGAACGCTCATCGGTCCGGTTCTCGGCGCGGGCCTCATCAAGTACTTCGAGAACATTTTCTCGAAGATAAACAAGGCGACGCTGGAAGTGTGGTTCTCCTTTGCACCGGACTGGCTGGAAGGGTTCCTCGTCTCCATCGTGTACCCGTTCATTGGTAAGGGCTGGCACCTCACGCTTGGCCTGATGTTCATGGCCGTCATCATCTTCCTGCCCGGCGGTCTCGTCGAAGGCGGCAGGAAAATTGGCAGCTGGGTGCGCGGAAAGCGCGGCAAGCAGGCCGAATCCGGCCAGGTCGAACCGGCAGAATAAGGAGCGCAAGACATGGGAATTCTTGAAGTCAAAAATGTCGGCAAGCGCTTCGGCGGATTGCAGGCGCTGAGCGAAGTGAACCTGAGCGTGAAAGAAAACACCGTTCACGCGATCATCGGGCCGAACGGCGCGGGCAAATCCACCCTACTGAACTGCCTCGTTGGAAAGCTCATTCCGGACTCAGGGTCGGTTATGTTCGACGGCAACTCGGTGCTCGGGCGCACGCCGCACGAGATCAACCAGATGGGGATCAGCCGGGTTTTTCAGACGCCCGAGATCTTCGGTGACCTCACCGTGCTCGAGAACGTGATGATTGCGTGCTTTGCCAAGCGCGATGGCGCCTACAAGCTCTCTGCCTTTGCAGCGGTCCGCGACGAAGGTGATATCCGGGACGCCGCGCGGCACATCCTCGAGGACGTCAACATGCTCGAAAAAGAGGGCATGCACGCCGCCTCCCTCTCCCGGGGCGACAAGCGACGGCTGGAGATGGCCATGTGCCTGAGCCAGCAGCCACGCCTCCTCCTCCTTGATGAGCCCACCGCTGGCATGGCGCGCGCGGATACCAACAACACGATCGATCTTCTCAAAACGATCCGAGACCGGCGCAACATCACCATGTGCATCATCGAACACGACATGCACGTGGTGTTTTCCCTGGCAGAAAGGATCACCGTCCTCGCTCAAGGAACACCGCTGGTGGAGGAAACGCCCGATAACATCAAAGGCCATCCCAAGGTACGCGAAGCATATCTCGGCGAAGCCCAGGTCTAACCCTAAGAATATTCTGCGAATATTCTTAACTAACTCGCTTCTGCGAAGCTCGGCTCTTCGCAGAAGAGCATAAGCTAAGACGCTAGAAGGGTCTTAGTCCCGACAGGGAGAGAAGAGATGAACCAACCATTCAACCCAAATGCCAACCATGCGGCCACGGCACCGGCCTATTTCAGCGTCTACGACATGCACGCGTATTACGGCGAAAGCTACATCGTGCAGGGCGTCAGCTTTAACATCCATGAGGGGGAGATCCTCGCTCTTCTGGGACGCAACGGGGCCGGCAAGACGTCCACATTGCGCGCCATTGCGCGCACGGGCTCACCCCTTGTAACGCATGGGGAGATCTGGCTGGACCACCAGCCGCTCCATGAAATGGCCTCCCACGAGGCCGCGCAAGCGGGTCTGGGCCTCGTCCCGGAAGATCGGCGCATCATCCCCGGCCTGACAGTGGAAGAGAACCTGCAACTCGCGCAGATCGCCCCGCCGAAAGGCTGGTCGCTTGACCGGGTCTACGATCTGTTCCCTCGGCTCGGTGAGCGCCGCAAACAGGAGGGTGTGACCCTCTCAGGCGGCGAACAGCAGATGCTCTCCATCGCCCGCGCGCTCTGCCGGGACATCAAGGTGCTTCTCCTGGACGAGCCCTATGAGGGTCTCGCCCCCGTCATCGTGCAGGAGATCGCCAAGACGCTCGGCCACATTCGCGACCAGGGTATCACCACGGTCATCGTGGAGCAGAACGCCGTCGCCGCGCTGAAACTCGCGGATCGCGCCGTCATCCTCGACACTGGCACAGTCGTCTACGACGGCTCCGCTCAAGAAGTGCTCGACGACGAAAAGCTGCGCGCCGAATACCTCGCCATCTGACGACCCGCGAGGCCCGCACGGGCCTCGCGACACGACATCAAAGGACCGCCGCCATGCTGGATGAGAGCAAAAAGACCTACGCCCCCTCCCCCGATTTCACTGAAAACGCCCACGCGAACGCCGCGACGTATGACGAAATGTATGCCGCTTCCATCGCCGACCCCGACGCCTTCTGGGCAGAGCACGGCAAGCGTATCGATTGGATGAAGCCGTTCACAAAGGTCAAGAATTCCACGTACGAGCATCCGAACGTCTCCATCAAATGGTTCGAAGACGGCACGCTCAACGTGGCTGCGAACTGCATCGACCGGCATCTTGAAACGCGCGGCGATCAGGCGGCGATCATCTGGGAAGCCGACGACCCGAGCGTCTCAAAGCACATCACCTACCGCGAGCTCCACGAGCAGGTGTGCAAGCTGTCGAATGTCTACAAATCACTCGGCGTCGGCAAAGGTGATCGCGTGATCCTCTATATGCCGATGATCCCGGAGGTAGCCTACGCCATGCTGGCCTGCGCGCGCATCGGTGCAATCCACTCCATCGTTTTCGGCGGGTTTTCTCCGGACGCGCTGGCCGCAAGGATCCAGGGCTGTGAGGCCTCCCTCGTGGTCACCGCCGATCAGGCACCGCGCGGCGGCAAGAACACGCCGCTCAAAGCGAATGCAGACAAAGCGATGGAAATCTGCGGCGACGTGCAGATGCTGGTTGTCGAACGCACCGGCGGCGGCCCCGGCATGAAA
>JBCCPQ010000086.1:0-9697 GCA_039024825.1 Pseudomonadota bacterium
CCATCCCGCCCCCCCCCACGCATAACGGCAATCCCTCCCCCCCCCTGCGCCTCGCCCACGGGTCCGTGGCGAGCGGCAGCACGGCGCCACTCCTCCAGAATGCGGTCGGACCACAGCGGCGTGAACACTCCTGCGCGTGCCGTCTTCAGTAAAATCTCTCGTTGGACCGTCGGATAGAGGACGCATGCGTCGAGGAGGATCTTCACATCAGCCTCATGAAGAGGGCTTTGAGGTATCCGCTTTCAGCCAGCGCAGAATGCTGCGGGTGGTCGAGACCTGCGAAGCCGGTGTGCAGAATCTGGCCCCTGCGCCCGGCCCGCCCGATCCCCTTCAGGCTCGCCGCGCGAAACTTGTTGAGGTCAGCAGCGTGGGAGCAGGAGCAAAGGACAAGGATCCCGCCCGGCGTGACGAGAGGGGCTGCGAGCCGGGCGATCCGCTCGTACGCGCGTAGGCCAGCATCGAGGGCCTGTTTCGACGGCGCGAAGGCTGGCGGATCGCAAATGACGATCTCATAGCTCTCTCCTGCTCGGGCCTCTAACGCCGCGAACGCGTCGGCCTTGTCAGTGGTCAGTCGGTCCGTAGCCCCCTTCATGCGCGCTGCGCCCTCCCGCGCGAGGGCCAAAGCGGGTTCTGAGCCGTCGATTGCGGTCACATGGGCCGCCCCGGCGGCCAGTGCAGCGAGGCCAAATCCGCCGACGTGGGAGAAAACATCCAGAACACGCGCGCCCTTCGCGAAAGGTTGCAGGAACGCGTGGTTCGGGCGTTGGTCGAAGAACAGGCCAGTTTTTTGGCCACCCATGAGGTCTGCCATGTAAATTGCGCCGTTCATGGGGACGGGCAAAGGGGCTTCTGGCCCCTGCCCCGCGATCACTTCCCGCAGTTCCGGCAGCCCTTCGAGGCTCCGCGCGCGCCCTGTGCCGTTAAGAATTACGTTCGGCATGCCGCGGGCAGAGAGGATACGGGCGAAGTCGTCTTTCATGGCATCGGCCCATGCGGCGTTGGCCTGCAGAACTGCTGTGTCGCCAAAGCGGTCGATGACAACTCCCGGGAGCCCATCCCCTTCCGCATGGACAAGGCGATAGAATGGAGCGTCGTAGACCTGCGTCCTAAGGGCAAGCGCCGCGTCGATCTTGCCTGCGAGCCAGTTTGAGTCGATAGGCGATTCTGGATCTAGGCTGAGCACGCGGCCGGCGATCTTGGACGCGGCATTGAAGCCTACCGCTGCGAGTGGTGTGCGGTTGCTGTCTTCCAAAAGAGCCACTGTGCCGGCGGCAAGTGCCTTCGTGCGCCGGTCAAGGACAAGCTCGTTGGCGTAGACCCATGGATGCCCGAACCGGATGCGGCGTGGGTCCATTTTCGGTTTCAGGCGCACAACGGGCAAAGGGGGCAGCGACATGCCACCCCCTTTAGGTATTCCGTTTCCGAATGTGTAGCTTGGATGCGCTTTGGTTGCGCTTCAGACCTCTCCGCCGCTGGCCATCAGCGGGCGTGATAGCTCCTGTTTGATCAGGTGCGCGAGATGGTTTGAGATGCGGCTCTTTTGCGTAACGCCGTTCCGCTCCGCTTCCATGGCTGCACGGCCACCCAGAGCGCTGAGATCCGCGTTCACGAGACGCGTCGGCACGATAATTGCACCTGTCGTGGCATCGCGCACCGTCATGTTGAACTTGATGGAGTGGACCCCGCCCACGCTGTAGCGCGCCTTTTCCGTCAAGGAGTGGAACCGCGTGACGTCGATTTCAACTGAGACCGGCTGCACGCCTTCAAGCTGGTCAGTGCCGCGCTGCATCGCTTCGCCCATGAGATCGCGCACTTGCACGTGGCGGTCGCCGATGGGATCGCCGCGCCAGACGATGTCTGCGATGGGATAGTAGACGTTGGCTTCCGATACGCGAAGGTCGCGCGGGACGGACACACGCAACTCAGTCACGTCGAAGGACGGCGAAACGGCCTGAATGCCAGGCACCTCAAGCGGGGCACTCCGCGTCGCCGGATCGAACGTGCTGCATGCACTTACCGAAGCTGCAACCGCCGTGATCGAAATGAAACGCATGAATCGGGTCATGTCGGGGTCTCCCTTAATGCTCACCCATCAGTTGATTGGTTAATGACCCTGAAACGGGGCCCAATTTGGGCAGAACTGAGGAAAATGCGGTCTCGAAAGCCCTTGGTGTTGCCACATTGGCAACAGCGATCGATTGATGCTGTGATGACAATAGAGACGAATTTTGGATGGAGATCGCGTTGTTAGCGCTATCATCTCCGGGGGATTGCGCCTAAAGAGCCCGGGAAAGAGATCCAAAGGAGAAGCGGAATGCCACTCCATGACCGAATTGCCCAAGTCACTGATCGCATCATTGCCCGTTCGGCCACGCTTCGCGCGACCTACCTGGCACGCATGGAAGCAGCGGCGGCTGAAGGACCGCGCCGGGCGCATCTGACCTGCGGAAATCAGGCGCACGCCTACGCTGCGATACCTGAGGCGCAGGAGACGCTAGCGAAGGGGCGCGCGCCTAATCTTGGTATTGTGACGGCTTACAACGATATGCTGAGCGCCCATCAGCCATATGAACGCTTCCCGGAACTGATCCGGCAAACCGCGCGAAGTTCAGGAGCAACGGCACAGGTGGCGGGCGGCGTTCCGGCCATGTGTGATGGGATCACGCAGGGTCAGGTTGGTATGGAGCTCTCGCTTTTTTCGCGGGACGTCATTGCGCTGTCGACCGGTGTGGCGCTCTCGCACAATTGCTATGACGCGGCGGTTTATCTTGGCGTTTGCGACAAGATCGTGCCCGGCCTCATCATAGGGGCAGCGACGTTCGGCTACATCCCCGGCATCTTTATCCCGGCAGGCCCAATGACCAGCGGCCTCCCCAATGATGAAAAAGCCGCCGTCCGCAAGAAATTTGCTGCGGGCGAATGTGGTCGGGAAGAGCTCATGGCCGCAGAAATGGCCTCCTATCATGGGCCTGGAACATGCACGTTCTACGGCACCGCGAACTCGAACCAGATGCTTATGGAATTCATGGGGCTTCACCTGCCCGGCTCGTCCTTCGTCAATCCGGGGACTGAGCTCCGGGACGCTTTGACGGTGGCAGCGGTGAAACAGTCTTTGAGAATAACGGCGCTCGGTAATGACTACCGACCGGTGTGCCGTGTTCTTGATGAGAAAGCCTTCGTCAACGGGATTGTCGGGCTAATGGCCACCGGCGGCTCCACCAATCTGATCCTGCATCTGCCCGCAATGGCTCGCGCGGCGGGTGTGATCCTCGAACTTGAGGACTTTGCCGATATCAGCGCGGTGACCCCGCTTATGGCGAAGGTTTACCCAAACGGGCTCGCGGACGTGAACCACTTTCACGCGGCGGGCGGCCTCGGCTACATGATCGGTGAACTCGTCGAGGCGGGTCTCCTCCACGACGATACCTTGACGGTTAAAGGCGAAGGTCTTCGTGACTACGCAAGCGAAGCGCAGCTCAGCCGCGGGAGGGCGGTGTGGGTCGACGGGCCTCGCGTGTCTCTTAACGATAAGATCGTCCGCTCGGCTGACGATCCATTTCAGCCGCAAGGCGGGCTGAAGCGGCTCTCCGGTGGGCTGGGTACTGGAGTGATGAAAGTGTCTGCGGTGGCCGAACACTTGCAAGAGATCACCGCCCCGGCCCGGGTTTTTGAAGACCAGGCTGCCGTAAAGCAGGCGTTCCAGCGCGGTCAGTTCACTGAAGACACCGTGGTCGTGGTGCGTTTTCAGGGTCCGAAGGCAAACGGCATGCCTGAGCTGCACAATCTGACGCCCTGCCTGTCCGTTTGTCTCGATCGCGGGATCAAGGTGGCCTTAGTCACCGATGGACGCATGTCCGGTGCATCAGGCAAGGTTCCCGCGGCGATACATGTGTCGCCTGAGGCGGCTGATGGTGGCCCCCTCGCCTTTGTGGAGGATGGGGACATCATCCGGGTGGACGCGAAGGCGGGTATCATCGAGAACCTAAGCGACTGGGATCACAGAACGCCCGCTCAGCCGGATCTGAGCAACAATGGGCATGGAGTGGGGCGTGAGCTCTTTGAAGTGTTCCGCCAGAATGCGAGCCCGGCCATGTCCGGCGCCCGCGTGGTCTGAGGGAGAAAGAGATGACACCCGCTGAGCAATCGCAGGCAGCCGAAGCAATTTGCAGGGCTGCGCCGGTGGTGCCTGTGCTTGTGGTGGAAGATGCCGGCAGTGCCGCGGATCTTGCCGCCGCGCTTGTGGCAGGTGGCTTGCCTGCCCTGGAAGTGACGCTGCGGACGGCGGCAGCGCTTGACGCCATTCGTGAGATGTCGGGCATCACAGGTGGCATCGTGGGAGCAGGCACTTTGCTCACCGGGCGCGATGTAGAACGCGCCAAGGAAGCTGGGGCAACCTTTGGTGTTTCGCCGGGCTCTTCACAGGACATCATCGATGCCTGTCGGCTCAATGAGCTGCCGCTTTTGCCCGGCGCTGCAACGGCCACAGAGGTTATGGCCCTTCTCGACCACGGTTATACGGTTCAGAAGTTCTTTCCAGCCGAGGCGTCCGGTGGTGCGATAGCGCTTGCCAGCTTCGCGTCGCCTTTACCGCAGGTGCGTTTCTGTCCAACGGGCGGCGTCAGTCTGAAGAATGCGGGCGATTACCTCGCGCTATCAAACGTGTTGTGTGTCGGGGGAAGCTGGGTCGCCCCAAAAGAGGCGGTTGCCGCTGGGGATTGGACCGGCATTACGGCGCTCGCGTCCGAGGCTACGGCACTCCGATAGCTACTGTCCTACCCGTGCCGCCCGACCGCCGCGCCGTTTCGCGGTGGGGCTTTCTTCCAGCGCCTCGGTGAGGGTCGCCGTCATTGGATGATCTTTGGCCTCGCCGTAAACACCCAGCAAGTACCGGACGCTGACCTTAGGATCAGCACCGACGGGGACGCTCAACGCCCAGTCCAGAAAGATCGACCGGCATTCGCCTGCTGTAATGCCCTCTATCCGGTAGCTCTCATGGATCAGGCCCTTCGGGTCGGCGTTTTTGAGGTCCATCGGTTCTCTCCTTCTTCATCGGGAGCTAGTCGCCGCTGCCCCAGGCAGCAAGGCGGTGTGCGACATGATCTGCCGCTTCGCGACTATCCTTGGCGAGACGTGCTGCCAGTTCTTCCATGGTATTGAGGTCAGTTCCGCGCAGGAGCAGCCGCGCCTGTCCGGCGCCACTGAGCGCTGAAGTTGAAGACCCTGGCTTAAGAACCAGCCTTGTGATGGCACGCACATTCCAAAAGAGATCAGCAGTCCTGATCAGGGCGCTTTCGCCACCGGCCGTGAGCTGGGCATTTATCTCTCGTGCGTCGCTTCCGGCCATAAGCGCCGCGGCCTGCGCGAATAGCTCAAGATCCTGCAGCCGCCCGGGTCCATCCTTTGCCGCCAAACCGCCTTCACCCGGACGTGCTTCGACGATGCGGCGGCGCATGTCAGCGACGTCCGTGGCGACGCGCCTGCGGTCTCGGGGCTGTGCAATAACCCGACATCGAACCTTTTCGATGGCGGCAGCCACTTCTGGGACTCCGGCCACAGCGCGGGCACGGGTCAGCGCAAGATGCTCCCATGTCCAGGCTTCGTCCTGCTGGTAGGCGGCAAATGCGGCCAGAGAAGTCGCAAGCGGCCCATTGCGGCCAGATGGCCTCAGACGCATGTCGACCTCATAGAGCTTGCCTCCAGCGGTCGGCGCGGACAGCGCAGTGATAAGAGCCTGCGTGAACCGCGCATAGTAGGACCGAGTCGCGAGGGGCTTTGGGCCCTTGGAGGTCTCCACCCCGTCCGCGTCATAGATCACCAAAAGGTCGAGGTCCGACGCTGCATGGAGCCGCCCCGCTCCTAAAGACCCCATCGCCACCAATGCAGCCCCCTGCCCAGGTGCAGGCCCGTGGCGCAAGGCAAAATTGTCGGCGACAACTGGGTAGAGAACAGCCAGAGTTGCCTCCGCCAGCTCTGCATACTGATGCCCTGCTTCTTCAGCCGTAATGAGCCCGCGTAAAAGGTGGACCCCAACGCGGAAGTGCCATTCCTTCATCCAGATGCGGGTTTCGTCGAGTTTGAGTTCGTAATCATCGACGGCCAAAACCCTCTCCGCGAGCATCGCGTCGAGCGCCGGCAATCCCGGCCATGCTTGGAAAAAGCGGCCATCGAGGACGGCGTCAAGGACATGCGCATTACGCCCGAGATATTCGGCCAGCGCTGGCGCGACGGCAGCGATGTCAGCCAGAAGCGTGACGAGCTCAGGACTCGCTTCGAAGAGAGAGAAGACCTGCACGCCCGCAGGCAGTCCGGCAAGAAATGCATCAAAGTGTCGAAGAGCGCGCTCCGGGTCATCCGCGCGAGAAAGGCGTTCCATGATGCGCGGACCGATGCGGTCAAAGAGCCGCGCGGCCCGTTCTGAACGCAGTGCAGGATACGTCTGCCAGCGGTGAGTAACATCCGTTCCGAACCCGGAAACTGGGCCATCGGACGGTCGAATTGAACTACTTGGGGCGAAGAACGGTTCAGTGAGGGCGTGGGCCTCTTCCAGAGTATCGGATAGGCGGCTTTCGAGCGCATCCCGTGTGAGTCCCATGAAGGCGGCGAGGCGGTCGAGCCCTTCATCGGAATGCGGCAGGCTGTGGGTCTGAGCATCTCGAAGCATCTGCAGGCGGTGTTCGACCTCTCGGTGGCTCGCATAGGCCGCGTCGAGGGCCAGTCGCGTCTCTTCCTTGACCCACCCCGCCCTCGTGAGCGCCGAAAGCGCTCCGCGCGTCCCTGCCGCGCGGAGGCTCGGGTCTCGCCCCCCGGCAATGAGCTGACGGGTCTGAGCGAAGAACTCGATCTCCCGGATGCCACCGCGGCCGAGCTTCATGTCGTGACCGGGCAGCGTGATCGGACCGTGAAGCCCTTTGTGCTCGCGTATCTTGGTCAGCATCCCGTGCGCATCTTCGATGGCCGCGAAGTCCAGATGGCGACGCCAGATAAACGGTGCGAGCTCTCTTAGATAGTGCGCCCCGGCTTCGCGGTCGCCCGCTGCGACGCGCGCCTTGATGTGGGCGGCGCGCTCCCACGTACGGCCAACGCTTTCGTAGTAGGCTTCTGCCGCCGACGTAGAAAGGACGATTGGCGTCACCGCAGCATCGGGGCGCAGTCGCAGATCTGTGCGGAAAACGTAGCCCTCGGCCGTGACTTCGGAGAGCCGTTTCATGGCCGCGCGCGCGGCACGAATGAGATGGGACCGATGTGTTCCTGGGTCGTTGAGCCCATTGTCATCGAAGAGACAGATGAGATCGATGTCGGACGAGTAGTTGAGCTCCCGGGCGCCCATCTTTCCCATGGCGAGCGCGAAAAGGCGCGTGTCCTCGGGCAATTTTCGCGTGCGGATCAGGGGAGCAAGGGCGTCATCAAGGGCGCGCGCCAGAGCGGCGTCAGCGAAATCGGTGAGCGCGCCTGTGACTTCCTCCAAGGACCAGACCCCGCCCAAGTCACACAGACCGGTGAGAAGCGCGAGGCGGGCCTTATCTCGGCGTAAGTTATCTGGAACCATGAGACCGTCACGTGCGGCCTCCGGATTGTCAAACGCCTTTTCCGCCCATTCCCTGTGAGCAAGGAGAAGACGATGGAGATAGGGGCTTGAGCCCCCTGCCCCGGTCAGAAGGTTTGCCAGCGGTCCGGTTGCGCCGAACTGCGCGGACACCTCGCGGCCCCGGTCGGGGTCGAAGGCCAGTGGCACGCGCGTGATGCGCGCCGCGAGGGTCTTTGCGGTCATGTCTCTGACCATGGCGGAAGGGCTGGCGGCGTCAATGGAGCGCGCGTAGGCTGCACGCCATGTCAAAGAGCCTAAAACGCGTAAAGGCGGCATTGGAAGCGCTGGGGATGGACCGGGAGATCGTGGAGGTCGGCCAGGCGCGAACAGCGGCAGAAACTGCTGCCTCGCTCGGCTGCGAGGTGGCGCAGATTGCCAACTCCATTTTCCTGCTCGGGCAGTCCTCTGGCGCGGTGAAGCTCTTTCTGACCTCAGGGGCCAAGCGGGTAGATGTGGCGCTCGCGAGCGCGGTGGCTGAGGAGCCGCTTGGCAAGGCCGATGCCGCCGTAATACGGGCGCAGACAGGCTTTGCTATTGGCGGTGTCGCCCCACTTGGCCACCTCTCTCCGCCTCGGGCTTGGATCGACCAAAGTCTTATGAGCTTTGATCAGATCTATGCCGCAGCAGGCACCCCGCGGCATCTTTTCGGTCTCACACCGGTAGAGCTTCAGGCGATCTCTGGCGGAGAGATCGCACACTTCACGGTTTAACGATCACCTTTGCCCGGGCGATCCATAGCGCCAAAAGCGATATCGCCCATGACCCAAAGAAGGCTCGCGAGAACAAGTGCATCCGCACCGGGTGCTGCTGTAAGCGTCACGGCAAGCGCCAAGGCTACGCGCCACGGGAGACGCGCCCACATGGAGGTGTAGAGCGGCTGAGCGTCTTTCACCGCGCGCGGCAGCCAGAAGATTGCAGGCTTGGCCACATGACTTGCAGTCCACACTACGGCGCGATCCAGCAGGCCTGTAGCGCTCGGTCCGTCCATGGCAACCGCAGACCCATAGGCCATCGCCCCTGCCGCGATCACATACACACCATTGAGCGCTAGGCATACTGCCACGACCCCAGGCTCAAGCGCGGAGGCAGCAAAGCAAATCAGGCACGCGCCACCAATCATGAGCATGCCGGCGCCATATTTCAGGAAACGGGGAGCATGATAGGTCAACCGGATGAGTGCGGACCCGGAGGCAAAGCTGACGGCGGCAAGCGTCATCCAGTTCGCGCCCCAAAGCGCAGTCATCGCCGCCAGTATGAGCGAGACCCGCATCAGTGCCATATCCGCGCGGAGACCGACACCACGCGCCTTGCTTTTTTCAGAAAGGACAAGGCGGATAGCAAAGGTCACTAACACCAGCAGGATGATGCCCAGAGTCGCGGCCAGCTCTGGAACGTTCGTAAACACGTGCCAAAGTCGGGATGCCCCGCCAGCCCCATCCGCCGACTGCGCGAGATCAGACGCCGTCGAGAAAACGGCAAAGCCACCGATACCGGCGAGAGATGCGAGAACGTTACCGGTCTCGTAGCCCCAGAATTGCAACTCGGGGGCAGCTCGGTGGAACGCTTTTGGTCGTGCCTCTTGAGATGATGGTTTTGTTGGAAGTGTCGCGGACGCGTGATGGGCGGCCGGTAGCCGGGAAAATGGAGTCATGAAAATAGCCGTAGTTAAAGTATTTAGATTAAAAAAGGTGGTGTAAAATGCGGTGGTAATGACCGAGTTCGTGCCGTCTGCACAGTGCGGAAACCCTTACCCGTTGGACGCATCAAAAGCGCGGAACCAAGTTCATGGGTCCGGTCCACTCCCTCAAGTCGCCCGAAGGAGGCGGCGGCAATTTTTGCCGTTACAAGTGCGCAACGGGTGCTACGCAAGACTGAAAATGGCACGATACACCACCAATAAGTAATTGATATAAAATGATACTATTGAGATATGTAAAATAGTTTTACATTGACCCTTGTCTCCCGACCTTTGGGCTCGCATATCTGTGATGTGAAACGAATTCACATTAACCCGACCAACCCACTTTGACACCGGAGACCGACATGACCACCCTCGCCCCAACCTCTTCAACCGCTGCGCCCCGTATGGGCTGGCTGGCCCGATCTGAGGCC
>JBCCPQ010000087.1:0-9636 GCA_039024825.1 Pseudomonadota bacterium
CTTTTGATCCTCGCGACCTTGTTCGCCTTGGTATTGGTGAACTCGATGACATGGCTGAAGCGTCGCGTTTCACCATTTCGCAAGGTTGAGAAGCCGGATGCGGCACCCGTTTTGCCGTGTGTAATCGCGTGCTCAACAACGACACTTTCAGGCACATCCACCTCGGCCAGAGCAGCCTCAACGGCGTCTTGTCCCTGAGCTTCCCCGCCTCCGTGCTCCCAAATTATGTCTGTCGGGAAGGCCTCTTCTAGGAATTCACCGCTTTCTATTGCGACACCGATGGTCTGCGCAAACCTGTTCTTGGGGGAGTTGCCGCAATCTCGACTTCCTGTGACGTCCACCATGTCAGCCTCCTCCTTGCCGTAAAGCACCCAGCCAACACATCAGTAGCACGGCAGACCCCGTGTTTTCAGCGCAGACTTTTAAAACAGAACCAACCGTTGAGCGTCACCCTATCAGACCCTTCCGGATCAGGTTCAGTCCCGCCACCACCAACACGATGAGCGTCACTTGCTTGAAGCGGTCTTGGTCCATGCGGTCTTGGAGCCAGAAGCCCAGCGCCATACCAAGGCCCGCAGGGATCAGCAGAGCCGCAGAAAACGGTGCCGTTTGACCGTTCAGTACCCCGCTCTGCAGATGGGCCAAAAAGAGGGCCACGGATCCCGTGCCGTAGATCACCCCCTGCACAATCATCTGACGCGCCTTGGGCGTCTCGATCGCGATGAGATAAAGGACCGTCGTCGGACCCCAGGTTCCCGCCAACCCCCCCAGGATGCCAGAGATCAGTCCCACCACCCACTCGACAGCGCCACGCCGCGCTTCGGGCACCACGATCTTCACACCGAACAGCTGAATCAGCGACAAGATCACCACCGGCACGCCGAGGATGAAATAGAATATCTGGGTCGGGATCGCTGTGACGAACTGCGCCGCGAGGACAATCGCAACGCAGACTATAAGGATGTAGCGCCAGACGGTGCGCGCTTCCTTGATGGCCGGGCCAAGCCCGGTGCGAAACGTCTGCAGCGCGTTCGTCATCAGAACGGGCAAAAGCATCGCTCCAAGCGCCAAAGGCGGTGCCATGATGGAACTCAGGCCCGAGATCATGATGAGGGGCAGTGCAAAGCCGATAGCCCCCTTGATCGTCCCCGCCACGAAGGCGATCAGCGCTGAGAGAGCGACGACAGTCACGCCCAGCTCGGCTATGAGGCTCAGATCCATGGCGCGGGTGATACGCTCAGGGGGCCGGAGCTGCCAGAGACCCGCGCACTTTTCGCCGCGACACTTTAATGCGTTCTCAAGGATTCTCGTGAATTAATGTTGCGCTGCGGGTGCAAACACTCTAGCTGCCAGAGAGTTCGAATATCCCACTAGAGATCGAGGTGCGCCATGGCCCATGATGGACAGATGCAAATGACGACGCCGGTGCTTGCCGGCCTTCTGGATCTGACGCGCGAGGCGCTTGGCCCCGTGGACGACATCACGGCGCGCGCGAAGGCTGCCCTCGCAGAGATGGTCACTGAAAATGGGCGTGTCTCCGGTGCGCTCGTTGATGCGCACCAGACAGCCGCCCACGGCTTTGCGTGGCTGGCAACATACGCTGAATCGCTGAAGCAAATGCAGGCCTGGGCCGAAAAGCTCGACGCCGAGGGCCAGTTAGGGGAACTCGAGAAGCTCATCCACCAGATCGCTTTCGGGGAATACCTCTGGCAGATCTATGGCGGCATGCAAATGAACCAGGGCGAGGTCGTCCGCCTGCAGGATCTGGGGCTCAGCCAGGAGGACCAACGCGCCCTCATGGCACCCGCCGTGATGCAGCTTTGTGAGCGCGGCAACACGCAAGAAGCGCGCCTGCGCCTTGTCGCTCTGATGCAGGAGCAGCAAAACACAATCGTTGGCCGCTCCGGGCTCGAGGAAGAGCTCGAGATGATCCGCGAACAGTTCCGTCGCTACTCCCTGGAGAAGGTGGAGCCGTACGCCCATGAGTGGCACCTCAAGGATGAACTCATCCCGATGGACACGATCGAGGAACTGTCCGAGATGGGCGTCTTCGGACTGACCATCCCGGAGGAGCATGGCGGCCTCGGGCTGTCGAAAGCGTCGATGTGCGTCGTCTCTGAGGAGCTCAGCCGCGGCTATATCGGTGTGGGCTCGCTCGCCACCCGGTCAGAGATTGCAGCAGAACTCATCCTTTGCGGTGGCACGGAGGCCCAGAAAGAAAAGTGGCTGCCGGGCCTCGCGTCGGGGGAAATCCTGCCGACGGCTGTCTTCACAGAGCCGAACACTGGCTCCGACCTTGGCGCGCTCAAGACCCGCGCCAAGAAAGACGAGCATGGGGATTGGGTGATCAACGGGAATAAAACCTGGATCACACACGCCGCCCGCACCCACGTGATGACCGTGCTGGCACGTACAGTACCCGACACGGACGATTACCGTGGCCTGTCCATGTTCCTCGCCGAAAAAACACCCGGCACCGATGAAGAGCCCTGGCAGGACGAGGGCATCTCTGGCGGCGAGATCGAGGTCCTCGGCTACCGGGGCATGAAGGAATACACCCTCAATCTCGACGACTTTAAAGTGAAGGGCGAGAACCTCCTTGGCGGCGAAGAAGGCAAGGGCTTCAAGCAGCTCATGGAAACGTTTGAGAGCGCCCGCATCCAAACCGCCGCCCGCGCGGTCGGGGTCGCGCAATCTGCTTTGGACGAGGGCATGAAGTACGCCTTGGACCGGCAGGCGTTTGGCAAGTCACTCGTCAACTTCCCCCGTGTCGCCTCCAAGCTCGCCATGATGGCAGTGGAAATCATGGTCGCACGTCAGCTCACCTACTTCTCGGCGGTGGAGAAGGACGAGGGGCGCCGCTGCGACCTCGAAGCCGGCATGGCGAAGCTCCTCGGCGCCCGTGTGGCCTGGGCCGCGGCCGACAATGCGTTGCAGATCCATGGCGGAAACGGCTTTGCGCTGGAGTACAAGATCAGCCGGATCCTGTGCGACGCCCGCATCCTCAACATCTTCGAGGGCGCTGCCGAGATTCAGGCACAGGTCATCGCGCGGAGGCTCCTGGCCTAGGCGGGGGAAAACTCTTGGCACAAGAGTTTTGCAAATTCCTGACGCAGGAATTTTGTGCCTGACGGTTGGGCCGCGTCTTAAGGGGCACCCATCGCGCACCAAAAGCGCCGGTAAATCCCTTCTCAAGGGATTTGCGAAATTCCTTCGCTAGGAATTTCTTCGCTGCGGCTTTCAGGCCCGGGCGCGTCTCGCTAGTGTCACGGCACAAAGGAGGCAACGCATGGCATCCCCAACCGAACCGGCCTTTGCCACGGGTTTTGCCGCCGGTACATTTGTCCAGACGGCCCGGGGCCTGCGGCCCATAGAGCGGCTCGTCCCTGGCGACGATGAGCTTGAGTTCAGAGACGGGACAACAGCCCCCCTCCTCCACCTCCATAAGGCGATGTTCACGGCGGCTGACCTCGAAGCCAATGATGCGCTTCGTCCCGTCGCGATCCCGGCCCTGTCCCTCGGCGGCACGGTCCCGACGCGGCCTCTCCTTGCCTCGGCAGACGTGCGCATCCACGCCCAGGGCAGGCTCGTCAACCGCGTGGCCGAAACACCCGAAGTGCTGCTACCGGTGACGTCGCTCTTGGGCTCATCGGACATTGAACAGACATTGCCCGCGGGCGGCATCACCTACTACCACCTGGTCACGGCAGCGCACCAGTTACTGCGTGTGGAAGGGCTCATGTGCGAGACGCTCTTTCTTGGCGAAGGCGCAGATCAAGACCTGTGCGCCGCCATCGAGGCAGTGACCGGGACGCTCAGCCACGACGCGGTGCTTCCACGCATAGATGCAGAGACAGGCGCACGCCTCACTGAAAAACTCGCGCAGAAAGGCCGCGCCCCGACAACGGATGAAGCACCCGCGGAATAGCAGCCCACCGTTTGCTCGCAATTCACGGCAACCAGCTTGAAGATCACGCCAGGACCCTTGTGGCAGAGCCATTGCATCGCGATCTTGAGGGGGCCTGCAATGCAACCGTGCCGGAGACACCCATGACCCAAAACATCCTTTTGACCGGGGTGAACGGCTTCATCGCCAAACGCATTGCAAAGGACCTGCTCGCCAAAGGGCACCATGTCTGCGGTTCCCTGCGGTCGCCGTCGCGGGAAGCCGAAGTCCGCGCGGCCTTGGCAGATCCGGAAAACCTCAGCTTTACGACCCTTGACCTCAGCAAGGACGCCGGCTGGGCAGAGGCGATGGCGGGCCGGGACGTCCTCATGCATACGGCCTCACCTTTTCCACTGGAAAACCCCAAAAGCGAAGACGAGCTGATCCGCCCTGCCGTGGACGGCACGCTTCGGGCGCTGAAAGCAGCCCAAGCGGCGAGGGTCACGCGGGTGATACTGACATCCTCCGTTGTCGCCATGATCCACGCCGACCGACCCAAAGGGCATCTTTATGGCCCGAAGGACTGGACAGACCTCGATCATCCCACCGCGCGGGCCTACGTGAAATCCAAGACCCTTGCGGAGCGGGCGGCCTGGGACTTTGTGGCAAACCATCCCGAGATGAAGCTTACTGTCATCAATCCCGGCTTCGTCATGGGCAGGCCCGTCGACAATCGCTACGGCGCGTCTCTCTCCCTTGTGGAGCGTATCGTGAGCGGCAAGGACCCCGCCGTTCCAGACGTGGGCTTTCCAGCCGCGGATGTGAAAGACGTGAGCCGGCTCCACGTCGACGCAATCGATCTTCCCGGCACCATTGGAAAACGCATCGTCGCAGCCAATGATTACATGACGATGCCTCAGATGGCTGCAATCCTGAAAGACGCCTATCCGAAACAGCGCATCTCAACACGGGTCGCGCCGGTCTGGTTGATGAAAATCCTGGGACTGTTCGATGCGGAGGTGAAATCCGCGATCCAGCTCGTGGGCTTCCACACGCCCACCGACAATAGCGAGACACGGGAGCTATATGGGATGGAGTTCATCCCCGCGCGAGACGCACTGCTCGCAAGCGCCGACGCCGTGCTGAACACGTGAGGTCGCTGCTGCTTTTTCTGGGCCTCGCCGCCTGCGCGGGAGATGAAACGATCTCTGCCTTCAGCCCGGAAGGCACGGTCTGGACACTCTCGGAGTTGGACGGCGCGGCCTTTCCAGAAAACGCAACTGTGGCGTTCCCTGCCGAAGGCGAGGTGGTGGGAGAGGGCCCCTGTAACAGGTTCACCGCATCACAAGCGGTCCCCTATCCGTGGATCGACATCGGCCCGATTGCATCAACGAAGCGCGCCTGCCCAGACCTTGCGGCGGAAGGGGCGTTCTTCGCGGCGCTTTCCGCTGTCACCCTGGCAGAAGTTTCGGGGCCCGTCCTCATCCTGACGGGCGAAGGGCATGAGATGATCTTTCGCGCATCAACGGGCGAGTAACTCACGCAACTGGCGGCGCGCATCGGGCATCTCGCGGTCTCCCATGGCGCGTGCGAAGAATGCACCGGTCGTTTCCATGGCCAAAGCGATCTCGCTATCGGGGCCCTCACCGCCGGGCAAAAGGGCCGGAGGCAACGGTAAAAGTCGCGCGGCCCACTCCCCTGCTCCGGCCTCGGACACCGCACGGCCAGATTTGGGTGACACATACGCCAAGCGCTCCCGCGCGCCGGTGACGGCGCAGGAGGTAAGATCTAGGCCGTAGCCCAGCGCCTCAAGTAAGGCCACCTCCCAGCGCAAGTAGGCCAAGGGCCATGCATCCGTCGCCGCCATGAGATCAAAGAGACGGGTGGTTTCCTCGTAAAGCGCGCCCGCCTCCTCCCGCTCTGGCAGGAGCCGCGAGAGAAGGCCACAAGCGGATTGCAAGCCCAGAAGGGCGCGGCGGTCCGCCATCAGCACCGCCGCGCGACTGCGCAAGGGCTCGAACGTGTAGCTACCCAGATGGTCCTCCAACCGCGCCTTCCAGGTGACGTCGAGCTGGGCGCCCGGCTGAAGATGCGGCGCCTGTTTCCGGGATGCACCCCCACGAACGACACCTGCCGTGCGCCCATGCCGGGCGGTAAGGACCTCAATGATTGCAGAGCCCTCGCCATGGGGACGAGCCACGAGAAGGACGCCTTCGTCGCGCCACTCGATCATTCCGAGAGACCCGGTTCGTCGAGAAGATGCCGCCCCCTTGGGTCCTCGAGCTCAATGACCCAGAGGTCCGGATCAAACTCCTTTTGTCGGCTCAGCGTCGCTTCAACGTCCGCCTCCGCGCCGTTGACAAGCTCCATCCAGGTACGGACCCCGGTTTCGAGGTCGAAGCTTCTCTGAAAACAAACGGCGCGCCCGTCGAGGGTTGAAAGCTTGACCAGCACCGCGCCCGCAGTGGCATCACCCCGTTTCATGACGTAGGCATGGATGCCCTCGAGGTTCAGGCGGCGCAAATACGCTGCGACCCAAAGCTCCGAGGTCAGCCTCAAGCCTCACCGTCCCGGAAATCGAGACCCATCTCGGAGTAGCGCTCGCGTTCCTCCAGCCATCCGGGGCGCACCTTGACCTGCAGGAAAAGGTGGCACTTTCGACCAAGAAACTCTTCGAGCTCCGCCCGAGACGCTTGCGAGACTGCCTTCACGGTCTCACCTTTCTTGCCAAGCACGATCCCTTTATGTCCGTCGCGGGCGACATAGATCACCTGATCAATCCGGGCGGAACCGTCCTTGCGCTCCTCCCATGCCTCCGTCTCTACGGTAAGCTGATAGGGAAGCTCCTGATGCAGGCGGAGGGTAAGCTTCTCGCGCGTCATTTCTGAGGCGATCATGCGAAGCGGCAGGTCCGCGATCTGGTCTTCAGGATAAAGCCAAGGTCCCTCTGGCATTTGGCGCGCGAGCCACGCTTTAAGATCGCCGCAACCATGGCCGCGCTCCGCAGAGATCATGAAAGTCTCCTCAAAGGCACGGAGGCCGTTGAGTTCTTCGGTGAGTGCAAGCAGCGCAGGGGCTTCAACGCGGTCGATCTTGTTTATGGCAAGCGCGAGGCGGCCGGGTTTGTCGGCCAGTGCCTCGATGATCTCCCGCACGCCCCGCGTGACACCGCGGTGGGCTTCCACCAAAAGGACCGTCACGTCAGCGTCCGCCGCGCCACCCCAAGCGGCCGTGACCATGGCCCGGTCAAGCCTCCGGCGAGGACGGAAAATGCCCGGCGTGTCCACGAAAACGATCTGCGCGGGTCCCTCCAGCGCCACGCCCCGTATCCGCGCCCGCGTGGTCTGAACCTTGTGGGTCACAATGGACACCTTGGCCCCCACCATCCAATTCAGTAGGGTGGATTTACCGGCGTTGGGCTCCCCGATGAGGGCAACAAAGCCCGCGCGAGTATGATGTTGCTCTGTCATTGGCTCTCAACGGTCAATTGGGGCGGGAGGCGGCCATCGTGGGGGCCAGCCCCCACACCCCCGAAGTACAGCGGCACAAAGAAAACAGGAAGAGCGATCCCCCCTTCTTTGTGCTTTGTACTTCCGCCGGAGGCATCCGGTCGTGCCACGCGTCCCTAGCCCGCTTCTTGAAGCGCGGGGGCGAAGGTGATCTCACCCGTGGCTGCCGGGCCGTGCAGAACTAGACGGTGGCAGTACTTCGAGGGGGTGGCAAGGTAGGTGACATACCCGGACTCGAACCCGAAGCGGGGATAGTAGGTGTCAGCGCCCGTCAGGACGAGGCCCGCCGCACCCTTGGCCCAGCCCCAGCCGATGACGGCATGGAGGAGTGCGCTCCCGATACCCTGGTGAAAGCGGCTTGGCGCGACCGCGATGGGCCCAATTCCGTACCAGCCGCCCGCCCCGCCAACCGTCGCGGGCGAGACGGTGACCTGCCCCACCAGTTTTCCCGCGTCTTCGGCGACGAGTGACAGCGCAAGGTCACCCGCCGCGCGCAGCCTCTCCGGGATCGCGCCCTCGGTACCGTCCGACCAGTCCCGCGTGGCGAAAGCCGCGTAGGTCAGGTCACAAATGGCCACGTGGTCGGCGGGCGTCTCCGGGCGCAGGATCATGCGTCCAGTTTCGCCATCAGCGCCTTGGCGGCGGCCTGCTCCGCCTGACGCTTGGAGCCAGCTTTCGCCGTGGCCATCGTGCCGTCCTCAAGGCGCGCCTCAATCGTGAATTCCGGAGCATGATCCGGACCAGACCGCCCGGTCTCTACATACGAAGGAGGGGGCATTTTGCGCGCCTGCGCCCATTCCTGAAGGGTCGTCTTCGCGTCGCGGGCGTCCTCTTTCACCTCGGTAATCCGGTCGCCCCAGAGCCTCAGGATCATCGCGCGCGCCGCCTCCATGCCGCCATCCCGGTAGACGGCGGCGATCACCGCCTCCATCCCGTCGCCCAATAGCGCGTCCTTCTTGCGCCCCCCGCTGAGCATCTCCGAACGGCCAAGTTTGAGGACGTCCCCCAACCCGATCTCCCGCGCAATCTCAGCGCAGGTTTCCTTGCGGACGAGCGCGTTAAATCGCGGCGCAAGCTGACCTTCGGAGGCGCCCTTGTCGGCGTCCAGCAACGCTTCGGCCATGACAAGTCCCAGCACACGGTCGCCCAGGAACTCCAGCCGCTCATTATCGGACCGCGTGGCAGAGCTCAGCGACGCATGGGTCAGCGCGGTGATCAGGAGATCCGAGCGCGCAAAGCCGTGCCCAATCCGGGCCTCAAATGCGCGGATGTCCGCGGACAGTTTCACTCGATCTTCTTGAAGTAACGATCGGATCGCCAGGTCCAGAACCACAGGATCGACCGTCCGGCGGACGAGAACATGATCCGGTCTGCACGACCCACGATGTCTTCCAGAGGCACCTGTCCCACGCCGCCCACGGATTGCGGAAGACGTGAGTCAGAGGAATTATCGCGGTTGTCACCCATGAAGAAGTAGTGGCCCGGGCGGACCGTGTAGACGGAGGTGTTGTCGGACACCCAACCGTCAGTGATGTTGAGGACACGGTAGCTCGACCCGTTCGGCAACGTTTCGAGGGCCGCTTCTTTCACGCAGTCCCCGCCGATGCCCACGGGCGCATTGGCGCAGCGCGGTTCCTGACCCTGCGGGCCTTGCGGCTCAAAGGTCTCCACGAAGGCTTCAGCCTCGGTCTGATCCACCGCTTCGCCATTCAGATAGAGAACGCCCTGACGCATCTGTATCGTGTCGCCAGGCACGCCGATGAGGCGCTTGATAAAGTCGCGGCCCGTGACGGGGTGGCGGAAGACAACGACATCGCCCCGCTCCGGCTCGCCTCCGAAAAGGCGGTTTTCTGAGCCTTTGAAGAGGCCGCAGAAATCCTCCGCGTCGACATCGATGCCGATCTGCGGAATGAGGATCGTCGGGCAGGACGCGTAGCTGTAGCCGTAGGCCATTTTATTTACGAAGAGGAAATCACCGATGAGCAGTGTGTCCTTCATCGACCCCGAGGGGATCCAGAACGGCTGAAAGAAGAAGGTGCGGAAGATGCCCGCGATCAGGAGCGCATAGACCACGGTCTTCAGCGTCTCGAGGATCGGGTTCTGCTTTTCCTTGGCTGCCTCGGCCATGGTGGCTCCTTCTTGGTTATGGCAGGTCTACTGCGGTGTGCGCCCTGCCAAGTCAAGCGCGGCCCGGGTCTGGCCGAGGGGGCGCGCTTCGATGACGACGAAGGCCTGGGCCCA
>JBCCPQ010000088.1:0-9610 GCA_039024825.1 Pseudomonadota bacterium
CAAAAAGGTGCAGATGGACACCGTCGAACTCATGCTTGCTGCAGGCAAGGACATGACGGAAGAGGCAACGGCCGCTGTCAAAAAGGCCACCAATGATGTGACCTCTGCAGCGAAAAAAGCTTCAGTGAAGTAATTCGCTTCTGAACACGCCGTCCTTCCTCCCATTGACGGTGTGATTACTGGGCGAGCCACAGGATATCCCTGGGCTCGCCCTTTTTTATTTGTCCCGCGCGCTGCGGCGCGGTAGCGTTCTGCATCGCCGCGAAAGCGGGCGCTGATCGGGGAGGATACGCGCGCCATGACCAAAACCGACGCGCCACTGCTGATCAAGCGCTATGCGAGCCGCCGTCTCTACAATACTGAAACCTCGGATTATGTGACGCTGGAAGATATTGCCGCTTTCATCCGTGAAGGGCGCGAAGTGCAGATTGTGGATTTGAAATCCGGGGACGATCTAACACGCCAGTATCTTCTCCAGATCATTGCGGATCACGAGTCCAAAGGGGAGAATGTGCTGCCCGTGACGGTGCTCACAGATTTAGTACGGAGTTACACGACGCAAGCCTCATCCGTCGTGCCACAATTTCTCGCGGCAAGCTTTGAGATGCTTCGCGACGGGCAATCAAAGGTCATGGATCAGATGGGTGCTATGAACCCAATGGCTGGCATGCCCGGATATGAGGCGATGAAGGCCCAACAAGAAGCTTTCTTCAAAGCGATGACCGGCGGGATGCCGAACTGGTCCGCACCCGCTCCCGAGAAGGACGACGACGAAGACCTTGACGATATCAAACGTCAGCTAGCAGAGCTTCAGGAGAAGTTAGCAAAGCTCTGATAACGCTGACTTAAGCGACTTCGCGAAAAACTCCCGATAACGCTGCATCGAGCTTTTCGAACATCTCGTCCATATGCCCCACTGTCATGATGAACGGTGGGCACAAAACGATGGATTGACCAAGGGGGCGACAGATAAGGCCCTGATCTGTACAGGCGTTTGCGATGCGTTCGCTCACGCTAAGCTGTCCTTCAAAAGGGGTCTTCGTTTCCCTGTCCCGGACCGCTTCAAGCGCCCCCATCAGCCCTTTGCCGCGCACCTCTCCAATATTGGCATGCCGGGCCATGATTTCCGCCATACCAGCCTCAAAGCGCGGCGTGATCTCACGGGCCTGATCCATCAGCCCGCCTTCCAAGATCAAATCAATTGCTTTCATAGCGATCGCAGAACCAACCGGATGACCGGACGCGGTGAACCCGTGCGGAAACTCATCAATGGCCTCCGACGCAGCTTGCAGACGCGCTGTCAGGCTCGGTCCCAGAATGACGGCTCCCATAGGAAAGAAGCCTGCTGTCAGGCATTTGGAGCTGATAATGGCGTCGGGCATGAACCCATAGGTTTCGCACCCCCAAACCTCACCCGTGCGGCCAAAGCCGCAAATGACTTCGTCGGAGATCAGCGGGATACCGTGCGCCTCTAGAATCGGATGGATTGCCTGAAAGTAACCCTCCGACGGTGGAATGACGCCGCCAGCGCCCATCACGGGTTCAGCGAAGAACCCCGCAATCGTATCCGCACCTTCGCGGGCAATGAGCTCCTCCAGCTCCTGGGCAAGTCGCGCTGTAAACGCTGCCTCGCTTTCACCTGAGCGGCCTTCGCGCCAGTAATGAGGACAGGTAAGGTGGTGGAACTCCGGAAGTGGCAATCCGAAGGCGCTGTTGTAGGGCTTTCCCGTCATCGAAGCTGAGACTGCCGTGACACCGTGGTACGCGTTCTTTCGCGTGATGATTTTGCGTCGCTCCGGCTGACCTTCGGCACCACCGAGAAACCAGAGCATCTTGACCATCGTGTCATTCGCCTCTGACCCGCTGTTCGTGTAGAAGACCTTTCCATCCGAAAAGGGCGACACCTCGATCAAGCGTTCGGACAGGGCGACGGTTTCTTCTGCCATGCGGCCAAAGAAGGCGTGGTATCCAGGGAACTTAGCATAGGCATCCTGCGCCGCCTTCGTAAGGTCCGGGTGATCAAAGCCCGCCACCATGTTCCACAGTCCGGAATTGGCATCCAGATAGCGGTTGCCATGAACATCGGTGACATAGGGCCCTTGTCCGCCCGTTAGGATGACAGCGCCGCGATCGTGAATGGTAGGAAGGTCGGTGAAACCGTAAAAGCTGTGGCGGTCGGCGCGTGCTTCCCAACTGTTTGGGGATTGATCTTTCATGGTCGGATCCTTGCGCGTGAGGAGGGCTCAGGATGCCTCCGGCGGAGGTGTATAGGGAAAGATGAAGAAAGGGCCCTAGAGCTCTAAACGCGTGTTGGTGGCGCTTTGAACCAAGACCAGATGGCCGTGTTGCGGAAAGGATCGCTCATATCCCGAGTTTATCCCGAAGTGCGTACCATGTCATGGCCAGAGTAAGGAGCGGTGCTCGCAGGTGGCTTCCACCCGGGAAAGGTGGGCAGGGTAGCTTGCTCAACACGTCGAATTTGCTGGTATCATGGGTAACTGCCTCCGCGAGGCAGCGCCCCGCTATTGCTGTCAGAGCAACGCCGTGGCCAGAGAAGCCACCCGCCGCCCACAGGCCAGGTTCAAGCTGGCGGACCAGCGGGACGCGCCGCGTGGTGATGCCAAGGGTGCCGCCCCAAACGTAGTCAAGCTGAGCGTTTGCGAGCTGCGGAAAGATATGGAGCATCCGCTGGCGAAGCCGCGTGGTGATGTCTTTGGGAAAACCGATGCCGTAGTTCTCCCGCCCGCCGAAGAGAAGGCGCCCGTCCTCCGAAAGTCGAAAGTAGTTCACGACGAAGCGGTCATCTGCGACCGCGATGTCTTTGGCCAAGATGGCGCCAGGATCTTTGAGAGGCTCTGTCGCGGCGATAAAGCTGTTTATCGGGCAAACCCGTGCGGCATAGGGGACACTGAGGGCTGGCATGTAGCCGTTGCCTGCGAGAATGACGTGGTCAGCTTGAATTTGGCCTTGCGCCGTGACGAGCCGACCCTTGCGAACCTCGGTCACGGGAGAACCTTCGAAGATCCTTGCCCCTGCGGCCTCCGCTTCGCGGGCAAGGGCTAGACAGTAGCGCAGAGGATGGACGTGGCCTGCATCGCGATCCAGTGTCCCGCCTGCATAAACCGGCGACCGCACGAGATTACGGAAGGCGTCGCCCTCGAGCACCTCAAGGTCACACCCGTATGCCTGCGATAGGTGATCAGCGTCATCACGGAGCTCTGCGAAGTCGCGATGACTCCAGGCTCCGTGGGCTACGCCTGGCGTAAATCGGGCGTCCGGGGCATGGTCCGCGCAGAAGTCTTTAACCATGGCTTTCGCGTCCATGGAGAGATCCCAGAGCGCGCGGGCTGGGCCTTCGCCGAGCTCCTTCTCAAGGGTCGACTGGCTCAGATTGTAGCCTGACCCAACTTGCCCCCCATTGCGGCCTGACGCGCCAAAGCCGGCGCGATGGGCCTCAACGACCGTGACGCTCAGGCCTTTCCGTGCAAGTTCAAGCGCTGCAGTAAGGCCTGTGTAGCCCGCCCCTAGAATAGCCACATCTGCTCTTTGTGCGCCTTTTAGCGCTTCGCGTTGCGGGGGCGGCTTGGATGTCACAGCATACCATGAGGCTGGAAACTGACCGGGCTTGTCATTGCGGAAAAGCGGGTTCACGAGCCTAACTCGTCAGCTTGCCATCTGGCAGAGCAGCGGCGTCTACGATGGTCAGTATATGCGCTCCGGTCGGCGCTAGGCCCAGCTTTCGACACACGGACTCTGATGCCGTGTTTCCAGGGACGATACCTGTCATCAGGCTGGTAAAATCACCGTCTGCGGCGAAGCCGATCAGGCTTTGCGCACCGAGATGCAGCGCCAGCCCTTGGCCTCGCCAATCCGGGCGGGTCGCCAGCATGCCCCACCAGGCCACTTTGCCCAGGGAAGGATGGCCCGGATGCGCAAAACTTGCTGCGCCCGCACAAGCGACGCCTTCGCCATCTTCGTTGGTTGCGAGAAGAGCGAGGCCGGGCTTCAGACTGCCATCAAGCACAGCGACGTTGGGCAGGAGCACGTCACAGCTCGCAGCTGTCCTTGCCAGTTCTCTCAGGAGAGACGGTGGCGATACGGGTGTCACGCGGTGAAGCGTCAGCCCCGGTGCCAACGGCACCGTGGAAGTGACGGCGCGGGCAACATGCAACGCATCCCGCGCGACCGCCCAGTATGCGTATTCGGTCACCGAAAGGCCTGCCTGCGCGAGCATGTCGAGAAGTGCCTCGCGCTTGTGTTCTGTGACAAAGCCGATGTTTGTCGCGCCTTGAAGCTTTGCCAAGCCGAGAACGATTGAAGGGTCAGCCTCCACCTCTGTCTCGGTCGCTACACCGACACCCCGACCGTAATAGGTGAAGCGAAGATCGTCGCGCAGGAGTTCGTAGAGTGCGGCGCCTTTCGCCAGCACCGACACTTGTGCTTCTGATCCAAAGAATTTCCCTCTTTGCGTCAAACGTTTGTCAGGAGATGCTCCCGCTCCCAAGGGCTGATGACTTCAAGAAATTCGTCGTACTCGCTTCGCTTTACGATGGAATAGACGCGCGCAAATTCAGGGCCAAGGATTTTATGGAGAGCCTTGGCCTCGTCGAACAGATCGAGTGCGCGGCCAAGGTCGCGTGGGATGTCGCCCTCGCCCTCATAGGCATCACCTTTGAACTGACGGCTTGGGCGGTCCTCATTAATGAGGCCAAGAAGTCCAGCAGCGAGCGATGCCGCGATACCGAGGTAGGGGTTGCAATCCATTCCGGCGAGGCGATTCTCGACGCGGCGCGCCTCTGGGTCGGACACTGGGATGCGGATTCCGGTCGTCCTGTTGTCCCGAGCCCATTCGAGATTGATAGGCGCTGCGTGGTCTTTGACATACCGTCGGTAGCTATTCACGTAGGGTGCTTGCAAGGCGATGACCGCGGGAAGGTAAGACTGAAGCCCCGCGATGAAGTGGTAGAATGCATCCGTTTCCCCGCCTTGCGGACCCGAAAAGACGTTCTGGCCGGATTCGTCGAGAAAAGAATGGTGGATGTGCATGGCGCTGCCGGGTTCGCCCGCGATGGGTTTGGCCATGAAGGTGGCATAGCACTGATGCTTGAGAGCCGCTTCGCGGATCATGCGCTTGTAGAAGAAAACCTCATCGGCGAGCTTCACCGGATCCCCGTGGCGGAGGTTGATCTCCAGCTGACCAGCCCCTCCTTCCTGTGTGATGCCGTCGATCTCTAGGCCCATGGCCTCTGCAAAGTCATAAATATCATCAATGACCGGGCCGTATTCATCGACCGCTGACATTGAATAGGCTTGGCGCGCAGCGGCAGGGCGGCCGGAGCGTCCCATCATGGGCTCAATCGCGCGGGCCGGGTCGAGGTTCGGCGCGACGAGGAAGAACTCCATCTCTGGCGCGACGACGGGCTTAAGGCCTCGCGTCCGGTACGCTTCGCACACGCGCTTGAGCACGTTTCGCGGCGAGAACGGGATCGGCACGCCGTCGCGGTCTTCGGCATCGTGTATGATCTGTATGGTCCAATCCGCTGTCCACGGGGCCGCAGTCGCGGTAGTGAAATCGGGCTTCAGGATCATGTCAGGCTCGGTAAAGCCCTCCTCCCCGGCGGCTTCGCCCCAGCCACCGGTAATCGTTTGGAAATAGATCGAGTTCGGCAGGTAAAATTGGGTTTGGCGATCAAACTTCAGGGCAGGGACGGCCTTGCCGCGTGCGATCCCCGGCAGGTCCGCGATGACGCATTCTACCTCATCGAGGCGATTGTCATCGAGGTAGCGCTGCGTCACCGCTGGGCAGTTCTTTAGCCAAGCGTTCATGAGCGCGCCTCCTTTAGAAAGCGCGCTAGTCGGGTTGCAAGCCGCGGCTCATCTCCGATTGAGCCAAGCATGTTCCGGGCCATCGTGATTTTATCTGCCGGGAAGATCGGGTCCCGACCGCGCGTATCGAGGTATGTTGCCAGCACGTCGTTATTGATTTCTGGATGCGGCTGAACGGTCATGATGTGCTCGCCGTAGACAAGCGCCGCATGGGCGCAAAACGGTGACTGGCCAACAGTTTTTGCGTCTTTCGGCGGCACTGTGACCTGATCTTGGTGCCATGCGTTGAGGTGCACGTCATCACCTTCGATCGCATAGCCGTGGCGACCAATGGCCCAGCCGCCCGCGAATTTTTCTACGCGGCCACCCAGGGCTTGCGCGATGATCTGATGGCCAAAACAAATGCCGATCGTTGGTTTCTGCGCAGCGTGGAGCTGTCGTATGAATGTCTCGAGCGGCGGGATAAATGCGTGCTCTTCATAGGCCCCGTGCTTGGAGCCCGTCAGAAGCCAGCCCTCGGCGTCATCTATCGAGTTGGGGAAATCCAAGTCCACCACGTCCCAAGTGTGAAACGTGAGCCCGTGCCCGTCGAAGAGACTTTTGAAGAGCGCGTCGAAATCGCCGTGCACCTCACCCACCGGCTCGGGTGTGTGGCCGCATTGCAAGATACCGATATGCATGGATCACCTAGGACTTTCGGACTGTGTACGTGTGCTCTTTTGTTTTGGGAAGCGGAGTCAGACCGTTTCCAGGAGGTGCTGAATCAACTCCGTATCCGAAAGCGCCCCGCACTTTGCCGCGTCCTGACGCTTGGTTCTAAGAAGATTGTCGAGGAGGAGGGGGTCAAAGATCTTGGCTAGAAGAGGATCTGAAAGCCGCTCAATCGCATCATGCAAATTGGCAGCTAGGGCGGGCGTTCCCTGATCGTAGGCATTGCCTTCAGTAGGCGCGGGTGCGTCCATGGCGCTTTCGATCCCCAGTTGCGCCGCTCCCAAAATGGCTGCAAAAAGGACGAATGGATTTGCGTCACCCCCGGCTACGCGGTGCTCCAGCCGCCGCGCCTTTCCGGGGCCGGAAGGTACGCGCAGTGCTACCGTGCGGTTGTCATAGCCCCAGGATGCCGTCGTCGGCGCGTGCGCGTTCTCTACAAATCGCGCGTAGCTGCTCAGGTGCGGTGCAAAGAAAACTGTGCTCGCAGACAAGGCTGCCAAGCATCCCGCTATCGCGTGCCTGAGTGCTTCCGTCCCGGAAGGTGTCCCATCGTCAAAGATATTGCGGCCCTCAGCGTCAAGAACCGAAGCGTGCACGTGCATACCGTTCCCTGCATCTGCGCTAAAAGGCTTCGCCAAAAATGTCGCTGAAAGCCCGTGATTGCGGGCGGTGCCTTTGATGAGTTCCTTCATCAGAAGCGCATCTTCTGCCGCCTTTAAGGCAGGTGCGGGGTCAAGCGTGACTTCAAACTGTCCAAGGCCCGACTCAGACGTAATCGTTGAGGGCTCCAAACCCATGGCTGCGGCGCCATCCTCAACAGCGTTGAAGAACGCCTCAAACCCGTCAAGCTGGCGGAGCCCAAGCACTTGCGGGCTCTGCAAACGTCGGCCGGAGCGAGGATTTAGGGGAGCGGCAAGCGCGCCATCAAGTTCTACCAAATAGAACTCTAGCTCCACCGCGCAGACTGGTTCCCAACCCCGAGCCGCATAACGCCCAAGCACATTGATAAGTGCATAGCGAGGGTCGCCCGCGAACGGAGCGCCGTCCTCATGGTGCATCTGGCTCAACTGCAATAGTGGCTGTTCATCGAGCCATGGCAGCGGCAAGGGCGGACGGTCAGCGGGCAAAAGCGTGCCATCTGCATCTCCTGTCGCGAAGACCAGCGGGCTGTCCTCGATATCATAGCCAAAGATATCGACGTTGAGCGCAGAGAACGGCATCCGCATAGGCTGACCCAGCTTGGTCGCAGGGACGCGCTTGCCACGCATAAGACCGTTAAGGTCCACTGCCGCTATCCGAGCTGACCCTGTCATCGCATCAGCACCGGTTTATAGCGCACGCGTGTGCGTGCTGACTGCGGCAGATGCCGATTCAATCGGCGATTAATCAGGCCCATTAGAAAGATCAGCACCAACGTGAGGAGTACGAAGTAGAAGGCGAGAATGGGGTAAGGAACGAAGGGATTGAATGTCTTGTCCGCGAAGTATCGCGCATAAAATAGGGCATCACCTTCCTGTCGCGCCACTGGGAACTGACTAGCAAAGACAAGAGTGGTGGCGTGGAAAAGGAATATTGCTTCGTTGATGTATGCGGGCCAGGCAAGGCGCATCTGCGTTGGCCATATGATACGCCGAAACCGCGTAAAGCCGGACATCCCATAGGCGTCAGCGGCCTCAACTTCCCTAAGCGGAACAGACTTGAGCGCCCCATAGAAGATCTCCCCCGAGTAAGCGGCTGTATTCAGGAACAGAATGATCAGCGCACCCGCCCAAGCTGAAGTGAGCCATGTCAGGATGCCCGCATTTTTGAGCTCCAAGAAGATAAAGTAAGCAAGGAAGAACTGGATAAAGAGTGGTGAGCCACGAAAGACAAGGATGAACCAGTCGGCTGGTTTAGCGATCCAAGGGGTCACGGATGCTTTGCCAACAGCGACCACATTGGCGAGGACAAAGCCCGCCAACAGCGCCAACACTCCGAAATAGACGTTCCAGATCAAGCCCGATCCGATCAAGGTGAAATGCTGGCAAAGAGTGAAGTCCTCGCGCGGCAGAACGCGCTCCCCGTATCCGATGGAGCGGAAGGCATAGGCCTGAACGGTCTCCCAGCAGGTCACTGAACACCCTGGATGGAGCAGACACCGCCGCCGCGCGCAAAATCCTTGCGAAGGATTTTGACAAGACTTTTTGGAAAAGTCTTTTCGCTCATGAGGCACCCAGGGTGGCTTGCCCTCGGGTGAGGCGCGCGTTGAGGCGGTTTAGTACATGTTCCGAGAGGCGGGTGAAGGCGAGGTAGAAGACGAGCAAAGCGAGGAAGTACCAGATGCGCCAATCGCCGTGCGGATAGTCGGAGAACCGCTCAAGCGCTGTTCCGCCCAGTTCTCGTCCCCAATATACGATGTCCTCCACCCCCAAAAGAAAGAGTAGCGGCGTCGCTTTAATCAGCACCATCCAGAGATTTGAAAGGCCTGGGAGCGCAAAGACCCACATCTGCGGCACCGTAATCCGCCAGAATGCTTTACGCGGGCTCATCCCATAAGCCTCCGCGGCCTCGATCTGACCCTGTGGAACAGCCTGCATTGCTCCAAACAGCACGTTTGCAGCAAAAGCACCAAAGACAATGGCAAAGGTCAGAACGGCGAGAAGGAAGCCGTAGATCTCATGGATCCACTGGGGCGCGGTGGACAAAGGTAGCTTTGCTTCTGCGCAGACGATGAAATCGTTTCCCTGACGGATCGGCTCGGTCCAGTCGGGGCAAAGGGCCTGATGTCGGACCCATTCCAAGCCTTGGTCAAGAGCGATGACGAAGAAGAGGAAGAACGCGATGTCTGGAACTCCGCGGACAACTGCTATGTAGCCCTTCCCAAACCAGCGCAGGCCCGCGAAGCGCGAGCGCGCGGCCACTGCTCCGCCGAACCCAAAGATCAAAGCAGTCGGTGCCGTGATCGCCAACAGGGTGAAGACAGTTAAGAACGACCAGTAGAACAGCTGATGTTTGCCCGTTGTAAAGTAGCAGGCGAACCATCGCATTGTGTCTAGCGTTGAGGGGTCTGAGCAGAAGGTAAACATGTTTTATG
>JBCCPQ010000089.1:0-9580 GCA_039024825.1 Pseudomonadota bacterium
CCAGATTTTCTGGCTTCTGGTCACGCTCGTCGTCATCTACTTCATCCTGAGCCGTGTGGCGCTGCCTCGCATCGGGGGTGTTTTGGCGGAACGGGCCGGGACGATCACCAATGACCTCGCCGCTGCTGAAGAGCTGAAGCTGCGCGCGGAAGAGGCCGAGGCCGCCTACGAGAAAGCCCTGAACGATGCACGTTCGGAAGCGCAAAGGATCGCGGCAAAGACCAAGGCAGACATCCAGACCCAGCTCGACAAAGAGCTTGAGAAGGCGGACGCTGAAATTGCAGCAAAGGCAGCAGAGTCCGAGGCGGCCATTGCTGCCATTCGCGACAGCGCTGTCGAAAGCGTAAAAGAAGTCGCGGGCGACACCGCGTCAGAACTCGTGAATGCGCTGGGCGGTTCAACCGACGCGAAGGCTGTCGCAGCCGCTGTTGAAGCGCGGATGAAAGGTTAGCTGGCATGACACGTATCCTAACCGCGTTGCTTTTGCTTTTCGCCGGGCCAGCCATGGCGGCGTCCAAGAACCCGTTCTCTGCGGAGTTCTATTCCCTCTCGAACACGGACTTTATTGTCACGATCGGTTTCCTCGTCTTCGTGGGCATTCTCGTCTACTTTGGTGTCCCGGGGATGATCGGCAAAATGCTCGATGACCGGGCAGCCGGGATCAAGTCGGAGCTCGATGAGGCTCGGGCCCTACGGGAGGAGGCGCAAGCGCTCCTCGCCACGTTTGAGCGCAAGCGGAAGGACGTACAGGGACAGGCGGATTCCATCGTTGAAACGGCCAAGGCCGACGCGGAAGCCGCCGCAGAGCAAGCTAAAGCGGACATTGCTAAGTCTGTTGAGCGCCGTCTTTCAGCTGCAACGGAACAGATCGCTTCTGCTGAAGCCGCTGCGGTGAAGGAAGTGCGCGACCAGGCTATCGCCGTGGCCGTGGGGGCCGCATCTGACATCCTGACAAAGGGCATGTCCGCCGCGGACGCCAACAAGCTCATAGACGCGGGGATTGCACAGGTGGAAGCCAAGCTCCACTGAGGTTTTACGTTTTGCTTTAAAGCTCTCCGCCGATGGCGGAGGGCTTTTTTGCGCCTTGGGCGCTGCCTCCGGCGGAGGTATTTTGGGAAAGATGAAGTTGGGGGCTTAACTCTAAACAGGGCCGCTATCGGTCCGCTTCATGCGAAAGGCGCTGCCGAGCGATTGCCTCATTCCGGAGCGCCAGCCGATGGTCGCTTAAGCAGCTTTCGACGTAGGTCAGGTGCTCCTCCACAGCCTGTCTCGCGGCGGCCGGGTCCTGCGCCTGAAGTGCCTCATTGATGGCTCGGTGCTGAGCGAGGAGTTTTGCGCGCGTTGTGCGCTGTTTGAACATGATCTGGCGATTGTAGAAAACTCCCTCCCTAAGCAGCTCAAACATCGAGCGCATCATGTGGAGCATGACGGTATTGTGGGATGCTTCAATTATGGAGAGGTGAAATTCCGCGTCGAGAGCAGCCTCTTCTTCGCCGGATCGTTTGGTGTGGGCTATCTCCATCTTGTCCATCACCGCCGCAATAACGGCGAGGTCGGTGTCAGATGCGCGCCGGGCGGCGCGCTCCGCCGCCAGTCCTTCAAGATCTTTTCTGAAGGCCAGGTAGTCGAACACGGCTTCGTCGTGGCGTTCAAAGAGGCGGATGAGCGCGGGTGAAAATGCGGCGCCTAGAAAGTCAGCGACGAAAACGCCGGCGCTGGCACGGGTCTCAATCAGACCGTCCTCTTGCAGCCTGCCCAGGGCTTCTCGCAAAGATGGCCGCGATACGCCGAGCCGCTCGGCGAGGTCGCGTTCGGCGGGAAGCTTCTCCCCGGGCCGTAAGATGCCCCGAAGGATCAACAGCTCCACCTGTGTGACCACAGCCGCGGCAAGCTTTTCGCTCTGGATCTTCTGAAAGGGCATCGTTCCTCCGCCGGTCGCTCAAGAATAGGCAGCGGCCCGGCGGAGGGAAAGCGGTTCCGCGCGCCCTAACTTGTTGGGCTGATGATGATGTCTACCCGCCGGTTCAGCGCGCGGCCTTCGAGCGTCAGATTCGTGACGATGGGCTCATTCTCGCCCCGGCCAAAAGCGCGGATGCGGAAGGACGCGACGCCCTGACTGCGCAGGATTGAGGCTACGCTTTCGGCACGCTGCTGTGAAAGGTTCTGGTTGAACCCCGCGCTGCCTGTGTTGTCGGTGTGGCCGATGACTGTGACGGTACTGTCCGGGAAGCTTTGCAGGTTCGAGGCAAGCGAACGGATGTCGCCCTGGAGGTCTGGGCGCAAGGTTGCGCTGTTCGTGTCAAAGAGGATGTCCTGGGGCATGCGCACGATGAGTTCATTGCCCTGGCGGACGATCTGTACGTCGGATGACAGCTGAGCGCGGAGCGCGTCTTCCTGACGGTCGATCTGCTGACCGATCAGGGCACCTGCAGCGCCGCCAACGGCCGCACCGATGACCGCGCCGCGGAATTCTTCATCAGTGTCGGACGCGCCGATGATTGCGCCGGTGATTGCCCCTGCGATGGCCCCCTGGCGGGTCCGGTTCTGATCGGGGGCGTTCGGATCGAACGTCGCTGGATCGGTACAAGCACTGAGGGTGACAAGGGAAACTGCTGCCAGAATGAGAGGGGATTTGGTCATGGGGGTCTCGTTGTTCTTTGCTCTTTACCACGTCGGGGCGAAGGCCCGAGCTTGCCGAGTATGCCTATGCGCTGCTGTGATATGCAATAACACGCCCCAGTGTGCGGCTTGGTTCCGCTTAGGCAGCACTTTCTGTCGCGTCGAGCTGCGCGCTTTCCCATGCAAGGATGGTGCGCTTGACGGGAAGGCCCCAGTGATAGCCGCCCAGACCGCCGGATTTGCGGAGCGCTCTGTGGCAGGGGATTATGAAGCTAATCGGATTGCGCCCGACGGCTGAACCTACGGCGCGAACGGCCTTTGGGGTCCCGACGCGCTGGGCGATCTCGCTGTAGGTGGTCACGTGGCCGGATGGAATTTGCATGAGCGCTTCCCAAACTTTGATCTGCAAAGGGCGTCCGATAAGGAGGAGCTTCGTCTGGCCTCCAAAGGAAAACGCCGCCTCCACGTCAGCGCGGATTTGGTCCGGGTCCTCGCGGAAGGTCGCGGTAGGCCAACGGGAGGTCATGTCCTCCATGGCTACTTGGCGTCCGAATTCCTCCGTGAAGGCGAGGCCGCACAGGCCGCGATCCGTCCCCATGGCGAGGGCATCGCCAAAGGGCGTGTCGAACCAGCCCCAAGAGATCACGTTGCCGGCACCACCCTTGGCGAAGTCGCCGGGGCTCATAGCCTCCCAGCGTATAAAGAGATCGTGGAGGCGTGATGTTCCGGACAGGCCGACGGCATGGGCTGTCTCGAGGGTCGTGAAGCGACCCTTCAGGAGCGATTTAGCGTGGCCCAAAGTCAGATATTGCTGGAAGCGCTTAGGTGAGACGCCCGCCCATGCTGTGAACGTTCGTTGAAAGTGGGCCGCGCTCAGCCCCGCTTCTTCAGCGAGCGCTTCAAGTGATACGGGCCCCTGCGCGGCATCAATGGCCGTGATGGCTCTGCCGATGATGTGGTAGTGATAGCTGTTGGGGTCGGTCATGGAGGGCCTCCTTTGACACGAACCTACCCACCTGACACCGAGGCGGCGACCCGGAAGCTGACGAAACGTATCCTCGCGGCCATGCTCATTTGCTGGGGGATCTTGCGCACCTTGCTTTGGTCTATTGGCTTGCCAGGATTTCGCTGAACTGAAGCGGGATCCAATCGTGGGGGATGAAGTGGCCCCCCGGGTGAACATCCATCACAACGCGTCCTTCATCACATGACCAGGTCGTACGGGTGAAAGTCAGGAATGGGCGCGCGTTCCAGTCGCCGCGAAGCTCGCCTTTGCCGCAGCCCATTTTCGACCGCCAGAGCGCCACAGGGTAAGTTGTGTCCCCGCCCGGGCCCATGGGGAACGACAGGACGCCATCGTCCAATCCGAAGACCTGCCGGAATTCCGCAGGAGTTTCTTCGCAATCGGTGGTCTGCGGCAGAGTGCCGGAGACGGCAAGGACGCCCGCGAGGCCGTTGCCTGCATCGCAAGCAAAGCGCCAAGCCATGTTTGCGCCCCATGAATAGCCAGACACGAAGATGCGGGAGCGGTCTATGGGAAAGCGCTTTGCGGCATCTTCAATCACGGCAGCGGCGAAGTCGCTGTCGCGGGAGTCCTCGGTGCGAAAGGACCATGTCTTGCTCAGGCCATTCGGGGCGAGGAGGAGCGCTTGATCGGCAACACCGAGAGTTGCGATGCGGCTATGGCGGACGACGAGATCGCCCTGCCGTCCCCAGCCGTGGAAGTGAAGCAGGACAGGTAGCGGGCTCACGCCGTCCCAAGTGTCGGGAATACGCAGGTGATAGGAGCGCTCGCCAAGTGGGCAGGGCTCCACCCCTTCGCAGGCGAAGGCGGGAGAGGCGAAGAAAAGCAGGAACAGGATCAGACGCATGGCACCAGACTAGACGCGCGATGATGAAGGAGAAACTCACAAGCGCGGTACGATCGTCTAGAGAGTGACATAGCGTTTCGCGGGGCTGGGTTTAGTCGTCATTCGGAATAGGTTCGTGATCCGGCAGGAGACCTTGGGACGATGAAGCGACCGTGAAGAACAAAAAGCAACTTTCATACCCGGTCATGCGGCAGATCTTTGAGCGTTTCGAAGCTGCTGAACCGGAGCCACGAGGGGAGCTCAACCACGTCAATGCCTATACGCTGGTCGTGGCCGTGGCGCTATCGGCGCAGGCCACTGACAAAGGCGTTAATCGAGCGACCGAGACTCTCTTCAAGATCGCTGACACGCCGGAAAAGATGCTTGCCCTCGGCGAGGCCGGTGTGACGGAGCACATCAAGTCCATTGGCCTCTACCGCAATAAGGCCAAGAACGTCATCAAGCTCAGCCGGATCCTTGTGGAGGAATATGGTGGCGTGGTGCCGAACTCGCGCGCGGCGCTTGAGGGGCTTCCGGGTGTTGGACGCAAGACAGCGAATGTCGTTCTGAACATGTGGTGGGGCCATCCCGCGCAGGCGGTGGATACGCATATCTTTCGTGTGGGGAACCGGACCGGCATCGCTCCTGGTAAGGATGTCGTCGCCGTGGAGCGCGCAATCGAAGATCACGTGCCGGTGGACTTTCAGCGCCACGCGCATCACTGGCTCATCTTGCACGGGCGGTATATCTGCACGGCAAGAAAGCCCCGCTGCGAGGATTGCCTCATTTCGGATTTGGTGGGTTGCAAGGAGAACTGCGCGTGACAAAGACCTATGACGTGGTGGGGATGGGCAATGCTGTCTCCGACGTAATCGCTTCTGCGACGGATAGTTTTCTCGATCACATGGGTATCGAGAAAGGCATCATGCAGCTTGTCGAACAAGAGCGTGCGCAAGTGCTTTATGCCGCGATGGGAGAACGAACAGAAACGCCTGGTGGGTCCGTCGCGAATACCGTCGCGGGGCTTGGCGCGCTGGGCTTAAAGACCGCGTTTGTTGGCCGAGTGGCGGATGACAGCCTGGGCCGCACCTACGCCGCAGCTATGGCTGAACAGGGAACTGATTTTCCCAATCCGCCCGTCGCCGGGGCAGCCCTTCCAACTTCGCATTCGATGATCTTCGTGTCTCCCGACGGGGAGCGTTCAATGAACACCTATCTCGGTATCTCCGCTGAGGTGGGAACGGAGCATTTGCCCGAGGGCACGTTTGAAGACTGCTCCTACCTCTTCTTCGAGGGGTATCTGTTCGACAAGGATCCTGGAAAGGCTGCATTTTATGCGGCTGCGGAGCGGACGCGTGATGCAGGTGGAAAGGCCGGGATCTCCCTAAGTGATCCGTTCTGTGTCGACCGACACCGTTCTGACTTTCGCAAGCTGGTGGCCGGGGCACTAGACTATGTGATCGGGAACGAAGAAGAGCTCTTGTCGCTCTACGAGGTGCCGGACGTGGATGCCGCGCTCAAGGCAGCAGCGGCGGAATGCGAGCTTGTCGTGTGCACGCGAGGTGGCGCGGGCGTGGCGATCCTTTCTGGGGAGTCAGCGGTTTCGGTTCCAGTCGACCGTGTGACGCCGGTGGATACGACTGGCGCGGGTGACCAATTTGCGGCGGGCTTTCTCTATGGCCTCGTGGAGGGGCGTACGCTTGAGGTCTGCGGGCGGCTGGGATGCGCCGCGGCCGGTGAGGTGATCGGCCACGTCGGCCCTCGGCCCGCTGTCGATATGAAGGCGTACTTTGCGTCGCTAGGGCTCTGACAGCTCTGGGCTACTCGGCCGCCTGGACGCTCCCGGCTTGCGCCGGATCGCACCCACCCGCCCGAGTCCAAAGGACATCTATGGCGTCGAGCGCATCGATATCCGGGGACAGATGATCGTAAAATCCCGTGGGCGTGCGATAATTAAGGGCGTTTTCCATGGCTTTCGCCTCTGCCGCGGCGACACGATCAATATGTGGGCGCGCCGTCAGGTCGGTGGGTGTTGCGCGCGGGAAGGTCAGCCGGCTCTCTTCCTTGCTAAGGTTGAGTAGGGTGCAGCCTTGCTCGGCCGCGATGCATTGCGCGCGTGCCGATTTCGCTTCGAGGTTGCGGAGTGAGATGTCCGCGCGCAGGGGGTCAGCGGTACCGGTGCCGTAAAAGTGGGTTGCTCCCGTTCGGGGATAGACCATGTCGCAGCCGAGGAAGGCTATCACGCGCGGCTGAAGGGCATAGAGCGCCCAGTAGGCGGCGGTGAAAGCCATTGTGGCACCGGCGTAAAGGAAGCCACCGAAAGCGTTTTGTGCAGGAACAAACTCTGTCTCACTGATGAGACGCCCTTTGGGGGCAGGGGGCATGCGATCTTCGGGGAAGTCGTACGGGAAGACGAGGTCATCCCAGTCATCGCGGACACGCCATGCATTGTTGACAGCGACGATCCGGTCCCAAGGGGCACGTGGCCAGTCACGAGCACGGGGTGCGGTGGGGCCTGAGCCCAGGAGCAAAACGATCATGCTCCGGAGATGTTACGTGACAGTTATCTGTCAAGTGGACAGTACATCATTCGCCCAGTTTGGCGTGGACCTCGTCAAGATCGATCTCTCCCACCGGCATCTTGTTGCCCGGGTTTTCGAAATCGTAGCGGAAGAGCTGAAAGTCCTTTTTGTAGATCTCGAAAATGAGGTGCATGGAAAGGTCGTCGAAGTAATCCTCAACCGGATGGGCCCGTTTGGGGCCGTGACCTTCGCTTTCGTTGAAGCGCGGCACGTCCTTGAGCTTGATCTTCTTTGGGGTCTTGATGGCATTCAACACGTCTTGCATTCCGTCGTTGAATTGCTCTGTCCAAAATATCTTGTCGTATCGTCCACCGTTCACGATGAAAGTGCTGATATGGCCTGACATGGCAGACCAATGGATGTCCGGCTCCATGGGTCGGCGCCAGCGGATTGTGTCGCGCGCAAAAAGCAGGAAGCGGCGAAAGCTCTTGATCTGGTCGAACTCGAAATCGTCTTCTGGCGCGCCTACCTCAATCCCGTATTTCTGGATCAGAAGCGGTACGAGATTTCCCCGGTAACGTTTCCCGTTGCGTTGAATTCCGCAGATCTTGTCGAAGAAGGAACTGAGAATACGCGTGTAGGGGTTTCGCACGCAGGTGAATGAGTAGGATTTGTGGTTTGACACGTTTGCCGTGATCACAGGTTGGCTGTCTTCCATGGCCCATTTGTGCATGCCGCCGGTCGCGTCGTGGATGTCGCCATCAAAGAACTTACCGTGATCCGAGTAGAACATAATTTGCCCTATGGTCGAGCAGGCGCATTTTGGGACAACGCGATACACGACGCTCTCGCTCTCGGTCATCCAGGTGCCGGGAAAACCCATATTGCTCAGCCTCTATTAATGTTGTTGTGGCCTCTATACGCCGTAAATCGCAAACAAACCCTGTTTATTCAACACGGCTTCCCGTAACCTTCAGTGAAAACAATCCCCATGTCTGTGCGCGTCTGTTTCCAATATGGCTAAAATTGCCTTCATCCTGCTCTGTCACAAGGATCCGAAGTCGGTGATCGATCAGGCGAACCGCCTAACGGCGGTGGGCGATTACATGGCCATCCACTTCGACGCGTCCGCCGACCCCGATCATTTCGCGATGATCCGTGGAGCGCTGAAAGACAATCCGCGGGTCACTTTTGCAAAGAAAAGGGTCAAGTGCGGGTGGGGAGAATGGTCTCTTGTGAGGGCGTCCTTGAACGCGGTGGAAGCGGCAGCGAGTGCGTTCCCGGATGCCAGCCACTTCTACATGCTGTCGGGCGATTGCATGGCGATCAAATCGGCCGAATACGCCCATGATTTCCTAGATGCCAAAGAAGTCGACTACATCGAAGCGTTTGACTTCTTTGAAAGCGACTGGATCAAGACAGGCATGAAGGAGGAGCGGCTTGTTTACCGCCACTACTTCAATGAGCGACGCCGCAAGAAGCTCTTTTACTGGTCCTGGTGGACTCAGCGGCGTTTGGGGCTTGAGCGTGAGGTACCCAGCGACATTCAGGTCATGATCGGCTCACAATGGTGGTGCCTGAGGCGCAAGACGATTGAGGCAATTCTCGAGTTTACTCAGTCGCGCCGCGACGTGATGCGGTTCTTCGCAACAACCTGGATCCCGGACGAAACCTTCTTTCAGACGCTGGTCCACCACCTCGTCCCGGGCAAGGAGATCGAGACCCGCACCCTGACGTTCCTGATGTTCTCCGACTACGGAATGCCGGTGACCTTCTACAATGACCAGTACGACCTGCTCATGGCGCAGGACTTCCTCTTTGCACGCAAGATCAGCCCGGAAGCAAAGGAGCTTAAGGCGCGCTTGGGGGAGCTTTATGCCGCCACCGGCGTTTCGTTCGATATCTCCAACGAGGGCCGCAAGCTCTTTGCATTCCTCACGGGCCGAGGTCGGGAGGGCCGCCGTTTTGCCCAGCGTTTTTGGGAAACGGAGGCCTCGCTCGGTCGCGATCGAGAACTTCTCGTTGTGGTTTGCAAGAAGTGGCACGTGGCCAAACGGCTCATCGCGAAGATCAAGCAGGAAACGAACCTACCTGTGATCGAATACCTCTTTCAGGAAGAAAACACACGGCTGCCAGACCTTGGCGGCATCCAAACGACGCTTGAAAAGCGCACGCGGCACCGGCGGGCGCTGGTTCGGATGCTTTTTGACTACTATGAAACCGACCGAATGCTCATCTGCCTCGATCCCGAAGCCTTTGACCTCATCATGGATTTTGAGCGTGACCGGTCGGATATGCGCGTGCTTGAGATCAGTTGCGAATTCACGGATGACTACCTTCGCGGGCACGCGGCCCGGGTCGGGCTCGCTGGTGAGGCCTCCACTAAGGAAGCGCTTGACCGGGTGATACCGACAATCCGCCAGGACGTGCACTTTGAGCATGTCCGCCTGCGCGACGCGGGCTTTACGCATTACCACCGCATCCGCGAGGGGGCGAGCATGGAAGAGAACGCGTTGCCGCTGGCAGAGTTTTTGACAGTGGGTGCGGAGCAGGCGCGATCCATCGCCTCCACGCCGCACCTTTTTGTCG
>JBCCPQ010000090.1:0-9547 GCA_039024825.1 Pseudomonadota bacterium
CCCCAACTCTGGATGCTGGTGCAAATACCGCCGCCAGGTCTTCATGTCCTCGGCGAACTCTGCGATGCGATTGACAATGGGCATGGGGCGGCCTCCCTCAGAGCGCGACTCGGCGCAGCGTAGTCCGCTCCTCGCAAGAGGGCCAGAGCGGGCTAGAGGCGGTGGTAACCGAAACGTCTGTGCCCTCAAGAACAGAGAGTTCGGCAAGGTAGGCTGCTCCCAGACTAAATTCATCCGGGACCGCACCTCCATGCGTCGTGTATCACGAGCACATGTTCGACCTCCCTACCCCTTTCTCCGGGACGGCGGTATGAGATCCCATGCCAGAGCAAAACTCCACCGCTGACGCGATGACCCGCCTGCTGGAAATCATGCGGCGTCTGCGTGACCCCGAGACCGGCTGTCCTTGGGACATAGAGCAGACGTTTGACACCATTGCCCCCTACACGATCGAAGAAGCCTACGAGGTCGCAGACGCCATAGAGCGTGCAGATTGGGCGGAACTCGAGAACGAGCTCGGCGACCTTCTCCTGCAATCGGTGTACCATGCCGCCATCGGGGAGGAGCACGGGCTCTTCACCTTTGACAGCATCGCCACAAAAATCAGCGACAAGATGGTTGCGCGGCATCCCCATGTCTTTGGCGACGAAAGCCGCGACAAGTCCGCAGCACAGCAGGTTCAGGACTGGGAACAGATCAAGGCGGCAGAGCGCGCCGGGAAGGCGCAGCAAGGCGTCCTAGATGGCGTGGCTCTTGGCCTGCCGGCGCTCATGCGAGCGCTCAAGCTTCAGAAGCGCGCAGCGCGGGTCGGCTTCGACTGGACCGACGTGGAAGATGTGCTGGCCAAGCTGCAGGAAGAAACCCGTGAGCTCGTGGAAGCCCGCGAAAGCGCGGACCAGGCGCACATCGAGGAGGAGTTCGGCGATCTTCTTTTCGTCATGGTCAACATCGGTCGCCATCTCGGCGTCGACCCTGAAAGCGCCCTTCGCGCCACCAACGCCAAATTCACGGCTCGATTTGAGGGGATAGAAGCCGCCCTCGCCGCACAGGGCCGCACCCCGCAAGACGCCACACTCACTGAGATGGACGCCCTCTGGGAAGCGCAAAAAAGGCGCTGAACTCACAGCCATGTGAGCCATTCGGCCTCAGAAGCGCCGCATTCAAACGCCACGCCGCAGTCCTGGACGGAGGCGTGACATGGCGGCAGAGCGGCTAGACTGGGTGGACGGGGCAAAGGGGATTTGCATCCTTCTTGTGGTCATGTTCCACGCCACTGGGCATCTGACACCGGTCCTCGGTGCCGGTGCCTTCGCCGAGATCACGCACTTTTCCGGCCCCTTCCGGATGCCGGACTTTTTCCTCATCTCGGGGCTTTTCCTGGCTCGACGCCTCCATGCGCCAGATCGCGTTTTCTATGACCGCAAAGTGCTGCACTTCTTCTATTTCTACTGGCTGTGGGTGGCGATCACCTTTGTCGCGTTGCAAGCTGATATGGCTGCGCTTGCTCGTGCGCTCATCTATCCGACGGGACACCTCTGGTTCATTTATTGCCTTCCCCTGTGCTTCGTCCTGGCGCGGCTCATGCGCGGCTTACCGCCGGCTCTGGTATGGCTTGCAGCGGCGGCAGCGCATGTTTTTGACGTCGATGGGGAGCCGCTCCTGATCGTCTACCTGTCTCATTACTTCGTCTTCTTCTACACTGGCCACGTTGCCTCTTCCCTATTCTTCCGACTGGCCGGAGAGACCAAAGACAGACCTGTGCTGGCGGTGGCAGGCCTCCTCGTTTGGGCCGGCCTCAACGCCTTCTTCACACATGGGCCCGGCACAGGATTTCCTGGCCTTTCCCTCGTTCTGGGCGTCGCTGGAGGCCTCGCTATCACGGTCATCGCTTCGCTCGCCATGTCCGGAGCCATAGGACGTTCGCTGGCGTGGCTGGGCGAGCGATCAATCGTTGTTTATCTGGGCTTCTTCCTGCCCATGAAAGCGGTTGAGACGGTGCTGGTTGCACAGAGCTTTCCGGTTGATCTGGCAATCGGTCTCGCGATTTCGGCAGGCGTCGGTGTGCCGCTCCTCCTTCACGCTCTCCTTGCCCGCGCCCGCTTTGGGCGCTGGCTCTTTGCGCGGCCGGACTGGGCGCGTCTCCGCTCGGCAAAGCTGCCCACGAACATCCGCGCACCAGGCTAAGCGCCACACCAGGGGCCCAGCTTGGCACTGGACATCCCCTCTAAATCCGCCCACCTCTTCACCATGCGCAAGATCATCATTGATACCGATCCGGGGCAGGACGATGCAGTGGCGATCCTGCTGGCGCTCGCCTCCCCGGACGACGTCGAGGTCCTTGGCATCACTGCTGTAGCCGGGAATGTGCCGCTGGAACTCACAGCCAAGAACGCCCGGATCGTCTGCGAACTGGCCAAGCGCCCGGATATCAAGGTCTTTGCAGGGTGCGACCGGCCCATCGGGCGCGATCTTGTCACGGCGGAGCATGTCCACGGCCAGACTGGCCTCAATGGCGTCGTCCATCCGGACCCCACGATGCCGCTGCAAGACCAGCACGGCGTGGATTTCATCATCGAGACCCTACGCAGCACTAAGGACGTGACCCTCTGCCCGCTTGGGCCCCTCACCAACATTGCCACGGCCCTTCAGCGGGCACCGGATATTGCGCCGCGCATACAAGAGATCGTCCTCATGGGCGGGGCCTATTTCGAGGTCGGCAACATTACTCCTGCGGCGGAATTCAACATCTACGTCGACCCTGAAGCCGCTGATATTGTGTTTAAATCAGGCTTACCGATCACCGTCGCGCCGCTCGACCTGACGCATAAGATGCTGACTTCTGCCGAATGGATCGCGGCGATGAAGGGCCTCGGCACCGACGTCGGCGATGCGGTGGCGGGTTGGACGGACTTCTTTGAGCGCTTTGACGTCGCAAAGTACGGCTCCGCAGGGGCGCCCCTCCACGACCCTTGCGTGATCGCGCATCTGATTGACCCCACGCTGTTCTCCGGACGGCATGTGAATGTGGAGATCGAGACAGAAAGCCCCCTCACCCGCGGCATGACCGTCGCCGACTGGTGGGGAGTGACCAACCGCCCAAAGAACGCGACCTTTCTCGGAGACGGGGACCGCACACGCTTTTTCACCCTCCTGTCCACGAGGCTCGCCACATTATGAACGGACGTACTGCCATCCATAAGGCTGAGCCCGAGGATGCCGACCGGCTTCTCCCCTTGATCGTGGCATTCCACGAAGAAGAGGGCATGGACACCGATGAGGCCCATATCCGCCGCGCAATCGCGCCCATTCTCGAGGGATCGCCCCACGGGGAGCTTTTCCTTGCAGGGCCGCGGCGGGCACCTGCGGGATACGTCATGGTAGCCTACGGCTGGTCCATCGAATTCGGCGGGCTCGACAGCTACTTGGACGAACTCTACATGCGCCCCGCCGTGCGTGGGCGCGGCATAGCGCAGGATGTGATACACGCCCTGTCCAACCACCTCGCCGCGAAGGGGGCGTTATCGCTCTACCTCGAAGTCGATTACGACAACGAAGCCGCGGTGCAGGCCTATCGCAAGTCGGGCTTCGAGCCGCGCGGACGATACGGTCTCATGGTGCGGACGTTGACATGAGCCTGTTTGACAACTCCTACGCGCGCCTGCCGGAGCGGTTTTACACCAAGCTTGCTCCCATGCCGGTGCGTGAACCGATTTTGCGCGCCTGGAACGAGGATCTCGCGGCAAAGATGGGTTTGCCTGACTGGGAGGACGACGAGAAGGCGCGCATCTTCGGTGGCAATACGGTTCCCGATGGGGCGGATCCCCTCGCGGCGCTCTATGCTGGGCACCAGTTCGGCTCCTGGAACCCGCAACTTGGTGACGGACGGGCCATCCTTTTGGGCGAAGTCACCTCCGGGGCGCACCGCTTTGACATTCAGCTCAAGGGCTCGGGCCCCACGCCTTATTCGCGCATGGGGGACGGACGCAACTGGGTGGGCCCGGCGCTTCGAGAGTACTTGGTAAGCGAAGCCATGCATGCCCTCGGTATTCCCACGACGCGGGCATTGGCGCTGGTCACCACGGGGGAAACGGTGGTCCGGGAACGCCCGCTGCCTGGGGCCGTCGTGACGCGCGTGGCATCATCCCACATCCGCGTGGGCACCTTTCAGGTCTTTGCAGCGCGCCAGGATGAGGACGCTCTGGCAACCCTCCTGGATCACGTCATTGCCCGACACTATCCAGAAGCCACAGGCCCTGAGGAAATGCTTGAGGCCGCCGTCGCGCGGCAGGCTGAGCTCGTTGCGCGCTGGATGGCAGTGGGCTTTATCCACGGCGTCATGAACACCGACAATGCTCATGTGGCAGGCGAAACCATCGACTACGGCCCCTGCGCTTTCATGGATGGTTATTCACCCTCGCGGGTCTTCTCCTCCATCGACCACGGTGGGCGCTATGCCTATTCCAATCAGGCCAACATCGCGGCGTGGAACATGGCCCAGCTTGCAACCGCCCTTCTGCCGCTCATGCCCAACCGCGACGCCGCAATCGAGAGCTTTACAGAGATCGTGAACGGCTTTGCCCCCGCGTATCAGGGCGCATTGCGCCGCGCGTTTGGCGCAAAGATTGGACTAACTGAAATGGATGACGACGGTGCCGCCCTCGTGACGTCTCTTCTCTCCATGATGGTGGAGAAAGAGGAAGATTTCACCAATACCTTCCGCGCGTTATCTGACGATCCTGAATTCACACTAGCCCACGATGATTACGCATCCTGGCACGAAAAGTGGCAGGAGATGTCGCCCGATCCGACCCGCATGCAGGCCACGAACCCCGCGATCATCCCTCGAAACCACTTGGTGGAAGAGACCATCCAAAGCGCCGTCTATGATGATTTCGGGCCATTTCTCGCGTTGCACGACGCGCTCCGCGCACCCTTCACCGCGCCCACAGAGACCCGCTTTACGCAGCCACCCAAGCCGGGCGAGGAAGTCACTCAAACCTTCTGTGGTACCTGACGCGGGCGTCGATTGATCAGAAATAGGCCGAGCGTCACGAGCGCCAGCGCGCCAAAAAGCTCAGGACCCATCCGCTCCCCCAACAGGACCGCAGCGAGAAGCACAGCGAGCGGCGGAGACAAGAAGCTGAATGAAGCCACCGACGTGGCAGGGTAGATCTTGATCAGCCAGAACCAGAACAGAAACCCGAAGGACGCAATGGCGAAGATCTGAAACGCCAGCGCGATCCAATGGATCGGCTGCAAGTCCCGCACCAGCGGTCCAAAGAAAAGCGCGCCGATCATGAGCACGGGGATCGATAGAAAAACCTGCCAGAACAGCTGAACTTCCGGCGGTAAATCCTTGACGTTGCTTCCTTTCACGACGATCAGGATCGACGCCCAACCGATGGATGCGCCCACAGCGCAAAGGTCGCCAATCCAGCTCCCCTCCATGCCTGCGCCCCGCCCGTCGAGGACGGCCCAAGCCATGCCCGCGAACGCAACAGCGAGGCCAATGAGCTTGGCGCTCGTCAAACTCTCTCCCAGGAAGATCCGCGACAGAAGCGCCGCCCAGACCGGCATCGCGTAAAAGATCACAGAGGCCCGAGATACGCTCGTCAGATCGAGCGCGGTGAAGAGGAACAGAAACTCGACGCCAAAAATCGCGCCCATGAAGACAGCCGTGGGCCACATCGCGCGCTCCAGCCGCCATTCGATCCCGCGCCAACTCAGCCACGCAAACAGGACCAAAGCCGCGCCCACACTCCGCAGGCCCGCCATAAAGACCGGCTGCCAACCGTCACCGCCCACGGCGATGACCACCTGATTGAAGGCAAGTAGCAGCGCGAAAGCGATGAGTGAGACGGTACCGAACGTGTCGAGGTGTTCCTTGCGGTCCATGGCACAGCGCTGACGGCGGAGAAGCGGGATGTCAACTCTTGAGGCGGCCAGCGGTGCCCGATAACAGTTAACGCACGGCAAGACCGACCCGAGGACCACCATGGGCGACACAATCATCGAGCGCTGCGAGGCCAAGGGGCTGCGCATGACGGGCCAGCGCCGCACCATTGCGGCGGTGCTCGAGGACGCAAAAGACCACCCTGACGTGGAAGAGCTTTACGGCCGGGCATCAGCCGTAGACGCGGGAATTTCCTTGGCCACCGTCTATCGCACAGTGAAGCTCTTCGAAGAGGCTGGCATCCTTGAAAAGCTCGAGTTCGGCGACGGGCGGGCGCGTTATGAAGACGCCGACCGCGATCACCACGATCACCTTATCGACCTCGCCACAGGCGAAGTGATCGAGTTCGTTGATCCAGAGATCGAAGCGCTGCAGGAGAAGATCGCAGAACGGCTGGGCTTTGAACTCAAAGGCCACAGGCTGGAGCTTTACGGGCGCCGAAAGAGCTAGGCCGCCAAGGCTAGGTAGCCGAGCACGGCGAACATCGCACCATACGCAGCAACGAGGGCGAATGTGATCCACCGAAACTGCGACACCACGATAAGTGCCAGAAAGGCAAAAGCTGGCGCGGTCAAGAGGAGATCTTTTGCGCCGCGCTCCGAGAGCGTGCCGTCCGCAGTTTGACCGCCAAAGTACACTAGCGGCAGCGCGAACACACCCGCGGCGAGTGTGGCCCCGACGAGCGCTTTCCAAAGATAGTCCAGTGCCGGATGAAGCAAGTCATCCCGGGCCCAGAAGGCATACCCCAGTCCTAGCGCCACAATGACGCCAAACACGGCGTATCGCGTGAACGCCAAAGCCGATGGCGTCAGGTCATCTTGGAAAACGCGCTCAAGCTCCGTCCAGACGATGAACTGCGCCGCAAACATGCCAAGGCAGCCCACAATAAAGAGCACCATCTTCAGGAACGCTTTGCGACCCTCAGCTGCTCCTTCCGGGTCGCGGATAAAGCCAGTGTCAGGCACCAGAAGTGGCGCGTTGAGCTTGATGTAGCCCCGGTAGAACGGGTTGGTTCTCCACTCCACAGGATCGATAGTCCCAAGGGCAATGTCGGCACGGGCACGTCTGGACATTTTGGTCCCTTCTCTAATTGAGCAGGATAATCAGGACGAGAAAGCTCCATGACAAAAGCATGAAGTGGTTAGATTGCGCCCACTGGTGGCAATACCAATAGGCAAACCAGTTCCCGCCGATGATGAAGGCGGCCCAGATCGCTCCAAATCCCATGACTGACAAAAGCGCGAGGCCCTGGGCAAATACCGGGTCCGCCGCTCCGAATGCGCCGAAGAACAGCACGAGCACTGATAAGCAAAGCGTCCCTGCCGATACGGTTTCCGCCATGCGAATGAGCTGAAACAGAAAGTCTATGCGCCTTGGGTCTGAGACGCGGCGGTGGGCCACATATGTGAAGTCTTCAGGAAAGTCGGCCTCCAGCATGTCCATACGGACAACCATGGCAACGGCCTCACGGTTCATCTTTGGAAATCGCCAGTTGTCCCCCACCGCAACGACGGCCCAGACCGCGAGCGTCGCGACCGCAGCGGCATCGATTAACCCAAAGACGGTGTCCATCTCACTCTCCAACCCTCGTCACGCGCCAACTGTGCCTTGACGCAAGGTCAAAGGACAATGCCCCGCAATGACCCTGAGACATTGAGCGCACCCTGACCTCGCCACTTGCCCGCGAAAGCGGCATCTGGGCGGGGGTGGCGGGGGGGCGAATTCGCGCAGCGAAGAGTCCCGACCCGCCACGCCTCTTTTTCTGGATGTCGCCGGATTGTCAGGAGGCTAAGGGGACGTATGGAGAATCTCCGCGGCATCCTACTGATGGTCTGCGCGATGGCAGGGTTTGCCGTCTCGGATGGCTTTGTCAAAGCGCTCACAGACAGCATCCCCGCCGGCCAGCTCCTCTTTATCTTCGGTTTGAGCGGCGCTGTCTTTCTTGCCTGTTTCGCCTGGCTCAGGGGGGCCATGCTCACGGGTCCGTTCCTACGGAATCCGATCTTCCTTGGGCGCTTTAGCGCGGACATGCTCGCCTCTGCCTGCATTGTCGGGGCGTTCGCCACGGCACCCCTCTCCCTTGTTGCAGCCATCATGCAGGTCTCGCCGCTCTTTGCTGCGACTCTTGCGGCGCTTCTTTTGCGCGAAAGCCTGGGGCCAAGACGTCTTTTCGCCATTGGTATCGGCCTTGTGGGCGTCCTTCTCATCGTGGAGCCCTGGGGCGCACGCCTCGAATGGGGAGCTATCCTAGCGGCACTCGGCTCCTTTTTTCTCGCCTTTCGGGACGTTCTGACCCGCATGGCCCCGCTTTCAATCCCATCGGAGGCCCTCGTCACCTACGGCTACCTTGCCATCGCCCCGGGCGGCCTCATCGCTATGATCTTTGCGCCGGGTTGGGACCCGCTTTCGATCCGAGACATCTGGCTCCTCGTCGGCGGCATCGTCAGCGGCATTGCTGGCTATACGTTCATCACTCTGGCCTCGCGTATGGCTGAGGTCACCGCCGTCGCCCCGTTTCGGTATTCACGCCTTGTTTTCGCCCTCCTCATCGGCACCCTTGTGTTTGGCGAGGCCCTACCGCCACTGGCGATCTTTGGCGCGGCACTCGTTATCGGCTCCGGGCTTTTCGTCTTCTGGCGCGAAGCGCGGATTGCGCGCCGTTAGCGCCAACATTTCCCGGCTCCCCCGGGTTCAAACCTGTCCTTGCCCCTGATAAGACCCCTTTGATTGAGCCCGCCATAGAACAAGGGAAGCGCTTCACATGAGCACCATCGTCGATATCTTCGCCCGCGAAATCCTCGATAGCCGGGGCAACCCAACGGTTGAGGTCGACGTCACCCTCGAAGATGGCTCCATGGGTCGCGCGGCGGTCCCGTCCGGTGCCTCCACGGGCGCCTATGAGGCCGTCGAAAAGCGTGATGGCGACAAGGGACGCTACAAAGGCAAAGGCGTGCTGGAGGCCGTGACCGCGGTCAACGGCGAGATTGCAGAAGACATCGTCGGCATGGACGCCACAGAACAGGTCATGATCGACACCGCCATGGCAGAGCTCGACGGCACCGACAACAAGGGGCGCCTCGGCGCAAACGCGATCCTTGGCGTTTCTCTCGCAGCAGCCAAAGCGGCTGCAGACTACTGCGAGCAGCCCCTTTACCGCTACGTCGGCGGCACCTCTGCCCGGGTCCTTCCCGTGCCCATGATGAACATCCTCAATGGTGGTGAGCACGCCGATAATCCCATCGACATTCAGGAATTTATGATCATGCCCGTGGCCGCCACGAGCATCCGCGAGGCCGTCCGCATGGGCGCCGAGGTCTTTCATACGCTCAAGGGCGAACTGAGCGCGGCTGGCCTGTCAACGGGCATCGGCGACGAGGGCGGCTTTGCACCCGATATCTCATCGTCCCGCGCGGCCCTCGATTTCATCCTGAAATCCATCGAGAAAGCAGGCTATGCGCCCGGCACGGATATCTACCTGGCCCTCGATTGCGCGGCGACCGAATACCACAAGGACGGCAAATACGAGATGGCCGGGGAAGGCCTGTCCCTCACTTCCGAGGAGAACGCCTCTTACCTCGCGGCTCTCGCTGGTGA
>JBCCPQ010000091.1:0-9360 GCA_039024825.1 Pseudomonadota bacterium
ACGTCTCATTCGAGGAGCCCATAGCAAACTCATCCATGTTGAGCTTGCCCAACATGACCGACCCCGCCTCAAACAGCTTGGTCGTAACTGTGCTCTCATATTCTGGTTTGAAACCATCAAGGATGCGGGACGCCGCCTGCGACGGCACGCCCTTCGTACAAAACAGATCCTTAATTCCCAGCGGTATGCCGCACATTGCAGGAGCATCGCCCGCTGCGAGACGCGCGTCGGCGGCTTTTGCCTGCCCTAGCGCGATATCGGGCGTATGATGTACGAACGCGCCGAGCGCCTTTGCGCCCTCCACCGCCGTGAGGCACGCCTCGGTCAGCTCGACCGCAGTCACATCGCCTTTGCGAAGCGCGTCACGCGCGCCCGCGATGCCGAGTTTCGTCAGTTCGGACATTACTCCACCACCTTAGGCACAGCGAAAAAGCCCTCGCGGGCGTCGGGCGCGTTCGCAAGAACTGCGTCTGCCTGCGAGCCGTCGGTTACCACGTCCTGACGCCGTTTCAGCCGCATGGGCGTCACTGAAACCATGGGCTCTACACCATCCACGTCCACCTCGGACAGCTGCTCGATGAAGCCTAAAATCGCGCTGAACTCCTCGGCCAAAGCCGGGAGTTGATCGTCTTCCACTCGAATGCGTGCGAGCTTGGCAACCTTGGCGGCGGTCTCTGTGTCGATGGCCATGATGTCCTCCGAAATCCTGCGCCGCGTCCTAGCCCGCGTCCAGACGATTGCCAACCATGTGCCGACGATAAACCTCGATCATCCAACCCAGCATAACTCCATTGAGAATGTGCCACAGGAAATGTGACCCGAGCGGGAAGTCGTCGCAAATCCCCTCGTCGATGGAGCGAAACGTGATTGAAACTATGAGGATGAGCGCTCCGACGATCATCCCACGGGCTGTCTCAAAGTTCTCTCGGGCCACAAGCGGCGCGAAAAGAAACAGGAGGATCGGCACCGTCCAGTAGAAATTCGAGATGGCAAAGAACGGAAGCTGATCGATCAGCGGGACGACAATTATGGCAAAGGGAACAAACGCAGCCGTGAGAAGCGCCGCACCCCACCAAGGCAGATACAGAAAGTTCAGCCCAACCGCGAAAAGGTAGATGAGGATGAAAAGCCCGATAGGCACAACGTCCGCCGTGACCGCCCAGATCGTTGCGTGAGTGTGAAAGAGGTAGGAGCCAACCCCAATGGCCGCCAGAACCAACACGAGCAATTCAGCAATCGGCAAACCCGCCCCGCGCACCCGCCGCCACATAATGAACGCGGCAAGCAGGAAGGCAGCGTTGGTCACGGCATTCACCGGCTCGGACCAATAGGTAAAATCAACCCGCTCGCAATAGCCGTCGATCTGCGCGTTCCAGTCCATTGCCGTGCCGCCCCTCCGTGGTACGCTTCCCAGCAACATAGGGAGGCAAAGATGAAACTCACATGGCTTGGACACGGAAGCTGGCGGCTGGAGATCGAAGATCAGGTCCTGCTCATTGATCCTTGGCTTGATGGCAACCCAATGATGGCCGACCAAGACCACGCGAAAGCGACGGAGGGTGCAGATGCAATCCTCGTGACCCATGGGCATTTCGACCATACTGATGGCGTGGCCGAGCTGTCCGGGAAGGCCAGCCTGCCGATCACCGCAATGGTGGAGCTTCATGGCCATCTCACCGGCCTCGGCGCCATGGCTGGCCACGGCATAAATTTCGGCGGGACCGTGAACTTCGGCTCTGTCGCGGCCACCCTCGTCCCCGCCTCACATTCGTCTTCCATCAGCGATAAAGGCTACTACGCAGGTGAACCGGCGGGCTTCATGATCCGTGGCGAAGGACGCACAATCTACTTCTCGGGAGACACCGGCATCACATCCGAGATGTCCTGGATGGGCCAGTACTTCGCTCCCGAGATCGGCGTCCTGTCAGCGGGCGGCTACTATACGATGGACATGGATCAGGCTGCGTGGGCCGCGAAGACCTATTTCAAATTCAAGACAGTCATCCCACAGCACTACCGCACCTTTGACGCGCTTGCGCAATCAGCGGCGCCGCTGATCGAAGGGCTCCCGGGCGTCCAGGTTGTCGAGCCGCAGGTGATGGTCCCGTTCGATCTCTAAGCGGGCGCACCGGACAAGTCGCCAGACAAAAAAACCTGCCCACCCCTTTCTTTCGTTTTGAAGTACTCCGGGGGCCTGGGGGCTGGCCCCCAGCAGGTCTTTATCGGCGCTCCGCAAAGAACGCGCGAAGTAGCTCGGACGCCTCATGCGCACAGATCCCATCATAGATTTCTGGCACATGATGCGATTGCGGGTGCGAAAAGATGCGCGGACCCTGCTCCACGCCACCTGACTTCTGATCGGACGCTCCGTAGTAGAGCCGCGCGATGCGCGCGGCAGAGATAGCTGCCGCGCACATCGGGCAGGGTTCCAACGTGACATAGAGGTCGCAACCGATAAGGCGTTCTGATCCGAGGAAACCGCACGCCGTGCGGATCGCGGCGATCTCTGCATGGGCCGTGGGGTCTTTGAGGGACCGCATGGCGTTTTGCGCTTGGGCCAGCACCGTCCCGTCCGGGCCGACCAGCACTGCCCCCACCGGCACCTCCCCTGCGGCAGCGGCAGCACGGGCAAGCACCAAAGCGCGTGTCATATGAGGAAAGCGATCCACGCGCATGCTCTCGCATCGCTCTTGGCGCGGGGCAAGGGGTGCGCTAGGGCGAGCCATGGCAGACACTCCCACTCCCGGCGACCGGATCGCAAAAGTCCTCGCCCGCGCCGGAATTGCCTCCCGCCGCGGCGCAGAGGAAATGATCGCAGCCGGTCGTGTGTCCGTGAACGGGCGCATTCTCCAAAGCCCTGCGCTCAACGTCACTGCCGATGACAAAATCACCGTGGACGGCACGCCTCTCAAGGAACCTGACCGCGCGCGGCTATGGCTCTATCACAAGCCAGCGGGCCTTGTGACAACGGAGCGCGACGAAAAAGGCCGTGACACGGTGTTCGCTAACCTCCCTGAGGGTCTCCCGAGAGTGATGAGCGTTGGTCGGCTCGACCTCAACTCCGAAGGGCTCCTTCTTCTGACCAATGACGGTGAGCTGAAGCGCACCTTGGAGCTTCCTTCCACCGGCTGGCTCCGCCGCTACCGAGTGCGTGTGAATGGCGCCCCTAAGAACGAGACCCTCGACCCCCTTCGCCGCGGCCTCGATGTGGATGGCGAGCGTTTTCAGCCAATGCAGGTGACGCTTGATCGTCAGCAAGGAGCAAATGCCTGGCTTACGATTGCCCTCCGCGAGGGCAAGAACCGCGAAATCCGCCGAGCCGCCGAAGCAGTGGGCCTCACGGTTAATCGCCTGATCCGCGTCTCTTACGGCCCGTTCCAACTGCGCGAGTTGAAGGCCGGTCAAGTCGAAGAGGTCAAATCGCGCGTTCTGGCTGATCAAATGGGCTGGTCCACAAAGCCGAAGCTAAAGCCACGCGGGCGCAAACCGCGACGCTGATCGTTTGTAAGGGCGTCGCCTAGCGGGGAAAATGCCCGCGTTCTTCCCCGTTAAGCCATACCAGCCACCGCCAATGGCACGGTTCCCCTGCCGCCGATGGCGCGCTAAGCATGGTCAAAACGGGCAATGAGGGACCGGACATGCTGGAGCTTTTGACCTTCGAGAATCTTGGCAACCTGCTGATGCTTTGCTTCCTTCAGGCAGTGCTCGGATTCGACAACCTTCTCTACATCTCAATTGAGAGCCAACGAGCGCCGGTGGCCAAACAGCGCGCGGTTCGGTTTTGGGGCATCATCATTGCCGTCGCCCTCCGCGTGATCTTGCTCTTCGCGATGGTGTCACTGTTGGATGCTCTGTCCGCGCCCTTCTACGTCTTTGACTGGGATGGCATCCTTGAAGGCGGCGTGAACTTCGCCACGGTGGTCTTCCTCTTCGGTGGCGTCTTCATCATTTACACTGCGGTGAAAGAGATTGGCCACTTGTTGAGCATCGAGCACTTAGACACTGACATTGAAGGAAAATCCGGGAAATCCGCAGCACAAGTTGTGGCGCTGATCGTCTTTATGAACCTGATTTTCTCTTTCGACTCGGTGCTCAGCGCCATCGCCATCACAGACGTTTTCCCGGTGCTTGCAGCAGCCATTCTGCTCAGCGGTTTGGCCATGCTCCTTCTTGCAGACAGCGTCACGCGTTTCATTGAGAAGAACCGCATGTACGAAGTGCTTGGGCTTTTCATCCTGCTCATCGTTGGCGTCGTACTCATTGGTGAATCCGGCGTCGCAGCGGCCCATGCCGCGGAAGCATCCGTCTCTTTTGCTGACGCCGAAACCGCCGCCTCCGCAGCGCACGCGGCCCACGATAATGAGCTTGCTATAAAGATCTTTGGCTACGCGCTGGTGCCTATGTCAAAGACGACTTTCTACTTCGCCGTTATCGTCCTCTTTGCGGTGGAGATTATCCAGTCCGGCTACAGAAGAAAGCTGGAGGCCGAGCGAGCCGCACTGCAAAACCATTAACCGAGGCTGGTAGAATGCCGCACAGCCGCATATGTTTGACGCGGTGGGAATAGCGAGGAAGGCATGTCCGCGACTGCCCTTCAAAAGCTGAGCTGGGTGCTCCTGATCGTGCTCATCCTCTACGTGTCAATCACGGGGGGTGTGTGATGGCCCAGCGGTTTGGTGGAAAGTTCTCGCCGGGCGGTGCTGCGCCAAAGGGCGCACAACAGCCCCCGGCGACGTCGTATGATGGTGCCCGTCCCGCGTCCGCAGGTGCCCGGGTCAACCTGCTCTTTATCGCGCCCTTGCCGCTGGTGTTTTCCTTTGGCTCCGGCCCTACAACCCTCGCGATAAATCTGGCGGCGCTTGGGCTGCTTCTGCTGGCGGCTTGGCTCACACGTGAGGGCCTCAAGGCCGAAGACACCTACAATGCGAGGACAATCGCAAAACGTCCCGCATTTCCACGCAAGATGTTTGCCTCCGTTCTGACAGGTATCGGGCTCGCCCTTGCGGCATTTTGGACGTCGGGGCTGATTGGCGGGGTGGTGATCGGGGTGGTGGGCTGCATCCTCCACGGTCTCGCTTTCGGGCTCGATCCTCTTCAAGATAAAGGCGCCGAGGGCATCGACCAGTTTCAGCAAGACCGCGTGGCGCGTGTCGTAGACGAAGCCGAAAAGCACCTTACAGCGATGTCGCGCGCCGTCGACGGCCTGAAAGATCGCCCGCTGGAGCGCCGCGTGGAGGAATTTCAGGCGACCGCTCGCAAGATGTTCCGCACCGTGGAGGAAGACCCCCGCGACCTCGCAGGAACTCGAAAGTTCTTGGGCGTCTATTTGATGGGCGCGCGCGACGCGACGCTCAAATTCGCAGACCTCTACATCAAGCAATCGCGTCCCGAGGATCGCGAGAGCTATCTCGCGCTTCTGGATGATCTTGAAAGCAATTTTGCGGCAAAGACCGACACTCTCATGAACGACAACCGCACAGATATGGACATTGAAATCAAGGTGCTCCGTGACCGCCTCGCCCGCGAGGGTGTGGCCATGGATCCGCGCCTTGAAGATTAACAGATAATAGAGGTACCCACATGTCAGAAACCGTTCGCACCAAAGCCGAAGCCGCCCTTGCGGAAGTCGAAAAGGTGACCGCCGTCGTCCTGCCGGAACCGTCGAATGCCCTCGTGCCCGTCGACGCCTCGCAGCCGGAGATCGACAAGCGCAAAGCAGAGATCGACATGGAAAACACCCAGTCGATTGTGGCCTTCGGCTCCACCGCACAGGCGGAGTTGCAGCAAATTTCCCAGTCGATGCTTGCTGGCGTGCGAAACAAAGATGTCGGCCCTGCAGGTGACTCGCTGCGCAACATCGTCACAACGATCCGCGGATTTTCGGTCAGTGAGCTAGACGTTCGCCGCAAACGGACTTGGTGGGAGCGTCTGATCGGACGCGCCGCGCCCATGGCGAAATTCGCCGCCCGTTTTGAGACCGTACAAGGCCAAATCGACAAGATCACGGATGAGCTTCTGGCCCACGAGCATACGCTGTTAAAGGATATCGAAAGCCTGGATGTGCTCTACGAAAAGACGCTTCAGTTCTACGATGAGCTTGGCCTTTACATCGCCGCAGGTGAAGAAAAGCTCGCGGAACTTGATGCTAACGACATTCCAGCCGCTGAAGCCGCCGTGCAGTCCGCAGCTGAAGAGGACAAGCTAATCCGTTCCCAGGAAGTGCGCGACATCCGCTCTGCGCGAGACGATTTGGAGCGACGCGTCCACGATCTCAAGCTCACGCGGCAAGTGACGATGCAGTCACTGCCGTCGATCCGCCTCGTGCAGGAAAATGACAAGTCGCTGGTCACAAAGATCAACTCCACCCTGGTGAACACTGTCCCTCTTTGGGAGACGCAGCTCGCCCAAGCGGTCACGATCCAGCGCTCCCGCGAGGCCGCCGAAGCGGTGCGCGACGCCAACGACCTGACGAATGAGCTTCTCACCGCAAACGCCAAGAACCTCAGGGAAACAAACAAGGTCGTCCGCGAAGAAATGGAGCGCGGCGTTTTTGATATTGAAGCCGTCAAGCAGGCCAATGCGGATCTTGTCGCGACGATTGAGGAAAGCCTGCAGATCGCAGACGAAGGCAAGAAGAAGCGCGCTGACGCCGAAGTTGAAATGCAGAAAATGGAAAAGGAGCTTCGAGAAAAGCTCGCCGCAGCGAAGGCATCCGGCACTGGATCGGGCTACGCAGTGGGAACCTCGACGGGCAACGCTTGAAGCGGCTGATCGCTCTTCTGTGCGCCTTAGGGCTTGCCGCGTGCGACGTGGCTGGCCCAGGGCCAGTGAGCTCTCCACGGCCAGAGGTACGGCCAGCGGCGGCAGGACCCGCCACTCCGCAGCCGTCTGCCCGCAGTCAGGAACTTCGTGTCTACTATAAGCGTCTAGAAAACGACCAGAAGGTGCGCGGCCTCATGCGCACCGACGGTGGAGCTCTCGACGCCCCCTTTAACGAACGCCAACTCACCGAGAACTTCGTTCAGATCGCGCTCTTTGACGAGCATCCCGGGATCGGAGTTGGTTTTTCGCGCCCCAAAGCGGCGGAGCTACGCCGCTGGGATCGACCGGTGCGCATCGCCCTTGCGCCGGGTGCAAGCGTGCCCGGCGGTGTCCGCGCCCAGCAGCGCACGCAAGCCAGTGCTTATGTCGCGCGCCTGCGTCAGGTCTCAGGCCATCCAATCAGCTTGGTGCCCGCAGGGGCCGAGAACTTCACTGTCTATACCGTCAACGAAGACGAGCGCCGTGCCCTGGGTCCCACCCTAAGACAACGCGTCCCCGGAATAGGCGCATCATCGGTGCGCACGATCATTGACATGCCGCGCTCAGTCTCTTGTCTTGTCATCGCGTTTTCTGAGTTCGGCAGGTCAACTTATACCGACGCCATCGCAATCATCCGCGCAGAGCACCCGCCAGCCTCTTGGCGGTCATGCCTGCATGAAGAGGTCGCGCAGGGTCTCGGGCTCCCGAATGACAGCCCGCGCGCGCGCCCATCTATTTTCAACGATGACGAGGAATTCGCCCTCCTCACCGGCCATGATGAGCTGCTCCTCTCGATCCTTTACGACCGGCGCCTAACGCCGGGCATGTCCGCCGAGATCGCTACGCCCATCGTCCGCCAGATCGCCGCCGAAAAACTTGAGCCCGGGCAGATTTGACCCTTTTCCCAATCCTCGCCACCATGTGGCCCGCGCCCCAAAGCTAAGGAGACGCCCATGCCCATCTTTGATTTTCTCGCCGGTCAGTTCATCGACGTCATTCATTGGACCGATGACAGCCGCGACACCATGGTCTGGCGTTTTGAACGCGAGGGGCATGAGATCAAGTATGGCGCGAAGCTGACCGTGCGCGAAGGACAGGCCGCCGTCTTCGTGCACGAGGGTCAACTCGCTGACGTGTTCACGCCCGGGCTTTACATGCTCGAGACGAACAACATGCCGATCATGACCTCGCTTCAACACTGGGACCACGGATTTAGGTCGCCTTTCAAAAGTGAGATCTACTTCGTCAACACGACTCGCTTTAACGATCTGAAATGGGGCACAAAGAACCCGATCATGATGCGCGATCCGGAGTTTGGGCCTGTGCGGCTGAGAGCCTTTGGGACGTACACAATCCGCGTGACTGACCCCGCCCTCTTCATGACGGAAATAGTCGGCACCGACGGGGAGTTCACCACCGACGAGATCAGCTACCAGACGCGCAACATAATCGTACAGGAGTTCTCCAAGGCAATCGCCAAGAGCGGTATCCCATTGCTCGATATGGCAGCAAACACAGGCGACGTGGGGAAACTCATCGCCGATGCGATCTCGCCGACCATCGCGGGATACGGGATCAGCGTTCCGGAATTTTACATTGAAAACATTAGCCTACCGCCCGCGGTTGAGAAAGCACTTGATGATCGGACCTCTCGGGGAATCGCAGGCAATCTGGACGACCACATGAAATGGAAAGCGGCAGAGGCGATGGGCGCGGGCGGCGCCGCAGGCGATGCGATGGGCATGGGTATGGGCGCGGCCATGGGACTGCAGATGGCCAACCAGATGACCGCGCAAGCCGCGCAGCCTGGACCTTGGGGCAGTGCCGCTGCCCCGGTCGCCCCTCCGCCTCCACCTGTGGAGCACGTTTGGCACATCGCCGAAAACGGCGCGACCAAGGGGCCGTTTTCCAAGGCACGTCTCGCAGAGATGGCAGGCAACGGCGGCCTCACGCGCGAGACCTATGTTTGGACCCAGGGCCAGGACGGTTGGATGAAGGCCGAGGACGTGCGGGAGCTCGCGCAGCTTTTCACAGTCATGCCCCCGCCGCCCCCGCCCGGCATCTAAGCCTTGCCGAACGAAAAAGAGAGAGTTTACCCGGACGGGACGCCCCTCGTCGCGGCCATTTGCGCAAGTCCTCTGGGGCAACTCGCCTATCATGCAGGAGCGATCGTCCACTCCACGGCGGTCCTCGGGCGCACGTAATCTGTCCCGTGGCCCATCACTCACACGTTCGCCGGCGCCCCAAACTATTTGCGCTCCTGCTCCGTAGATTAGACATGACTTCGCGACTGATCACGGCCGGCCTCGCAGCGCGGTTGCCGACCAAGAGAACCGCGCTCAAGGCGCTCCATTGGAGCCCTTTACCTTTCTTCTTCTGGTTTATCTTCGCTGATCCGGAGGTGATCCGTCGCTGGGGGCCAGGCTGGTTTCAATTCCATTCTCTCATGGGGCTCGGCTTCTGCGTGATCGCGCTGGCATGGACGGCATTCAGCTTACGCAATGGCCTCCTCAGCCGCCCTGGACCCAAGCTGCCCCCATGGGGCAAGCGGTTCCATCG
>JBCCPQ010000092.1:0-9346 GCA_039024825.1 Pseudomonadota bacterium
ACACCGTGGTGATCCCGACGCTGGCGAGCTCCGCATCATGGGCAATAAGCGCGGGCAGATGCGGCCAATCTACGCCTGGGCGGGGTTCAATGTGACGCTCCAGGTTGTCAGTGTGCAGCTCCACGAGACCTGGGATGACGAAATCCCCGGCGCAATCCATGGCGCCGACTGGGACTTCATCCCCCTCTGCAACTTCCGTGATCACCCCACCTTCAACCGTCACAGCGCCGGTCAGGATTTCGTTGGCCAGAACGAGCCGCGCATTGGCGAGGCACAGGTCTCCCGTCGGGGTGCTATCGTCGCTTTGGGCGTCGTTGCTCAGAAGGGCTCTGTTCATTCTTTTGGTCTCAGGAGGTCAGGGCCGACCCCTGCCTGTCTGTATAGCGTGTCCGGGGATGGCGTGACCACCGACCCTGTGTCCAAGTCTGCAGCCCGATAACCGCCAATGATAAACGGGGGGGCGAACGCGCTAGTATTGCGGCACCTTTTCACCGCGAGCGGCGTACTCTGTCGTCGTCGCGATCCGCTTGGCGCGTGTCTCTGGCCGCTTCGCCCCCGCAATAAAACGCAGGATGTTGCGACGGTAGGACGGCGCTGACTTGTCCCAGAACTCCCGCGCCCCGCGCGCTTCCAGCGCTGTCAGGAGGTCCTCTGGTTCCACCAACGCGTCGATCTTCGCAGAGGCCATCCACTTCCCAGACCTTTTGCTTACCGCAATGGCCGCGCGCCCTGGTGCTTGCATTCGGCCCTCAGTCTCGAGGCGTTCCGCGCGGGTCTTATAGCTTTGCGCCCATGCCTGTTCCTTGCGCGGGGAAATGAGCTGCATTGTCCGGTCGTCATCGACCTTCATGCGCCGCCCGTCGATCCACCCATAGGCGATTAAGGCGTCGAGAACGTCTTCGCGCGAAACGTATTTTGCACGATGGGCGGCCTTCCAGGTGATGAGCCACACGCTCTCCCCTTGGCCATGGTGCGCCTCGAGCCAAGCCCATAGTGCTTCAGGCCCGGTCACCTCCACCCGCTCGAAATCTGCCTTGATCGTCATGGACTACCTCTTTGTCCGGGAGGTAGAGCGTTTTCTGCCCAAGTCCTAAGATCGTGGCAGCTATGTCGGCCGGGGATCTTTGACCGCCTTCAGGTCGCATGCTGGACGTCCCAGCCAAGGCGGGCGATGGTGCCGGCATGACCTGTCTTTTAGCCTACAACACTTGTCCGCCAGCACGCAGGTCAGCGTCATGACCGCGTCCGTAAGCTTCTGCGCTGTTGGGGAATGCATGGCAGAGCTTTCGCCTGCCGTGGGCGCGGGAGACTTTAGGCTTGGCTTTGCTGGGGACACCTTCAACACCGCTTGGTACCTCGCAAGCACCGCGCCCAACGTAACGGTGAACTACGTCTCAGCCCTGGGTGATGATCCGCTTTCGTCAGACATGCTCGCCTTCATGGCTGCGGCCCGAATTCGCACAGATCACGTGCGGCAGATTCCTGGAAAGTCCGCAGGCCTCTACATGATCTCGCTGAAAGACGGGGAACGGAGCTTTTCTTACTGGCGCGGCCAATCTGCTGCACGCCACCTCGCGGAAAGCGACTTGAGCGATGCCTTGTCTGACGCCGCGTTGGTTTACGTGTCGGGCATTACTCTCGCCATTCTTCTCGGTGATGGGCAGGCCCGGCTGCTGAGCGCACTCGCACGAGCGCGCGAGAATGGGGCAAAGGTGGCCTTTGATCCGAACCTTCGTCCTTCCCTGTGGAACGATCCAGACACGATGCGCGATGCCATCACCCGTGCCGCCACCCACGCCGACATCGTGCTTCCGTCGTTCGAGGACGAAGCCACATGGTTCGGCGACACAGACCCAGAGGACACCCTGGCGCGCTACGCGGCACCCACCGTGATCGTGAAGAACGGCCCGGACCCTATCGTTTGGCGCGACGGTGGGCTGAACGGGTGCTTTGAGCCTCCCCAAGCGCCGTCCATTGTCGATACGACCGCAGCAGGCGACAGCTTCAACGCGGGCTTTTTCGCAGGTCTTTTGACTGCGGAGGGGACAGAGGCGGCTATTGCGCGCGGGGCCGCCCTCGCGGCCCGCGTCATAGGCGGGCTTGGCGCCCTCGTTGACGTGGACGATTGACGCCGCCGCTTCCTCAAGCGAGCTTTGAGCCATGGCAATCACGCTGAAAGATGTTGCGGAACGCGCAGGGGTCTCCCGCTCAGCAGTCTCGCGCACCTTCACCGAAGGCGCGTCTGTGTCCGGCGAAACCCGCGCCAAGGTGGAGGCTGCTGCACAGGAATTGGGCTACTCCCCGAATGTCCTTGCGTCCTCTCTCACAACCGGGCGGACAAAGCTGATCGGTCTGGTCTCCGACAACTTTCACAACCCGATCTTCCTCCGCGTTTTTGATCTCTTCACACGTGGGCTGCAGGCCCGCGGGCTTCGGCCTCTCCTCGTGAACCTTACTGATGAAACTGATCCCGCCCGCTCGGTGGAACTCCTCAGGCAGTACTCCGTCGATGCCGTAATCGTAGCCTCCTCGACCCTGCCGGAGAGCTTTGCGCACGGATTTCAGGCCGCAGGCGTGCGCGTGGTGCACTCTTTCGGTCGTCACAGGCCAGACCCGCGGGTCCACGTCGTGGGGATCGACAACGTCGCCGCAGGTCGGCTCGCGGCCCGCACGCTCCTCGCGCGCGGTTACGAGCGTATCGCAATGATGGCGGGGCCGGAGGGGGCGACGTCCACCCAAGATCGTCTGGCAGGGTTCATGCAGATCATGGCAGAGCATCCCGGGCGTCTCGCAGGGACAAGTTTCGCAGCCAGCTATTCGTTTGACGCGGGCCGGGACGAGATGGCCCGGCTCCTTCACGGCGAGAGGGCCGATGCCTATTTCTGCGGTGATGATGTTCTGTCCCTCGGCGCGTTGGCCGCAGCGACGGCTGCAGGCCTCAATGTGCCAGAGAATCTTGGAATTCTTGGTCTCAACGACATGGAGATGGCCGGCTGGCAGGGCAATGATCTCACGACGATCCGAAACCCCGTAGAGGGGATCGTCGCGGCCTCCATCGCGCTGGTGGAGGCTATGCTGGATGGTGAGACCGCTCCAGAGGCGCACCTCTTTGATTGCGAACTCGTGGAGCGTGGAACGCTCCGCGCCTTGGCGACCTAGCCCGCTGCCTTGTCAGCCAGAATTCGGGCGAAAACCATGTCCGGATGGTCGTACCCCGGCAACATGATCTCGCCACGCCGGACGAAGCCCAGCCTCTCAAGAAGCCTGATTGAAGAGGTATTCCCGGGGTCAACATGGGCTATGATGCAGTCTTGCCTCGCGCCCGATGCCGCGCTGAACACCGCTTGGGCCGCCTCTGACGCGATCCCGCGCCCCCAATGGTCGGGCAGTAAACGGATGCCGACTTCGACCTCGCCCTTCTCAAGGTACGCTGCTCCGGCCAAGAGGCTCACATACCCTATGGCGCCGCTTCCCGCTTTCAGGACAATTGCGAAAACGCCAAATTGCGCATCTCTTTCCGTGCTAGCAACAGCTTGGTACAGCCATTGCTGGCAGGCCGCGGGTGCCAGCGCACCGTGGTCACTGAAGCGCATTACGTCTTGGCTCCCAAGAAGCCGTTCAACCTGCGACAGATCGCTTTGACAGAACGGACGGATGATCAGACGGTCGGTGTCGATCATCTGTGTCCTTTCAGTCGTCGCGAAGGAGCGCCGGAACAGCGTCGACCCAAGCGCCCTGTGCCTTGGCAGACGCCACCGCCTGATGCACGGCCACCATGGAGCGCAACCCATCTTCTGCCGTTGGGAGCGCGCCGTGCGCCTCGCCTCTGATCGCGGCGGCCAGATCGACATAGATGTTTGCCACAGCCAGCGGGAAGCCTTCCGGATGCGCAATGGCCACGCGGGAGAGCCGCGCTGCTTCCTCGCTCAGGCCCGCTTCGCCCTTCTCCATGATCTGCGTACGCCCGCCTACGGGTGTAAAGTACACCTGGTTCGGCTCCTCAGAGCGCCAGCGCATCCCCCCGGTCTCTCCAAAGACCTGAATGTCAAAGCCGTGCTGACGCCCAATCGCTACAGAAGACGTCCAGAGCCTGCCCACCGTGCCACCTAGCATGCGGAAGTTCACCATGGCATCGTCCTCCAGAACGCGTGAGGAAATCGTGGAGGCAAAATCGGCCGACAGGGTGGAGACCTCATCGCCTGCAATGAAGGAAGCCATGTGCAAGGCGTGGATGCCGCAATCGGCAAACTGGCCGGAGACGCCCGCCATGGCGGGATCGTACCGCCACCGCACGCGCGGGTTGTCGGCATCTGTCGCGTCGCCATGGTGGCCGTGCGAAAAGTTTGCCACCACCAGGCGCACCTTGCCGATCTGACCCGATTGCACCATCTGCCGCATTTCGCGCACCATGGGATAGGCCGAGTAGCAGTAATTCACCGCGCAGATTTTGCCAGAGGCGCGGGCGACCTTCACGATCTCCTCTCCCTCTTCCACGGTCATCGTCATGGGCTTTTCGCAGAGCACGTGAAAGCCCGCCTCAAGAAATGCCTTCGTGATCTCAAAGTGCGTGGAGTTTGGCGTGGCCACAGTGACGAGGTCGACGCGGTCCTCTCGTCCTGCCTCACGCTCAAGCATCTCCTGCCAGTTCGCATAGGCGCGATCAGGTGGAATGCCGAGGTCGTCCGCAAAGGCGCGACCAGCGGCTGGGTCCGCATCCAATGCACCCGCGGCAAGCACGAAGTTCCCATCCGCCTGCGCACCCAAGCGATGCGCCGGGCCGATCTGACTGCCTTTGCCGCCGCCGATCATACCCCAATTCAGCTTTGCCATGTTGGTCTCCCATCGAATGCGCGGCGCGCACCTTCGTTTTAGAAATCGGCTATACGCACCCATGACCGCGCGCGCGACGAAGCAAGCGCCGCTGTCACCACCCGGTTCACGTCCAGACCCTCATGGAAGCTCGGCCATCGGGGTTCTCCCGCGTCGATGGCTTCCAGAAAGTCCTTGGCCTCGATGATGATCTGGTCCTGATAGCCCGTGCCATGCCCCGGCCCCTGGCAGAAGGGAAGATAGTCGGGATGCGCGGGACCGGTCAGGATCTTGCGGAAGCCCTGTTCCGCTTCAGGGCCTTCGCGCAAGTAGAGCCAAATCGAATTCTGGTCTTCACCGTCAAAGCGGATCGCGCCTTTGGTCCCGTCGATCTGATACGCGTAGCCCATCTTACGACCCGTCGCCACGCGCGAGCAGAACAGGGATCCACTTACACCGCTGGCGAACTTCATCAGTATCGTGGCCTGGTCATCGTTCTTTACGGCCACTCCGCGTCTTTGCGCATGAACCGTTTCCACCATCGCATGAAGCTCCTCAATGGGCCCCATGAGGCGCTGGGCGCAGTTGATCGGATGCGGGGACAGGTCGCCCATGCAGCCCGCGGCTGTGGTCTCTGTCCGCCAGTTTGCCGGTTCGTCTGGGTCCGCAAGAAAGTCCTCAGTGTGCTCGCCGCGGAAGCTCACCACGTCTCCGATGCGACCTTCCTGCAGAAGCTGATACGCGAACTGAGAGGCGGGTGTGCGGATGTAGTTGAAGCCCACCATGTGGACCTTGCCGGACGCATCAGCTGCCGCGACCATGGCCCGACTGTCCTCCAGTGAGGCCCCGAGGGGCTTTTCGCAGAAGACATGCTTGCCCGCCGCAAAGGCGGCTTCAGCGATCGCTCTATGGTGCGCCTGTGGTGAGGCGATGATGACCGCGTCCACATCTTTGTCGGCGACAAGGGCCTCCCATGTCTCGGATGCCCGCTCAAATCCGAAGGCTTCAGCGTATCGAGCGCCGCTCTCTGGCGTCGACGCCGCAACCGAGCGCAGAACCGGACGCAACCGCGTATTAAAGACCGCTCCCACGGCAGAGTAAGCCACCGCATGGGCTTTGCCCATGTAGCCGCCACCTACGATGCCTATCCCGATCTCGTTCATCTGAGCGCACCCCTTTGCAACCGGTTGCAGTGCTGTGCCAGAGTGCTATCGTCAGCGTCGCAACGGGGTCAATGGCTGATTGACCGACCTCGGAGCGCTGGGAGGAAAAGATGCCACATGACACGATCACCCTGACCACCGCGCAGGCCATCATTCGCTGGCTTGATGCGCAGTATATCGAGATCGACGGGCAAGAGATGCGGGTCTGCGGCGGCGGCTTTGGCATTTTCGGGCACGGCAACGTCACGTGCCTTGGGGAAGCGCTGCAGGACGTTAAGGCCACGCTTCCGCTCTATCGGGGTCAGAATGAGCAGGGTATGGGATTCGCGGCGGCTGGCTACGCTAAGACATGGCTGCGACGCAGGTTCATGTTCTGCACGGCCTCCGCGGGGCCGGGCACCGCAAATCTCCTCACGTCTGCGGCGCTCGCTCATGCGAACCGTCTGCCTGTCCTCATGCTCTGCGGCGACACGTTCCTGACGCGGCTCCCGGATCCGGTGCTCCAGCAGCTTGAACACTTCGGCAATCCGGCCCTCGGGCTCAATGATGCCTTCAAGGCGGTCAGCCGCTACTGGGATCGCATCACGCATCCTGCCCAGGTTATACAGTCACTGCCGCTGGCGCTGTCCACGATGTTCGACCCTGCCGACTGTGGCCCGGCATTCCTCGCGCTGCCGCAGGATGTGCAGGGCTGGACCTATGAATACCCGCAGAGCTTCTTCGAAAAGCGCGTTCATCGCATCCGCTCCCAGAACGCCGACGCCGCGGAGATCGCAGACGCGAAAGCCGCACTCGCCAGCGCGAAAAGGCCCCTCATCATCGCAGGGGGCGGCGTTCAGTACGGTGATGCTGTCGAAGAACTCACCGCCCTGGCAGAGGCCACAAACATCCCCGTGGTGGAGACGATCGCAGGCCGTGCAAATCTCCTGAACGATCATTCACTCAACATCGGGCCCCTTGGCGTAACTGGCTCCGACTCCGCAAACGCCATCGCTAAGGAGGCCGATGTTATTCTCGCCGTCGGCACCCGGCTGCAAGACTTCACCACAGGGTCGTGGGCCGCCTTCGCGCCTGATGCACGGTTCATTGGCCTCAATGTGGGGCGTCACGACGCTGGTAAGCACCTCGCCATGACCGTTGTGGGCGATTGCAAACAGACGCTTCCGGCGTTCCACGGGTACACCGCCCCGGCAGACTGGACCGCCCATGCGCAGGCTGAACGTCAAAGCTGGAACGCCTATGTCGCCGACAACACCCGCGTCGGAAACCGCCCGAATTCCTACGCGCAGGCCATTGGCATCGTGAACGACCTTTGTGACCCGGAAGACCGCGTCGTGGCTGCCGCAGGCGGGCTCCCGGCGGAGGTCACAGCAAACTGGAAAACGCTCTCGACCGGCTCTGTTGATGTGGAGTTCGGGTTCTCCTGCATGGGCTATGAGATCGCAGGCGCTTGGGGCGCAGCCATTGCTCAGGCTGAACTCAAACCCGGTCGTGACGTAATCTCCTTCTGCGGGGACGGCTCTTATCTGTTGATGAACTCAGACATCTACTCGAGCGTGCTCACGCAGAAAAAGATGATCGTTCTTGTGCTCGACAACGGCGGCTTTGCGGTGATCAACAAGCTTCAGAACAATGTGGGGCAAGATAGCTTCAACAACCTGATCGCCGACACACCCACTGCGACGCACCAGGTCGGCGTGGATTTTGAGGCGCATGCCCGCGCCATGGGGGCGCACGCGGAGACGGTGGACCATGCAAAAGACCTCGGCGACGCGTTCAAGCGAGCGCAGGCGAGTGACGGCACCTACGTCATCGTTATGAAGGTCGACGCGTACGAAGGCTGGACGACCGAGGGCCACACATGGTGGGAGGTCGGAACACCGCACGTCTCTGACAAGCCTTCGGTGCGCGAGAAGCACCTTGAGGTTGAAGCAGAGCGTGCCCACCAGAGGCGCGGTATCTGATGCTTTTGGACGGTATCCGGCAGAATAACTTCATCATTGTGGGGCGCGCAGGGATCGACTTTTTCACCGATCCTGGCGTCGCGGCGGAAGATGCTGACCGCGTGACCGTGGGTCTTGGTGGGTCCTCTGCCAACATCGCGGCGGGCATCTGCAAGCTGGGCGGCAAAGCCGCTTTGGTCACCCGGGTGAGCGACGACAGCGTCGGCTCGTATTGCGTGGGTCAACTCAACCGATATGGCGTGGACCCGCGCTATGTGACACCTGTAGGCGGCGAGTTCCGCAACTCCCTGGCCTTCTATGAAAGCCGGGTAGAGGGTCACCGGAACGTCATTTATCGCAACGGCGCCGCCGATTTTCAGATGACGGAGGAGGACGTGGCCGCAGTCGACTATGCATCATACGGCGCGCTCATCACAGCTGGCACAGTTTTCGCCGCCGAACCCTCCCGATCCGCCACTTTCTCCGCATTTGAGCGCGCGAAAGCCGCCGGTCTGCCGATTATTTTCGACGTCGACTACCGCCCGTATTCCTGGCCATCCCCCGAAGTGGCCGCCGACGTACTCAGCCGCGCTGCGGCTCGATGCGACATGATTGTCGGCAATGATGAAGAGTTCGGTTTCATGGCAGGGGACTATGATAAGGGACTGGAGAAAGCCCGAAGTCTCGCTCAAGACGGCGTCCTCATCATCTACAAAATGGGCGAAAAGGGCGCGATCACCTTCGCTGGCGGCGAGGAGATCCGGACGGGGATCTACCCGGTAGAGGCGCTGAAACCCACTGGCGCTGGCGACAGTTTCATGGCCGGGCTCATGACCTCGCTCGCGGGCGGATACGAGTTGCGCGACGCGATCCTGCGCGGGTCCGCCTGTGCCTCTGTCACAGTCTCGAAACCTGGCTGCGCGCCCGCCATGGCCGACACGGCCACACTGGAAGAATTCCTAAGCACTCACTCCGGGCCAACGGAGGTCTGACCCATGCACATCGCTCCTTTTGACAACCAGAACGTTCCCATAGTGAACGTCGACGACCCGACGGTGCCGCTCAACTACTTCAACATCGTCAAACTCGAAGCCGGGCAGGCGTTTGAGTATCAGGTGCCGGGCTACGAGACATGTATCGTCCCGGCCACTGGCACCGTAGATGTCGACGTGGAGGGCTTTACCGCCGCAGACCTCGGCGGACGCGGCGAAGACGTCTGGGACGGAGAGCCGGAGGGCGTCTATGTCCCATCGGGGGCCAAAGCCACCATTGTGGCCAAAGATGCCTGCGAGGTCTTTGTCGCTGGCGCCAAGTTCGACGATTTGCTGGACCCTTTCGCAGTGCGCGCGAACGAGCTTGATCTCGTCCAGTACGGCTCCGACGACACGAAGACCCATCGCAAGATCAAGCACATCCTCGGGCAAAAGCAGC
>JBCCPQ010000093.1:0-9340 GCA_039024825.1 Pseudomonadota bacterium
CCGCTCCTCGGCCTGATCGAGCGCAGTGTCGCTGAGCTTCTCGATCGCCTCCTCAGCCTCGTCGACGATGTCCTCGGCGGCATCATCAATATCGGCGGTCGCCGAGAGATAGGCCTCCGCATAGCCCGGGATCGGGTCCGTCAGCCCGCCATAGCCCTTCATCACCGCGAGAATCACGGAGCAGACCCCGATCACGACCACGATGATCGCGAGGCTGTCGTCGAAGGTCTCCCAGAAGCCGATCTCCGAGAAGTCGAAGACCCCTTCATGGCTTCCGAGCGCCCGCAGCCTGGCCGCGCCGAAGATAAGCACCGCCTCGGCGGCAAGGCCGACGACGAGCCCGACAGCTGACAAGCCACGGATCAGCAGGGTGTTTGCGGTGAGGCCCTGATCGGCGTCCGGGTCGCTCAGGTCGAGCGGTGTGCGATAGGCGAGATGGCGGAGCGGCAGATAGCCGATCAGCACGCCGAGCAGGATGTTCACGAGCGCGAAGATCAGCCCGTAGCCGAGCCCTGCGATGGCATCCATGCGGCCCTCGGCGATAAGGATCGCCCCGGCCATCCCGCCCTCAAGAACCCAGAACGGGATGATCACGAGGATCGTGTTCATCCAATCAACGAGCTTGGCAGGGCGAAAACACTTATACGTCGCCTGGATAAGCCGGTAGGTGCCTCCGGCGGCGTCACGCTTGGTTGCAAGGCCGTCCAGCGCTTGCTGGGCCTGAGCGACGATGTCCTGCATCGCGCTCTCGGCGGCATCGAGCGTCGTCGCGATGGGATCGGTCGAGATGCCGACGCCGCTGGCCTTGGCCAGGACGTCGCGGGCATCGGCTCTGATGTTTGCGGACTGTGACCGCAGGCGACCGAGCGTCGTCGAGGGGTCGAAACGCCTCGTGGGAATGAGTTCTAGGAGTCGTTTGATCATCGGACACACCTTCTCCGGGTCGCCGAGAGGCCGGCGACTGCTGGGGTCGTCAGGGGATGAGCGGGACGGGCGTCAGCGGCGCCCTGGGCGGGTTCTAGAGAGTTGCCGCCGGCCATGTGGGCGGACGCGGTAGGGCCGCGACCGCTGAGGTCGCGACCCACCGCTTGTCACGGGCGATAGATGCCCGCGTGGATGAGCTGCACGAGCAGCGCGAGCAGCCGGTCCTTCTCCGGATAACGGCAGCCCCGCGAGGCGTAGAACTCGCGCAGGTACCGGGGATTGCCCCAGACGTCATCCACGAGCGGGATTTCGAACCGAACTGGTGCGTACTGAAGCGTGATCTCCTTGCGATCTGCCTGCTCTATGGCGGATTGGACCGCGCAAGGCGCTTCTCGGTCGCTAATCCCCAGCCTCCGCATCTCCATCTTCAGCCAGGCCCGGACCTTCGGGCACTTCAGTAGCTCGTCAGTCATGAGCGTGATCGTGTCGGTCTTCTCGGTCAATTCGTTCTCCAATCATGGATTGGAGGTCGGCTGCGCAACGTTCCTCGTTTCGATCGAGCCCGTGGACATCCGCACCGGCGCCGCGAGCTCAAAAACGAAGATCGCGCCAGAAAAAAGTAATGAACAGCAATTAGAACGTTACTAACGGACTAACGCGTTGAGAAAAAGCGTGTATATCCTCAGTAAAGATGCTACAATTTGGAAATGAGTGAAGAAATTGAGTTTGAGTATTTTCAAGTAAAGATCGGTATCTCTAAAAAGACGGGCTATGCCGTGAGCGAGGAGTGGTTCCATGATCCCGATCCAAAAGAAGGCCTGAAACCGCACGGGTCGTTGCATCCATCGAAGACCTTCTACGACGCAGCCACGGGCGCAGTCATCCGAGAGGAGCACTATCAGATGGGTGAATGGGTTTGGACGTCTGGAGAAAGTGGTTCACTCCCCGAGCCAGAACGGTAGACTGCGCGGCAGGATAGATGCTGTCAGGTCGCATTCATGACATCGGATTTGTCGCACTCGGATTTCCGACGCTTGTTTCCGCAAAGGTTCAGTGACGATCTCAAAGCGATTGTCGTGGACGCGTTCTACGAGAAGATTCATGGTGGCCGAAATGTTCAATGGGGCCGTGGTATCCTCCCATATTTTCAGAGTGTCGGTGTTGATTTTGACCACGAAGGCATGAGTCGACGATCAGGGCAGATAAAGAGACTAAACTCCGGCCGCGAAGACTACATTCTCTTGGCACTTTTTATATATATAAGAAGAACAGACGATGCGAAATGTAAGGAAGAATTCCAGCGCATCGAAACCGCAGCTAGGAACTGCTTACTTGAAGAGAAGTGGAGATCCAATGATGGGTCTCCGCCCGACATGCTCACCGGCCGTCGAATAGCTCGTGCACAGGCTGACAGCGCAAAGCGGCAACCGTTCACTCTGAGAACGCCGGTTTTCCAGTTGCCGGACTGCCATCAGTGCGATCGCGACGAGGTGTTGAGCGCCAAGGCGCGGCTCCTGGAGGCCGCGGCAGATAAGCGATCTACCACGATTGCTTTGGTTGGCATGGGCGGCAACGGAAAGACGGCGGTCGCCGAGGAGATCTCTTCAGACCCCAAGGTCCGTGAAGCGTTTCCGGGGGGCGTTCTCTGGCTCGGCTTCGGCCTAGACGCGTCGTTCACGATCGCTCGCGCCGTCAGCGAAGGCCTCGCCAGAGCCGGTGTCTCGACGAAGGACTTGGATCTGTCGAGCGACCAGATGGCGCTCCAGACGCTCCGCGAGGGTCTCGACGGAGAGTCGGTACTGGTCGTTCACGATGACATATGGCGCGCACAGCAGCTGCCTGAACTCCCGGTGCAGTGCACGCGGTTGATCACTACGCGGGTAGACCAGATCGCAGGAGAGGACAAAGCACCAATCCCTGTTGGGCGCCTGCCGGAGACGGCCGCGCATCGCCTTCTGGCGCACAAAATCAGGTTCGAAGACGAACACAGTGCTCAGCGGCTTGGACAACTGGCGTCAAGTCTGCGCGGCTGGACATCGCTCCTTCGCCTTGTGAACGACGAACTGCGAGCGGCGCAGAATAACGGTCAGCCACTGACAAAGACGCTCGACGACTTCGAAGCGTTCGTCGGCGCGCAGGACATCTCGGCGCTCGATCAGACCCATGGCGGCCAAGATGCTCAGGAGCTACGCCGGATCGCAGTGCGGTTCTGTCTCGACTATGGCTTCGACGCCCTCAGCGAGAACGAGCGGCGCGTGTTTTACAACCTCGGCATCATCCCTCAGGGCGTAGAGATGCCGGTCGAGGCTGCCTGCGACTTCGCCCGGCATGCCGCAGGTGTGAGCGGCCCTCGCGCGAAGACGCTATTCAAGCAGTTCTCGGGGCGATCGATCTTCCGCGAGTTCGATTGGAAGGCGGCGACGTTCCGGGTGCATGACGAGCTCTGGGCTTACTTTCGGGCGAGCGTCCAACAGGGAGGGCGCTGGGTTGGCCTGCACAGGGCGATGCTGAGCGCGCTTCGCGAGCATTGCACGGATGAATGGTCGACACTCAAGCAGGACCACGAGTACGGTTGGGCCCAGCTTCTCTATCACCTCAGTGAAGGTGACAATGAAGCGCAAGTTGATGAACTCCTGACCGACTACGATTGGCTAAAGGCAAAACTCGAAGCGCTTGAAGCGCGAGAGCTGTATCGTTCCTTTAATCCAGACACAAAGAACACCGATATCAAGAAGATTGGGCGAACGATCGCGCTCTCACTTCCAGTGATTGCGAAGCGCAAAGAAGCCTTTGCACTACAGATCTACGGCAGACTTGGGCATGAGGCTTCCGATCCCCTTAAGGGGGTTGCCGAGCAAGCCCGACATGACACCAACTTCTTTCCCGTACCTTTAAGGCCCCACCTGTCGCCACTGGGCGCTGAGCGCATGAGATTTGAGGGTCACACCGGTGACCTTACCAGCGCAGTGCTGTCGTGTGGCGGTACCCGCATGCTCACCGCCTCTTGGGACCAGACGGCGCGGCTCTGGGATGTCGAAACGGGCAGGGTGATCATCTCCTTTGATGGTCATCGAGGCCTCGTGATGTGCGCAGTGTTCTCGCTTGATTGCACCCGCGTGCTTACCTCCTCCACAGATGGAACAGCGCGGCTCTGGAATGCCGAGACGGGCATGGAGATGTTGCCCTTCGAGGGCCATCGTGATGCTGTGACGAATGCGGTCTTCGCTCCTGATGGCACCCGCGTGCTAACCGCCTCCCGCGACCACACTGCGCGGCTCTGGGACGTCGAGACGGGCGAGGGAATTTGGTCTTTCGAAGGCCACTCGAAACCAGTCTTGAGCGCAGCTTTCTCTTGTGATGGCACGCGCGTGCTGACTGCCAGCGACGATCACACCGCGCGCCTCTGGAACGCCGAAACCGGAACGGAAATGCGGCCTTTCGTGCGCCACAACAATGGGGTGACTAGTGCAGTGTTCTCTCGTGATGGCACCCGTGTAGTCACAGCTTCTTGGGACTGCACGGCTCGGCTTTGGGATGCCGAAACGGGCACGGAAGTCCTGCCGTTCGAAGGTCATCGTGGGTGGCTAGCGAGTGCCGTCTTCTCCCCTGATGACACCCGCGTCCTTACCTCTTCTTCAGATTGCACGGCGCGGGTTTGGGATGCGGAGACAGGCGCGGAAATCCTTCGGCTCGAAGGTCATGGTGGCAGCGTAGTGAACGCAGCTTATTCTCACGATGGAATGCGTGTCGTGACTGCGTCCAATGATTGCACGGCACGAATCTGGGATTCTGAGACTGGCCGTGAGCTTCAGTCGCTTGAGGGTCATGACAATTCCGTTGTCAGCGCGAACTTCTCTCCAGACGGTACACGCCTTCTCACGGCGTCCACCGATCGCACGGCGCGGCTCTGGGATGTCGAAGAGGAACAGCGCCTAACAAGTGCTCATGACAACGATCGGCGCACGACCAGCGCGGCGCTATCGGCAGATGGTCGTCGTTTGCTGACTGCATCCGACTCTTGGATGGCAAGGCTTTGGAATGTGGAGACAGGTGAACAGGTTCGCACCTTTCACGGACGCGGTCGCCTCGTAACGAGCGCAACGCTCTCGCTAGATGGGAGCCGAGTGTTGACGGCCTTCGACAACGGTGAGGCGATCCTTTGGGACAGCGGGTCGGGCGAAGAGATAAAACCCTACAGTCGTTGCTATAGCCACTTGATACACAATGCTATATCCGCAATCCGAAGTTTTACCCGCTTCTCTTCAACCAAGAATCCATCACTTATTTGGTATATTGACAGAAGATTCCCTTATCCGCTCCAAGGATCAGGCCGAAAGCTGACTAGTTCTATATTTTCTGTTGACGGACAATATATTTTGACAGCGTCGCTTGATTGCACAGCGAAGCTTTGGAACGCTAAAACGGGTGCGCAAGCGCAAGTATTTGAAGGACATACTGAGCCGCTTACACATGCCACTCTATCTCCTGCGGGAGATAAAGTGCTGACGACTTCCGTTGACGATACAGCGCGGCTTTGGGACATCAAAAATGGCACGCAACTCCAGTCATTCAAAGGTCACGATCACATAGTCACAAGTGGCGCCTTCTCACGCGACGGTAGCCATGTTGTAACAGCCTCCAGAGATCATACAGCGAAGCTTTGGGATGCTCTTTCAGGTAGGCCAATTCGAAGTTTTGAGGGACATGAGAGCGCAGTCACAGGTGTGGTGTTTCTCTCTGATGGCAGACGCTTCTTGACTTCCTCTGAAGACCGCACTGCAAGACTATGGGACATGGAAACAGGCGAACCATTAGCTGTAATGGACTTCGATTTTGCGCTGTATACGATATCTATCTCAAAAAAAATAGCAGTGGTTGCGGGGAAAAAAGGTCAATGGGAAACATTTTCACTTTAGCATTACATCGTATCATCAGATAAGTGATTTTTCGAACTCATATTTATTACTAACGCGCAGCTTAACCGCATCGAGTGGACGGATTGCATCGGTCTTGAGTGATGTTTTCGATGTACCTGCAACTTATCCTATTGTGTCGTTCTTGAATCCCGATATCGGAGCGAAAGTCGACGAAAACCTCTCTGTAGTGTGATACGCGATACGCCAAGCAGCGCCGCGACGTAGGCGCAAGGGAGCCCAGTCTCGACGATCCATGCGTGGGCATCCTGCACTGTCTCCTGGGTGAGAATAGTCGGGCGACCCAACCGGCGGCCGCGCCGTCTCGCCGCTTCGAGCCCCTCCCGTGTTCGCCTGCTGATGATCCGCCGCTCGAATTGCGCGAAGGCCGCGAGGATGGTGAAGAAGAGCTCGCCTTCCTCGCTCATCGTATCTACCGGGAAGCTCAAGACCTGGAACCGGATCCCGCGCTCGCGCAGGTTCTCGGCGGTCATGATCGCGTCGATCGAAGACCGAAACGCGCGATCAAGATCGGCTACGACTAGCGTGTCACCTTTCCGAAGCTCGGTCAGGACCGCCTCGAAAACGGGTCGTTCGCGTGCGACCGCGGAGACGTGCTCCACATGCAACGTGTCGCAGGCGTCCTCGAGCTGAACGACTTGCCGGTCGGCGATCTGTGAGCGGGTGGAGACGCGGATGTAGCCGAGGCGACGAGGCGATGGCATGGGCGACATATGTGATCGTAAACCATCGTCTCCGATCAGCCCTGCGCCTTGTTTCGCCTCTCCGTTAGGAGGGCGCGAAACTCGCTGCTCTGCTTGCCTTTGATTTACCGCGCTGTCGGAGTCCGGTAAAGCGCGCTCATGTCCAAAAACCATGGATTATGAACAGCATAGCGCGATGCATTGGTGCAATGGCGCTGGGGGCTGCGGCCTTCATCCATCCACAGGAAAGTGCATCAGACGGGTTCACGGGCGCGGACTTCGCCCGGTGGAGCGCAGATAGTCAGGACAGCTACATTCAGACCTCGATGACCATGGCTGGCGTCGTATTCACGCGCACCGAGCCCCAGGTCGCGACCTGCATCAACGACTGGTACTTCTCCGGCGACAGACTTGAAGCTCGGAACGAGACAATTCGAGGCACGATCTCGCGCTATCGAGATCACCACCCAGCAGGCGTGATCCTCGCCATGATCCTGCAAGAGTGCTCCGAGCGTTAGGGAAGTGACCGTAAACCGCTTCCGCATGGCCTATGCGTGACCGCCGCGAAGCTGCCGTTCGTAGTTCACGATGGCGCGCTAGCTCAGCGGACCTTCCGGTCGTTTGTTGCGCGTGCTCAATACCTTCCGCAACTGCGAAGGTTCCCGCACGGCGGGCCGAGAGCGGCCATCCGCTGCGCCTGCTTCCCAACCTGCTCAGCGCCGACGTTCATTGCGCTCTACGTCAATGCCCGCTTTGGGGTCGGCGCGGATCAGCGCGCGAGCCTGCGGTGCAGTCCTGCCTCGTCGACTGCGGTGGATGCTCAGGGAGATTGCTTGAGGTCCGGAAGAGCGATTTGGGTCGGATCGGTCTGTGCCGGGGATCGCTCGTTCGGTGCTGTCTGACTCTGTCGGAGAACGTCCGGCATCTTCGCGTCGATGTCCTTCAGGATCTCGTCAAGTTCATCGAGCGATGGCGGGTCTTGCTCGTCGGTGATCCGGTCATAGGCAGGGCCGAGAACACTGTTCTGGTAGTCGGTCACCTCGTCTCGGTCGGTCTCCAGCTCGGCGAGGTGATCACGCGCTGCCATGAAGGACTCGAAGCTTGGCTCGTTGCCCGTCCAGATGATCGTGGCGACCAGCGTGTCGTCGACGGCCGAGCCGTCCTCCCGACGAACTACGCCTTGAGCGTCGCGATACACGCGCGTGCCGTCAGGCAGGCGCGCGGCTTTCTCCTGGATGGTGTCGAGTGCGATCTTGGATGCCAGGATCTGCCCTTCGAGGCGAGCCAGGACGGCATCCGTTGTTTGTGTCGCTGTGGAAAGAGCGGCAGACACCGCCTCATAGCGCTCCCGATAGACGGGATCCTGCAGCATCAGGGCGAGCTGCGTCTCCGCGGTGAGCCGTTCCCGTCGCTTGCGCGCACCTTCGGCGGTTCGTGCGTCGTCAGGCAGAAAGCGGCGTGCGCGCCCGGTCTCCCGCCCAGCGATCTCATTCTGCAGGTCGTCGTGGTCGCGCTGGCGCCTTTCCTTCGATGTGTAGTCCAAATCCATAATGATCAACATTATATCACGGATCAGCGATGCATCACAACTTTAGGTCGCTGAAGCTCAATGCGCGCTGTCGAGTGCTTTGGCGTTCGCACTCCGTATCAAGCGCACCGAGATCACGGGATGGAGCAGCATCAGCGGGCTGTTGCAACAGATCGAGACGATCTCGCCGTCTTCGATCGTCGTGGCACAGTAGGCGTTGGCCCGATGCGCCAGAACGCGGTCGAGGAGTGCAACACTCTCTTCGAAGCTCACAGATTTACTCCATGGCTTTGGCAGCGCCGCAATCTCTGCGTCGGTGATCGTGGCGCCTGGGCAGGGGTGCCGGAATGCTTGGCGCGTCTCTAGGCTGAGTTACTCATCCTGATCGATGAAGATCGTGAAGTCCTTCGAAGTCATATCTCGACAATATCACAGTCTTCGATTGTAGTATAGCGTGAGTGTGCTGAGCGCCATTCCTTGCTTCAGGGTTTGCCCAAACGCTGTCACGGCCACCGTTGCGCTTTCGGAGAAAATGCCAGCCCTATGACCCGATCGCTCTCAATCGGTCGGCCTCGGGCGAGCTCAGACGGTGCACCGACGCTCGGCACCAGATGTCACACATTGCGTGCAACACGAGGGGCATCGCCAATGTCACACACAGGGAGCAGATAAGATCACGCGCAAGATATGCGTTGTTGCACAACGCGATCTTGCTCAGTCGGCTGCGCCTCCTTCGAGGGGGCGTGCCGCCCCCGTTCCACCCCCTGCTGTGGCGCGGTCGGGCATCGAGCCCGCCCACGCCATGAGACCGTATCGCCGGTCAATCACTCGCACCGTAGGCCGGTGCAACGCCATCGCTCGTGTACAATCTTATCGGATGGAATTGGATGGACAAACGGATGGAGGCATGGCATTATAATTGGATGGAATTGGATAACGAAACGGATGGCGCCCCTAACACCTCGACCCTGATCATCACGGACGAGATCTTGAAGCTCATCGCCGAGATCGATGAGTTCAAGGGGGCGTGGAAAGCCATTGGCCGGATCGCTCCGGAACGGCTTTCCAGCCTGCGCCATGTCGCGACGATCGAGAGCATTGGGTCGTCGACCCGCATCGAGGGCGCGAAGCTCAGCGATCGCGAGGTGGAGCGGCTGCTCTCGAACCTCGACATCAACGCCTTCGCCAGCCGTGACGAGCAGGAGATCGGCGGCTACGCGGACGTTATGGAGACGGTGTTTTCCAGCTTCGAGGCGATCGATCTCACCGAG
>JBCCPQ010000094.1:0-9315 GCA_039024825.1 Pseudomonadota bacterium
CCGCCATGGCGGCCGCTTCAATCGTTAATGCGCAAAGGTCTTCGGGTTCCAAATTGAGCACGTGGTTCTTGCCATTTGCACGCGCGATGGTTTGGGCTTCGAGCGTCATAACCTTGAGGTAGTTCGCTAGACGCCGACCCGCTTTGATCGGGTCAAGGCGGGAGGCTAGAGCAGGGTCTTGGGTAGTGATGCCTGCTGGATCCTTGCCCTCGTGCCAATCGTCGTAGGCGCCAGCTGTGGTGCCCAGCTTCTGATACTCCTCTTCAAGTGCCGGGTCATTGTCGCCAAGTGCAATCAGCGCCGCAGACCCTATGGAGACCGCGTCCGCACCAAGTGCAAGTGCCTTTGCTACATCGGCCCCTGTGCGGACGCCGCCGGACACCACAAGCTGCACCTCACGGTGCAGGTCGAGGTCCTGCAGGGCCTGTACTGCGGGTCTGATACACGCCAGCGTCGGCTGGCCGACGTGTTCGATAAAAACGTCCTGGGTCGCTGCTGTACCGCCTTGCATGCCGTCCAGGACCACCACGTCCGCGCCGGCTTTAACGGCCAGTGTTGTGTCATAGTAGGGACGCGCGCCACCAACCTTGATGAAGATCGGGACTCTCCATCCTGTTATCTCACGCAGTTCCAGGATCTTGATCTCCAGATCATCCGGCCCGGTCCAGTCGGGGTGCCTGCAGGCAGAACGTTGGTCGATGCCTTTGGGCAGGTTGCGCATTTCCGCAACGCGGTCGTTGATTTTTTGACCCAGCAACATGCCGCCGCCGCCGGGCTTCGCGCCTTGCCCCACGACGATCTCAATCGCGTCGGCCTTCCGCAGGTCATCCGGGTTCATGCCGTAGCGAGAGGGAAGATACTGGTAGACAAGCTTTTCGGAATGGCCGCGCTCCTCCTGCGTCATGCCGCCATCCCCCGTTGTGGTCGACGTCCCTGCCGCGGACGCTCCACGCCCCAATGCCTCTTTGGCTTGGCCCGAAAGCGCGCCAAAACTCATGCCGGCAATTGTGATTGGAATGTCTAGCTCTATGGGGTTTTCGGCAAAGCGCGTACCCAAAGTCACACGTGTTCCGCAGGCCTCGCGATACCCTTCGAGCGGGTAGCGCGACATGGATGCTCCGAGGAACAGCAAGTCATCGAAATGGGGCACCCGTCGCTTGGAACCGCCGCCCCGGATATCATAAATCCCTGTCGCTGCAGCTCGACGAATATACGAGGTGGTATAATCGTCGAACGTCCAAGGGATAACTGGATGCGTCTTTGGCGTCTGATCCATCAATATGCCCCCGCGTTGTCGATGTCGAAATGGTAGAGTTTCCGGGCCGAGCCATAGCGCCGGAATTGCGACGGATCCGCATCGCTGTCGGCTTCTTCCAGTAAAGCTTCCAGCCTCGCAGTGTGCTCCGGCCGCATCTCTTTTTCTATGCAGTCCGCGCCCAGCGATTTCACGGAGCCGCGCACAAATAGCTGGGCTTCATAGATGCTGTCACCGAGGGCATCACCGGCATCGCCGCAAACAACGAGCGTGCCGGATTGCGCCATGAAAGCGCTCATGTGGCCGATATCGCCGTGCACGACAATGTCGATGCCCTTCATGGATATCCCGCAACGGCTTGACGCATTGCCCTTGATTACAAGAAGACCGCCATGACCGGTCGCCCCAGCGTACTGGCTGGCATTTCCGTCAACGACCACTTTGCCGGACATCATGTTTTCGCATGCCCCGGGCCCAACGGAGCCCTCAATGCGCACAGTCGCCGCTTTGTTCATACCTGCGCAATAGTACCCGGTGGAGCCTCTGACGACGACGTCGATTTCGGCATCCAGGCCGCACGCAATAGCATGCGCACCCCTCGGGTTTAGGATCTCCCACGCCGTTTGGTTGGTGTTCTCTGAGGTCGCCTGCAACGCTGCATTGACCTCCCGCAAGGATCTCTCAGCAAGGTCGAGTTGTTGCATTAATGGCTCCAGAAATAGACCGTCGCAGGCTCTGGTTCCCAGACACTGGCGGTCTCTATGCTTGGTAGATTGACGAGGGCCCGATATTCGGAACCAAAGGCCACATAGTCCTCGGTTTCAGCCAGAACGGCGGGTTTACAGGCGATGGGATCGCGCAATACGCCGAAGCCATCTTTGGTGCCGACCACGAAGGTGTAGAAGCCATCGAGGTCCTTGAGCCCTGCCTCCAGCGCCTGTCCGAGGCTGTCGCCATTCTTCATTCTGTGGGTGAGGTAGGCTGCAGCCACCTCTGTATCGTTCTCCGTCTGAACGTGGGTACCTTTGCGCGCCAATGAACGGCGCAAACGGTTGTGGTTGGACAAAGAGCCGTTGTGAACCAGGCATTGGTCAGCGCCGGTAGAAAACGGATGCGCCCCAAGGGTTGTCACGGCACTCTCCGTGGCCATGCGCGTATGACCGATGCCATGGCTGCCGGAGAGCTTTGGGATGCCAAAACGATTTGCAACCGTCTCAGGCAGGCCGACCTCTTTATAGATCTCAATGGCCTCGCCTTTCGACATGATGCGAAGTTCAGGATGGTCGCGAGCGATTGTGTCCTGTACGTCCACGGCTTTTTGCGCAGGCATCGACAGGATTGCATGGGTGTCGATAACTTCTATCTCGACGCCCAGCTGATCCGCTAAACCGAGGAAATCCTCGCCCGGATTTTCCGACTGAACGGTGATCTTCATTTCCGCGCTAGTCTCACGATAGACCGCTATCCCCGCGCTATCCGGACCGCGATCTGACATTGTCACGAGCATATCGGTAAGCAAACCGCCCAGCTGCGGATGCAGCGCTTGGTTCTTAAGGAACAATCCAACAATTCCACACACGCACCGGCCCTCCTTGCTTCGCGGTAAGCCTAACTCGAGGCGTCTGAGTGTCGAGGGACGGCCCGCGCAAAGGACAAGAATTTTCGTGGCGGGAAGTTAACTGACCGGCGCCTAGGCAGTGAGATGTCTTTGCGATGGGCTAAACAGACCCCGCGTAGTCAACAACTGAACTGATCATCGGAGAGCCAAGTCCACTTGCCATTTGGCACCTAGCAAAGGCCGCAAGTCTATACTTCCGAGCGTCGTATTCGATATGCTCAGCGAGCGACGCTCTCTTGTCGCAAGCTGTTGCTTCTTTATCCTCTAACTGCGCTGCGCTTTCGCCGGTCCGGCGTTCGAAATTTGAGCCGCGAACAAACAACACTCTGTCATTGAAGAGCACCTGAGATGTCGAATCCCCTGCTAACATTTGATCCTACCGAAACACCGCTTCACCCAACACTTGAGGAAACAGCGGCTTTCGCGACCTTCGCTCATGGTACCCAAACCGACAAAGCTGGGCAGCCCTACCACCTGCATCTTGTCCGCGTTGCGCGCCATCTCAGGCGGTTATTTTCCTCTGTAAGCCGTGTAGAGCTGCATGCCGTCTGGCTGCATGACCTGCTGGAAGACACGGAGATTACAGAGCGTGATCTGAAGGGCATGGGATATGCTGACGAGGTGATCGCAACCGTCCGCGCCCTAACAAAGCCCAAAGACAAATCTGTGACCTATGCAGATTGGATCGATAACCTGGCAAGGTGTGGTCAAGCCCCGCCAATCCGGATCAAGATTGCAGACCTGACCGATAACCTTGATCCTGCGCGCCTCGCGCATTTGCCCGAAGCGGAAGAGGCATCGCTTTCCAAGCGCTACAGCAAAGCCCTTCAAAAGCTCCAAGACGCAATCAATGCACCGGAGATGGAAGACACTCTGGAGGACCAGGTGGTCGGTTTGCTGATTACGCTGCCCGCAATGGACCGGTGGATGATCGAAGAAGCGGCACGCATCGCAGATCGGACCACGAACGAGTTTATCCTGGAGGAGATGATCGAGTTTGCCCAGTGGATCACTGCGCAAGGCCATCTCAAAGATATTCCGCTCGCACGGACGCGCGCTGAGGAAAACAGGGCCTTTGTAGAAGCCTTCGTCGCGTCCGAGCGAAAGCATGCCCCGATTCGCGAGTGGTTGGAGCGACAGAAGCGCAAGGACGAGTCGAAGTGAACAGACTTTCTTGGTTTCTCGCCCATGCTCGTCTCATGAGGCGGCAGATCGCCCGGTGCGACGATCAAAAAGGACCAAGTTGATGAAATGGCATTCGGGCTTTGTCGGACGAGAGGCCGACCTTGCCACGCTTCAGACAGCTCGGTAGGAGGCACGCGCGAGGGCGGAGAACTGACCCTTGCTCCTTCTGCTGACAAGCTGGTGCCAGGAATGGCTGTCTTCTGAAAAAGAGTGTCGCATGCCGGGCGCGCTGACGGACGCCGCGCAGGGCGACTTCGTGCAAGAGCTTGGTCCGCTGGAAGGACTGTATGCGATCATCTCAAGCGTGCTGCCCGGTCTGCCGCAAGAGCAAGTCAATGCCCTGACTGAAAAGGCCGAGGTCACTCCGCGTCTGATGGATGAGATGTTCATGTATGTTGCCCGACGGCGCAAAGCCTTCGTTGCACGCGATCCTGAAGCGGCGCTCACCGAAGCAGGGCTTGCCGATCTACTTGCCCGCGATTTCGCCGAGTTCGTTGCCGACCGGCTGGAGCAAGCGCCCGAGCATGTGCGCCGTGCCCTCGCTATCGCCAGCATGAAAGGCGTCAGTTTTTCGCCTCGCTTAGTGCACCGCGTGGCCGAAGGTCTGCGGATCGTAGACGCCGAGACAGGGCTGCTGGAAGGTGAAGATTCACACAGCTTCGTCGCAGCTGCGCACATGATCGATGGCGCGGAGGTCCGTCTGCGCGCCTACCGAACCGCAGCTCGCGAAAATCTTGGCAATCTGATGGACGAAGTCGACGTTGAGGAAAGTCTGCGTGAGGTACTGGAGGCGCTGGCGGAGGATGTGAACGAAGCATCAGATCGGGAGTTGACGGGGATCCTCAACGCGCCGCAGGTCTTTGATGAGGACCCGGAGCCTTGGCGCGACAAGGCCATCAAAGCAGGCGGCAAGCTCGTTGAACGTGCAGCCGCTGCGTTTGACACAAGGCAGGCGGGTCAACTCTAGATGGATCTGTTGCCTCTGATAAAGCAAGCCCCATCAAATGAACTGTGGAGCGAGGTCGAATCCACCGTGGATGCCGTACAGGCATGGGCCGGCCCCAGCCAGGATCCGTTAGTTGCTTTTCCCTTCTTCGATGCCTTCGGCGCCGTTGACTCCGCTTCTTAAGCTGGGAGCGACGCTAGAAACCAACCAAGGCGACGAGGCAGCATATGCTGCGCGGCGCGAAGCTGAAACGCTTCTTCGGGCGATGCTCGACGCGGAATACACAATTGGAGCGGCTTCCACGCTGTCTCAGATCCTTCATTGGTTAGCACGGGTTTGCGGCGAAAGAGATGGCCCGGCAGCGGCCATTCCCTTGCAAGAAGAAGCTATCAAACACGCCGAAGATGTGTTTGAAGCAAACTCAAGCGCACTAAACAAACAGAACCTTGGCCACGCATTAGGGGCGTTGGCGAAGTATGTGGAAGATGCCCACGGACCCTCAGAGGCCCTTGATCCTTGTATCAAGGAGGAGGCCGTTAACCGTCAGTTGGCGGCTGCATACGAGGAGCCTTGGGTGCAGCGAGACTGGGCCATCTCCCTTTCTAGATTGAGCAGACTCAACGCGAGCTTGGACCGGTTGGATGCTGCGATCGCGTCTAGAGAACAAGAGGTCCAGATACGCCGTGCGCTGGTTCAATCAGAGCCTTCAGAGCATAACTCACAGGGATTGGCTGCGGCGCTTGGCTGGTTGGGTGATCTGCATCTCTCAAACGCCAACCCCGTAAGGGCGAAGCCCTTGCTCGAAGAAAATGTTGCTTTGTGTCGCGCTAAAGCCGAGACGGCACAAACGGCGGAAGCGAGACACGACTTCGCCTTGGCTCTTTCCGAGTTAGCCGGGGTCTTGGAAGAAACCGAGAGCCCGATCGTTGCCCTTCCTTTGCGCGAAGGGGCCGAGCAGCAACTGAGAGAACTGGCGAAGACTGATCCTTCCCCTGACCGTGATTTCTCCTTGGGTGCAGCCCTCTACAACAGAGCAAATCTCATTTACGATTTGGGTCATGTCGCAGCGGCTGTCCGAGATTGGACCAAGGCTGCGGAGATCTTTGAGAGCCTCGATCCGGCTGAGGTATCTGCTGACCTAGAGGTATGGTCACTCGAGACAGAGCAGAACCTCCTTGTAAGTGAGCTTCTTGGCCCGGTCCCGTGGAACACTGCTTTTACAATAGAAATGCTTGGTCCCGCTTCAGATGCTCTGCTGGAGAGAATGACGAACCACCTGGACGCCAATGCGCATGCAGACCAGCCGATGGGCCTGCTCGAGATGCAGCCGTCACAATCCTAGTCGACGCTGAGGTTCAGATCCGTCATTTTGTGGTTTCGTGCTCGGGCGCAAACTGAAATCGGCGCGACGGATTTGGCCTTCAAGAGTCTCACAACCGGACTCGCTGCCGCTGAGCCGTTCGCAGCCCGGCGGGTTATGGATGGTGAAGCAATTTTTCAGACATATCAAAGGGCTTACGGGGCGTCATAACTCGTCCCGAACGCTTCTTGCCTTGAGGTGATATCCTTTGTTTGGCGGCTAAAATGCTGCCCGACCAGTTCGACCCTGTCCCAATTGGGGCAGGGGAGCAGCACACCAAATGATGTTCTTCCGACAATGCGAGCTCACGCATTGTTAGGATCGAACATGTAGCCCAGCCCACGCACTGTCCGGATGTAGCGCGGCTTCGCCGGCACCGGCTCGATCTTGCGGCGCAGGCGCGAAATGCGGATGTCGATCGAGCGGTCGAAAGGATCCCATCCGCGATCATGGGCGAGTTCGAGCAGTTGGTCGCGGTTCAGCACACGGCCTTTGTGCTCGATAAAGACCTTGAGCAGGCGGAACTCCATCGCCGTTAGCGGCACTTCTACGTCGGCCTCGTCGAAAAGCTGGGCCGCCTCGAAATCGACCGTGAAAGTGCCAAAGCGTACCTTTTCCCCGCCGCTCCCGCCCTCAAGCGGCACGGCGCGCTTTTTCGCGCGTCTGAGGACGGCCTTGATCCGCGCGTCGAGTTCGCGCAGGTCCACGGGCTTCGAGAGGTAGTCGTCGGCGCCCATCTCGAGGCCAAGGATGCGATCCACCGTCTCGCCCGCCGCCGTGAGCATGATGACAGCGAAGTCATGGTCCGCGCGCAAGCGTCGCAGGATCGAGAGACCGTCCTCGCCGGGCATGTTAATATCCAGGAGGAGCGCGTCGATGCGCTCCTCGCGCTCAACGAGTGCGGTGAGGACCTGTCCGTCGGAGGCCAACGAGACCATATAGCCGCGCTTTTCCAGATACTCGCCGACCATCTCGCGCAGGTCCGGCTCATCGTCGCAGACGAGGATATGAGGAGAGGTCATGGGCGGGTGTCCTTTAGGATGTTGGCCACGAGGGCGCGCAGGTCGGCGGGCGCGACGGGCTTCTCGATCAGGCGCACATTGGCGGAGGCGCGCATCGCTTCGGCATCCGCGCTCATGGCGTCGCCGGTGATAAAGCCCATGCGGTCGACGAGCCCTGGATGTTGCGCGGTGATACGGGCCAGAAGCTCGCGGCCTGTGAGCCCCGGCATCCGCAGGTCAGACAGGATCACGTCGAATGTGGCGCCTTCGAGGATTTCGAGCGCCTTGAGGCCGGACGGCGCGTGCTGGACGTTGAAGCCGTCGGCTTTCAGGACGTCGATGATAATCTCGGCCACATCCGCCTCGTCCTCGACGAGGAGGATGTCGGCGGCGGCCTGCTCCTGGCGCTTGTCCGCGACCGTCACACGGGATGCTGCTTCCGTGATCGGCAGGCGGACGGTGAATGCCGCGCCGCCCCCGGGCGCGTCACCGAGGTCGATCTCACCGCCATGGGCCGTCACGATCTGCCGTGCGAGCGCGAGCCCGACGCCGGTGCCGTCGCCGATATCCTTCGTCGTGTAAAACGGCTCGAAGACGCGGGCCTTCTGTTCGTCGGAAATGCCGGGGCCGTTGTCGGAGATCGTCGCGGAAACGAAGCCTCCGGTCTGCTGCGTTTCGATGACGATGCGTGCATCCTGCTGGTGATGCATGGCCTGTGCCGCGTTGACCATCAGGTTCGTGAAGACCTGTGTCATCTGGTCTTCGTCGGCGGCCACGGGCGTCAGACCATCGCGCAGGCGGAGGTCGAATTGCACGTCGATGGCCTGCACGCCCATGGAGGCCACGTCCACGGCGGTCTCGAGAATCGCGTTCATCTCCGTCGCTTTGGTCTTGAATGGCTGCTGCCGGGCCATGGCCAGGAAGGTTTTGACGATCTTCGAGCAGCGTTCAGCGGCCGTCGAGATGCGGCTGATGCGGCGCGTGACATCCGGGTCCGTCGTTTCTTCTTCGAGCATGAGCGCTTGACCTACGACGACGCTGAGCGGGTTGTTGAGTTCGTGGGCCACGCCCGCCAGAAGTTCGCCCAGGGCCGTGAGCTTCTCGCTCTGGAAGGCGGCTTCGCGGCGGCGGGATAGCTCACGCGCAGCGGCCTTGGCGGCAGTGATGTCTCGGAAGGTCAGGACTGAGCCGCCATCGGACATGTCCGAACGCGTCGCCGCAAAGCTTCGCCCGTCGGCGAGGTCGAATTCGTAGGCGTCCGAGGTCCAGCCGACGGCGCCCTCGGGATGCGCGAGCTCGCGCGCCTCCGCCTGAAGCGTCGCCATATCCGCGCCTTCCGTCAGGGCGTCAGCCAGAGGCGCGTTGATCCGCGCGAACTGCTCGTTCCAAAGGACCACGGCTCCTGCCGCGTCAAAGAGCACGAAGCCGAGATCCAGAGCGCCTATGGCGTCGAGGAGGCGCTGCCGGGAGGCGGCGAGCTCATCTTGCTGTGCCTTGAGTTCGGTCAGGTCATGGGTCGTCGAGATGGCGACTGAGTGGCCGCGATGCTTGACGACGCGCGCCGACAGATGCGCCGGGAAGGGCTCGTTATTGGCGTCGCTCCCGATCACGGGGTGGGCGTCCACGCGCCCGGTCGCGTAAAGCTCGGTGAGGTAGTCGACGCGCTTCGTCTCGTCATACCAGCTCGATCCCACGCCGTCGTCGAGATGCCCGAACATCTCCCGCGACTTGGGCGACTGGAAGATGAGGCGCTTGGCGTCGAGGTCGTAGACGATGAAACCTACAGGCGCGTTCTCGACGACCTTGCGCATGAGCGCCTCGCTCTCGCCCATGGCGTCGTCGCGCGCGCGCTCGGCGGAGACATCCCAGAGCGTGACGACAAGACCGTCGGAGGCCGTGAGGCGCAGCCGGATGCGGTGATGGCCCGAGCGGCTCAGCGGCACGTCGAAG
>JBCCPQ010000095.1:0-9308 GCA_039024825.1 Pseudomonadota bacterium
GAAAAGCCTTGATTTTTGGCGGCTGGAGAATGGTCTTATCCGGGAGAACTGGGTGATGGTGGACCTCCTCGACGCCTACCGTCAACTGGGCGTAGACGTCTTGGCCCGGATGGCTGAATTCACCAAAACACGCCCCCCAGGGCGCCTGCCCTTTCCGATCGGCGCTGTCTAACCCCAATGTCAGCATGAGAGGTTTCAGGGCAGCTTGCGCCTGAACGCAGACAATCCGAATTGTTGGGCCAAGACATACCGTAATTGTTCTATCCAGTGTCCCCTTGGTCTCGTGGCCCACGGCCCATGACGGACCTTAGGCAACGCGTTTCGAGGCGGCTTCGCAGCTCGTTAACCGGGCGTTCGCCACAAGTGAAAAACCTAGCGAAAGTCGCGCTCTCAGTCTGCGGCGCTGACGCCCGCTTCGCTACCGCACGCCTCCGCTACGCAGGCATGGGTTTCGGCATCCCCTTCCAGCATCTTCCAAGAACGGGTCGCGCTCATCGCTGTTGGGCGCCCAATAATGACAATATTTACTTTTCTGTCACTATATGTCCTTCTGTGAGAGGCAGAGCCAATCAGGAAGGACTGGAACCATGCCCAACATGCAACAACCGGGAGCATCGTCGTGACGGGCGGAACGGCGGGCTTTGGCGCAGAGGCCGTGCGCATGGTCACGTCGGCGGGTCTCCCCAATCTGGCCCTGGGGGCGCGAACGCCAGACACCGTGCCGCGCGAGATCGCAGATAGAGTCTCCGTCGAACCACTGGATTTGGCTCGCTTCTCAAGCGTCAATGCGTTCTGCAAGACTGTGCTTGAGCGCGGACCCTTCAGGGGGCTCGTCTGCAACGCAGGGCTCAACTCCCGGCAACCGAAGACGACCGAGGACGGTTTTGACCTGACCTTTCAGGCCAATTTCCTATCGCATTTTCTGATCTTGCAACGGCTCTGGGATCATCTAACGCCCGATGCGCACATTCTGATCACGAGTAGCGGGACCCATGATCCGGAGGAAAAGACGCCGCCGCCTCCACCAAAGCATGCAGATGTCAAACGCTTGGCCCATCCCCAAGGTGACCCAGAGTTGGACCGTTCAAAAAGCCGGGCTGCGGCACGGGCCTACACGGCCTCAAAGCTCTGCTGCACGGCGTTGTCGCTCGAGCTGGCGCGGCGTCGGCCGGAGGGGCTGTCAGTGTCATTCGATCCCGGGCTTGTGCCCGGTACGAGCCTGACGCGCGAGTTTCCGCAGTGGTTGGTTAAACTCCTGCTTCCGATCATGTCGCGGACAATGCCAGCGGATCGGACGAGCACCCTCCCGGCCAGCGCCACGGCACTCGCGCATTTCATGGCGCAATCGTCGCTCGTTGGGTCAAATGGAGACTACGTCGCCATGCGCGGCGGGCATCCGGTCGTCGTGCCCCCGTCCCAAATGGCGCGCGAACCGGACGTGCAGCGGAAAGTGTGGGACGACAGCCTCGCCCTTATCTCAGACCAGCTTTGACCGCGCGATATAAAGTCAGCCGTCAAAGCACTCGCCCTAGGAGCCGCCACCATGGCCACCACGATTGCCGCGCAACCCAATGACGGGGATGCCATCCTCGGCACATTCTTGAACCCGGATCAAACGCGCACGGTCCGGGTCTACAAGGACGATGGCGCCTATTTCGGCGTCATCGCCACCGAGCCCGCGATCCCCGATGGGAATGAAGGCGTCGGCTTCGTCGTGTTCAAGAATTTCCGGTTCAACGAGCGCAAGGGCCTGTGGGAAAACGGTCGCCTCGACAGCCCGATGACGCCACGCATTGAGTTCTCCGGCCAGCTCTCCCTAGCCGCGAACGGTGACCTCGTTGTGCGAGGCTTTTTCGGGATGCCTTGGATCGGCGCGTCATCTGTTTTTCCCCGCGTCAGCGATTAGGCGTCCGCGGCATGCTATCTGCCAAGATTGCGCAAAGCGCCTCGATCCGTGGGCTGGTGTCCGGACCCTCCGTCGCGAGGAGGAGGGTTGGGTCCGTAAACCCTCGCAGAGCGTCCAGGATTTCCTGCGCACCTCGCTGATCTCCGACGATGCGTTGCACCAGTGCCGCCCGATGGGCGTGGTGGCTCATGGCAGCTTCGCGCATGTGTTCCTGGGCAAAGTGATAGATGTCCAGAGCAGCGGCATTGTCCGCCCGCTTCAGGAGCTCTTGGCGTATTGTCAGCACCAGATGTGTCAGGTTCTGAGCGACGGGCGCTGCTTGGTCCACCGCCCCCTCGCACGCGCTGCGCATCTCCGACATCCAGCGATGGGCGACCGCGCTAAAGAGCGCCTCCTTGGACCTGAAATGCCGGTAGACGTTGCCATGGGACATGCCGAGGCTCCGGGCAACGCCGCTCACGCTGGTGCCTGACAAGCCATGACTGGAGATCAGCGCGTCCGTTGCGTCGATGATCCGTTCGCGCGTCTTCTCGGTGTCGGGTTCACGCCGCCGTGTCCTGGCCATGGGCCCAAGAACACGTCTCAAGCCTGGTTGTCATGTCTTTTCTTTCCCAAGCGGCTCTAATCCATGGCGGGGCGTCCACCGGGCGGGTTCATCATGCGGAATGTGAAGCCGGGCGCGATGCGGCCCATGATTTTGGCAGCCTTTCCGTCGCCGACGAGGATGTCACGGGTGGGGTCTTTTTCCAATTGATCGAGGACCGTCTTGCAGAACTCGGCAGTGCTCCATTTCTTGCGCCCCGCAGAGGTCGGGTTGTTCTCGTTCATGCGCGTATCGACGACGGGCGGGCTTACCTCCACCACGGAGACCCTCGTCTGGCGCAGCTGGTAGCGGAGTGATTTGGTCCACGACACGATTGCGGCTTTGGACGCGGAATAGATCGGTGCCTCGGCCACGGGCACATAGGCCACGCCCGAGGTGAAGTTCACGACGGTCGCCCGCGATGCCGCCTGTAAAAGCGGTAGGAAAGCGTGGGTGACGCGCAGCGTGCCGCGCACGTTGACGTCGATCTCATCCAGCCAATGTTGCGCAGGGTCTTGCGCCAAGAGGTCGATGAGCCGGAAAAGCGCCGCGTTATTGATCAGGTAATTCACTTCGCCAAAGAGCGCCTCGGCTTCAGCGCGCAATGCCTCGACATCTCTATCGGACCGGACATCGCACATTTGGGTCGCGATCTCAGGGTGGTCGTTTTTCAGCAGCTTGAGCTGCTCCTCGGACCGCGCGCAGACGAGGAGCTTTGCGCCGCGGGCGCTGAGGCCCTGCGCCAGCTGCCTGCCGATCCCCAAGCTGCCACCAGTGAGGACGATGTTTGCGCCTTGAAACGTCATGGTACTTCTTTCTTTGGGAATGCTAAGTGCTAGCCAGCGCGGAGGTTTTGTGGTCGAGGCCTGCCCAGTTCAGCTCTTCTTCGAGCCGCGCGGTGTAGTCGGTCCAAAGCTTGTCGTGCTTGAGAAGCCCCATACGGCTGACCAGGCGCAGCCCCCAGTGGAGGAAGATGTCGGCAGCGGTTAGGCGATCACCGGCAAGGTAAGGCCCTTGATACAGCGCCGCCTGAAATGCCAGAGCCCGGTTGAAGTTCCGCCGCGCGCCGGGGAGCGGGACGCGGCTAAACATGGGCAGCACCATCGGCTCAAGCGTAACAGGCGCCGCGACCATCCACTGAAGGTACGCAGCGCGGGCCGGATCATCGACACGCGGGGCAAGCCGTGCATCGGGATCAAGATCCGCGAGGAGGAGCATCTGCGCGGCGCTTTCAACGACGGGCTGGCCGTCGAGAGTGAGGCCCGGCAGCTTTCCAAACGGGTTGATCCGCAGATAGTCGGGCGACTTCTGCGCTCCGGCACTTTGATCCACCAGGGTCTCTCGATAGGGGAAGTCCAGACGAGTAAGGACAAGCTTCACGCGTTCCGAGCGCGTTCCGGGGCAATGGTAAAGATGGATGTCAGGACGTGGGGGCATGGGTGTGCTCCTGTATTGGAAGTGGTGCCGAGGATGCGCGCAGCATGATGACGAGCAACGTCAGAGCCCCAGCCGAGAACAGGGCCGAGAGCGCAAAAGGCGCCCCAGGCCACGGCTGTGCAAGCTCGGGAGAATTTGCGAGGGCGAAGATCTGGGTCATGAGCGGGATTGCCACGAGCGTCGCGCTGGCCGTCACAGCCGACAGGATCCCCTGAAGTTCCCCCTGGGCGGTCTCGTCGGTGCGTCGCGACATGAGACCGGTGATCGCCGTGCCCGCCAGCGTGCGCAGCGCAAAGAGCGGCGTGAGGAGAAAGGTCACAAATCCAGAATTTAGCCAAGCAAGGGTGGGGAAACTCAGAATACCGATGAACAGACCAAACAGAGCCGTTCGCTCCTCTCCAATGTGGCGCACCAGGGGGCGGATCAGGCCCGCTTGGATCGCCGCGAGGCAAAGGCCTTAGGCGGCAAGCGACCAGCCCACGGTTGCGGGGCTCCATCCAAACTGCGCCCAGGCGAAGTAGGCCCAGACCGCCGGGAAAACCATGCCCGCGAGCCCGTCAGCGAAGCTGATGCCGATATACGGGATGAGGGTTGGACGCCGGCGGAGACCCACGAAGGCCGCGAACGTCAGAGCCTCGCGCCACGCGATGGGGCGGGGATCTTTGCGCGCGAGTGTTTCCGGCAGGGCCACGTAGCAGAGGCCTGCCGCCACGAAGGAAAGTGCGGACGCCATCCAGAAGGGCGCGCGAGGACCAAGCTCTCCCAGCAGTCCTCCCATGACAGGGCCGAGCACAAAACCGATCCCGAACGCGGCGCCGGTCAGTCCAAATCGTGCCGCGCGCTTTTCGGGCGGCGACATGTCCGCGAGCGCGGCATTGGCCACCGATTGCGTGGCCGATGCGACGCCGGATATCAGGCGCGCCACGACAAAGAGCCAAAGCACAGGGGCTGCGGCGAGGATCGCGTAGTCGATCCCGGCGGAGAGCAAGGACAAAAGCAGGACAGGGCGGCGTCCGAAACGATCAGATAACTGCCCAAGGAGTGGCCCAAAGATCACCTGCATCGCCGCGAAGGCCAAGGACAGGAACCCGCCGATGGCAACGGCGGAGGAGATATCGGGCTTTCCCATGTCCATTAGGAGCGCCGGCATCACCGGAAGGATGATGCCGATGCCCAAAGCGTTGATCATCACGATCGCCACAATGAGGATGATAGGAAGGCGACCGGACATGGCCCTTACTCCGCGGGCAGAGCCGACGGGCGGCCTAGGCGCATCACAGCGGCGTGCCATGGCAGGAAGAGGAGCACGCCGATCTCGATCCCCGTGGCCACGCGCATCGGCACGTCCGGCAGACCCACCTGCGACATCGAATAGATCCGCGCAACGCCGCCAAGGGCCATGGTGCAGAACATGATCGTCATCACTGGCCCCGCGACATCGAGGTTGCGCACGCACCAGACGGTGAGCGTGAAGATCAGCGTGAACCACACCGCGTAAAAGCGCAGCATGTTGTCGAGATTGGCGTTGACGTATTCAGGCGGAACAAAGCCTTCTGCGCCGTTTATGAAATTCATGATGCCAAGCATCATCGGGATCGACGCCGTAACGAGCATCGTGATTTGTAGGGACCGTCTCATGGTTAGCTCTCCTAGTTTTGGGCTGGGGTGGAATTGAGGGTGATGAGAATGCAGGCGCCGTGGATGCTCATAGTGAAGGCGTTGCTTGAGTTTTGGGATGATGTGCCAAAGGGCTCGACCGTATTGCCCAAGGGCTCCGCATCATTGACGCGATTGCCGTTGAGATCGTGGAAGGCCGTGACGCTGTAAGTGCCGGGCCAGACGTCTTCGAAGACACAGAAGGTGCCGTGGGACTCGGCCGGAACGGTCAACAGGCCCTCGCCGTCCGCTCCGGTCAGAAAGCACGCCACGCGTCCCTCTGAGCTTTGAAGCCCGGCCACCGTGACGATGAGCTCCGCTCCCAATGAGGGTGATGCGAGCAAGGTCAATGCGGCCGTGATGGCGTGAAAGCTCTTCGACATGGGGTGGCTCTGGGTGTGTGGCTTATATCTGAACAGTGTACTGATTCTGAACACTGTATAGAATCTGGACGCCGCCTAGATCAAGTCCTATGAAGAGGCTCAAGAGGATCGTGATGCAAAAGACGAAGAGAGCGGCTTACCACCATGGCGACTTGCCACGCGTGCTCTTGGCAAGCGCGGTGGAGGTGCTGGACGAACGGGGCCCCGACGGCTTCAGTCTGCGCGAAGTAGCACGCCGCGCGGATGTAGCCGCCGCCGCGCCCGGCCATCACTTCGGCAACGTTGCAGGACTGCTGACTGCTGTGGCTACGAAAAGCTTCGAGCATCTGCTTGCCGATTTCGCACGCGCGTCAGAGGCCACGCATCCTGGGCGCGAACGGGTCACAGCGCTCTCACTTGCGTACGTCAGGCACTACCTCAAGCGCCCCGGGATGGCGTCGGTCATGTTTCGTTCAGAACTCCTCAATGCTGCAGATTTGGGTCTGGTTCAGGCCCGCAATGACCTTAGAGAAGCCTTGGTTTCAGCCGTGCAGTCTGCCCTGCCCGCTTCCGTGCCGCAGCAGCATGTAGAGGACACCGCCACAGCAGTTTGGACGTTAACACACGGCCACATTGCCCTTGGAATGCAAGACACCGAGGATCTCACCCGCAAAATTGCCTTCGCCGTTGACGCTCTCTTGTCTGGCGCGACGTGCTCCACTGGCAAGAAAACAAAAAGAAGCTGAGTGGCATTATCGCGTGTTTTCGGACAGCTTGTCGGCGACTCCGGGATGAGTTGGCTTAAGGTCTGAGGCTGCTTCTTGTTATTGCAGCCTTGCTTAACAACCATCGCCTGACGCTTGCCCACGAAGCGCGGAAGCAGGCCGCTCGATGTTGCAGAATGTCGTTCAGGTCTTTTTTGCCACCTCAGCCAAAAGACATCACCAATGCCCGTGAAAAAGGCGGCCTTTTCCCTAACCGACCGCCATAGCCATTCAATACAGTAGTTGATCCCCGGCGCGGCGATGCATCGCTTTTCTACGTTCCTGGAGAGCGAAGTCATCAGCCCCAACGTGTCCGCGCCGATACCAACCGACAAATGAAGACGGAGCGCGACAACTGCTGCGGCTTGAACTGTAGGCTGATACTTAGTTCGGGACGGTTACGCTGGATCAGTGCTGCTTGTTTATTCGCCTCGCCTTTTGAGCCCTTCCGACAATACATCTAGCTCTTTAGCTGGCATTACGATCTTGGCGCGCAGCTATTTGATCCCCACCTTCGTCGAGCAGGCTTGCTTACCGAAAAAAAGCAGCCGCCATCACTTCCTTCCGGATCATGCTGCGGATGACCCCGCTGGGCAGCGGCACTGTCCTTCTTTTTCTTTATACTGATTGGGTTCAGGTCACTGATGTCCCGAGGCAATCCCTTGCACGGTCTTGTCATCTCACAGAGCTTACAGTGTCACCTTTAACTTGAACTGCCCCGCAATGCTCCCGCAGGTCACCATTCTCAAGTTGCTTCAATGCTCTGCGAGACGCTTTTCCCGACTGTTCGATTATTGGAGCCGGTTAAAAGTTCATCTTGGCGAACGACTCGCAAAGATCCGCTCAGATTTCATAATTTGTCTCAAAGTCAGAGTATTTTAGTGTCATCTCTTCACTCCCAAACCATCATAGACAGAGAAAACAGCGCCGCTATGACGGTATGCTCGCACCTAGTATGAGGGCTTTCGGTTGCTCGACGACGCGCGCCTGTTGGCGCAAACCCCGAAAGTGAGTGCTTCCAGTCTATTTGCTATGGTGCCCGGGGGCGGAATCGAACCACCGACACAAGGATTTTCAAACCGAAGCTTATTGATAAGGCTCAACAGCTTAGGTTCCAGAAATCTGTCAAACCCTCCACGGGGCATCAGTCACTTAGCGGCGAATTGTCAAACCTCGGCTCTGAGGCCATCCGATGAGCTGGCGGGTAGCGAACGCATGCGCTGAACGAAAGTTCGGTAGTGCGACGCGCAAGCAGATTATCATGTTTCTGGCGGACAAGGCGTCTGATGATGGTTCTGGCATCTGGTGCTCGAAGGGAACGATCCAGCGGCACACCGAGCTGGGGGAGACGACGGTCAAGCGGACGATCCGTGACTTCTTGAAGGAAGGTATCCTGGTCGAGACAGGTGCGCGGGGTTGCAAGAACGGATTCACGGTCGTTTACCGGATCGATCTCACCCGGATCGAGGCTCTGGAATTGACCGCTGAACCCGAGATCGAGACGGGGGCCACTGTGGACCCCGTCCAGACTGGACCCGGAACGGGGGCCATAGTGGCCGGGGTACCGGGGCCACCACGGCCCCCAAACCATCCTAAAACCTTCCATAAACCACCTTCGCGCGGGCGCGTGGTGGCGGAGGATGAAGAGGCTGCGAAAATATTGGCTGCCTATCCGCCCGATCGTCTGAGCGGGAAGGCGGAGTGTCTCGGGCGGATCAGGGACATCCTGGATGCCGGGACCGAGGTCGGGGACCTGTTGCAAGCCGTGAAGGCCTACGCGACCGAGAGCGCAGGCTTCACTCGCTCGAAGGTCTGTTTTTTGGACAACTGGTTCAAGTCCGGACGATGGCGGGCATACGTTGAGGACATCGCCAAGGGCCGAGAAGAGACGAAGGCCAAGGAAGCCGAGATGTTGGCTGGCTTGGCGAATTGGGTAACCGACAAGCATCCCCTCTGCCGCCACATCACACCGGGCCAGATCGACGCGCTCTTGGCAGCAGAGCTGGTGACGCAGGCGCAAATTCAGGCGGCGGGCCTCAAATCATGAGCGCCACCGATCCCACCGAAGCGCAAACAGCAAGGCGACCCATGTCATACGGCTGCGCCGATGACACGGGACCTTGCGAGGGGCGGCAAGCCTCCCCTTCGAACCCCACCGGCGTGGGCAAAGCCCCCGCCAAAGAGCCTCTGACAGAGACCTTTGTCTTCCGCTGTACCGCGACCGAGAAAGCCCAGCTGCGCGCCAAGGCCGAGGCCGCTGGCTTGCCTGCTTCGACGCTTCTGCGCGAGGCGCTTGGCCTGACTGAGGCCCGTCGCCGCAAGCCCTTGCCACGCGTCGATCCGGCGCTGGTGCTGGCGGTCGGGCGCATCGGTGGTAACCTCAACCAGATCGCCCGCTGGCTGAACCACACCATGAAAGTCGGGCGCACGGACCTCGACACACTGACAGTCGCGCGCCGCCTTGTGGTGATCGAACGCCAGCTCGCCGCGCTCCTCGATGAGGCGCGGCGGTGCTGATCAAGTTCTTTCCCAACGGCAAGGGCGCGGGCGCAGGGCCGGTTGGCTACCTCGTGGCCGAGCGCGTGCTGGCCTATGACGGC
>JBCCPQ010000096.1:0-9260 GCA_039024825.1 Pseudomonadota bacterium
GCCTCAGCGCGTTTTTCCATGACAGACGGCGCGCGGTACATCCGGGCAAAGAGGAACTGACGGATCTCCTTCAGCTGCGCGAAAAGATCCGCGGAAAAGAGGATCACCGGGTAGTTCAGGTCCCGAATGTCCTGTGCCGACCCTGCGCCCGAGGCCTTTAACAGCGCCTCTGACGTTGCGATCAGATCCTCAACCATGACCCCGAACACACGACGCAGCGCCTCGTGGCGGCGACGTTTGCGTTCGAGGTCGGGGTAACGGGCATCGACCTCACCAAAGCAGGCGCTGAGGATTGGCAATTCCATGAGGTCCTCTTCGGTGAACAGTCCTGCCCGAAGACCGTCCATCAGATCGTGATTGTTGTAAGCAATATCGTCTGAAAGGGCGGCCACCTGGGCCTCCGCACTCGCATGGGTGTGGAGTTCGAGATCATGGAGGGCGTTGTAATCTGCGAGAGCATAGGGCAGGTCGCCGGATACCGGCCCGTTATGCTTTGCTATTCCCTCAAGCGCTTCCCAAGTGAGGTTCAGACCATCCCACTCCGCATAGTGCTTTTCGAGCGAGGTGACGATGCGAATGGCCTGTGCGTTGTGGTCAAAGCCACCGAAAGGTTCCATGAGCGTGTGAAGTGCGTCTTCCCCGGTATGACCGAACGGCGTGTGACCAAGGTCATGGGCCAAAGCCACAGCTTCCGTCAGTTCCGTATTGAGCCCCAAATGCACTGAGATCGTGCGCGCTACCTGGGCAACCTCGATCGAATGAGTGAGTCGGGTCCGGTAGTAGTCACCTTCGTCTGCCACGAAGACTTGGGTCTTATGCTTAAGTCGGCGAAAGGCAGAGGAATGAATGATGCGGTCGCGATCCCGCTGGAAGGCGGAGCGATGGATGCTTTCAGGTTCCAAATGGAGCCTGCCCCGCGACGCTGAGGGGTGATCTGAATAGACGGCTGCCATCTGCCACTGGCCCCGGTTTGGGTCATGTATCTGCCGCGCGGCTTGTGCCGCCCTGCACCCTCACTATATGCTTGATGCATCGATGCAACCGCGGAAGCTGCCATGCTCACCCTACCCCCGAAAGTCACTCAACGCGCTTTTGAGCGTCTTTCTGAGATTGGCGCTGCTGAGAACGGAAAAGTGCTGCGCGTCGCGGTGGAAGGCGGCGGCTGCTCGGGGTTTCAGTACGAGATCGACCTCGACGACGCAGCCAAGGACGACGACCTTGTGCTTGAAGGTGCCGGGGAGACGGTGGTGATCGACGCCATATCCTTACCGTTCCTCGCGGATGCAACTATCGACTTTGAAGAAGAACTCATAGGCGCACGGTTTGTCATCGAAAACCCCAATGCGACCATGTCTTGCGGCTGCGGCACGTCGTTCTCGATCTGACGATCCATCGCGGCACCGCGTCATAGGGAGGACAGGGATGCGAACCCTCCTTGCCATCGGAATGCTGGCGCTGAGCGTCGGCGCGGCATCTGCAAACAACACGTTTGGCGTCTTGCTCGATGCTGAAGAAGGCGCGGGTTTCTACGATATTCGCCTCGTGCGCACCTTGGCGCCGGGCGTTGTCGAGCTTCGCGACAGCAGGGGCCGGGTATTGGGGCGCGAAGAAGTTCGGACCGGCACGACAACCTCATTGCGGGTTGACCTTGGCATACGCCGAATGCCCCGCAACGGAGTCTTCGCGGTTCTTGTCGTTGATGGCGTTGTAGTGGACCGGGACCGTGTGCGCGTAGTCCGCTAAATCGCTCTCAAGCCGCTTTAGGTTCTTCTTTTGGATTGGCGGCTTCTGGTTCGGACTTCGCGACCTCTGGCTTTGGCAGCGCGAGCGCTTCGTCCGGGAATTGCTCCGGCGCCTCAAAGGCAAAGGATCCTGTGTTTGGGTCCACCGTTACCTTTGGCTTTTGCGGCATGGCGGAAATCATCTCGTTGAGCTCTTTCACAACCCGCTCAAACGTGTCGCGCTGGGTTTCGGGCTTGGTTACGCCTGGTTTCGTGCCAAAGAGAAACTTGAACATAGATACCTCCTGTCTCGCTGTTAAAGATAAGGATGTTGGGCCGGGAAAGCAGGGGAAAGGCGGTCACTTTCGCCCCGTCGGACGCGGCTTTGCACAATATATCAGCAGGTCCTTGGCCATTGCGCCAGCGCGCAGGATGAGCGACACCGAGATCATGAAAATAGCTTCCTTCAACATCAACGGGATCAAAGCACGGGCGGAGGCTTTGCCAGCTTGGCTTGACGAGGCGGCGCCGGACGTTGCGATCCTTCAGGAGATCAAAAGCGTGGACGAGGCTTTTCCACGCGAGATATTCGAGGACCGGGGCTACAATGTTGAGACCCACGGGCAGAAGGGGTTCAACGGCGTCGCACTTTTATCAAAGCTGCCTTTGGAAGACGTTACCCGCGGCTTGCCGGGAGATGGCAGTGACGATCAAGCACGCTGGATCGAAGCCACGGTGGTGGGCGACACAGCGGTGCGGATCTGCGGGCTCTATCTCCCGAACGGGAATCCCGCTCCTGGGCCAAAATTCGAATACAAGCTTGCGTGGATGGCGCGGCTTAAGGCCCGCGCGGAGGCGTTGCTAGCTGCCGAAGAGCCGGCGCTCATGGCGGGTGACTATAATATCATCCCGCAGCCTGAGGACGCTAAGCGGCCCAAGGCGTGGCTGGAAGACGCCCTCTACCTACCGGAGGCGCGTCAGGCGTGGCGCGAAATTGTGAATCTTGGGTTCACGGAGGCCTTTCGCGCGCGGGAGCCGCGTCCCGGGCATTATTCGTTTTGGGATTACCAACGGGGCGCCTGGGAGAACGACGACGGGATCCGCATAGATCACTTCCTTTTGACGCCTCAATGCGCTGATTTACTTGAGGAATGTGTGATTGACAGGGACGTCCGCGCAGGGGCGAAACCGAGCGATCACGTTCCGATTTGGGTCAAGCTGGCCGCCTGAAAAGAGTGCCCCTGATCGCGCTCAGGCCTTGGTGGCGTCGTAGTCATAGAGCCAGTCGAATTGTCGAGCGATTAGCCCTGGCGCGAGATTGCTGACGGCGCGCAGGCCCGTATGGCCGATGAGACGTGCCACTGGATTTCCGTGGTGAAAGCGCGTCGCATTCGCCCGCACGGCCTTCATGACGCGGGCGACGCGGGGCACACGAAGATGTTCATAAGCACCGAGCGCTTCATCCGGGCTCGAGTGCCGCGACCAGCAGGCGGCAAGGATGCAGGCGTCTTCAAATGCCATGCAGGCCCCCTGCCCGAGGTATGGAAGCATCGCGTGGACCGCATCTCCCAGCAGCACCACGTTTCCTTCCGACCAAGACCTCGGCAATGTGTGGTGAAAAAGGCCCCAACGGTGGACCCGTTCTGCGCGTGAGACGAGTTCCGAGACTGGCCCTTCAAAGGCAGCAAAGCGATTAACCATTTCCGCGCGCGGGACTTCGCTTCGCCATCCTTCTGCGGTGAGCGCATCTGTGTCTTCGCCAGCGACAAGGTTAATCAGGCGACCTTGCTGTATCGGGTAAACAACAACATGGGCGCCGGGACCCATATACACGCTCACCCCGGCGTCCTTGATCGGTTCAGGCGGCGTGACAAGGGCGCGCCAGGCAGCCTGACCTGAAAAGACCGGCGCGGCGACATTGGGAGCGACTTGCGCGCGGAAAGAGGACTTCACACCGTCGGCAGCGATAATGAGGTCGGCATCAAGGGCCGTCCCGGGCGTGACTTCCGTCCCAAGGGTCAGTTTCACGCCTGCCGTTCGACATCCGTCCTCAAGGAGCTTGAGAAGTTCCGCCCGGTGAAAAAGGCGTACCTCCCGGCCATGCCCATTGGGCAACACGGCGACGCGTCGTCCCCAGTGATCATGGAGCGTCGTACCCGCCGCCTGAAACGCGGCTGATGTATCTAGCCCGAGGTAGCGTAGCACGCGCAGCCCATTAGAAGCGACCTGGATCCCCGCACCGACCTCGCCGAAAGCAGGTGCCTTTTCAAAGACCTCGACGGTCGCTCCATGGCGAGCACAACAAAGGGCGGCACAGAGGCCGCCCAGACCACCGCCGATGACGGCAATGCGCTGCGATGTCAGTGGTTTACCGGCCACTCTACACCTACTTTGCCAACCCCTATGGGTCAGTCGTCGCGGTGTACCTTCTCGCGGCGCTCATGACGCTCCTGCGCCTCAAGTGACATCGTCGCGATCGGACGAGCGTCGAGGCGCTTGAGTGAAATCGGGTCGCCGGTGACTTGGCAGTAGCCGTATTCGCCTTCGTCAATTCGGCGGAGCGCAGCGTCGATCTTGCCCACGAGCTTCCGCTGGCGGTCCCGAGTGCGAAGTTCCAGCGCCCGATCGGTCTCCTCAGATGCGCGGTCAGCGATGTCCGGGATGTTGCGGGTGGAGTCCTTCATGCCCTCAATCGTGTCGCGGCTGTCGGATACGAGCTCCGATTTCCAGTTCAGAAGTTTGCGGCGGAAGTACTCGATCTGCCGGTCGTTCATGAACGGCTCGTCTTCAGCGGGTCGATAGTCTTCTGGAAGAAACGTCTCGGCTTTCATGCGGCACCTTTATTGTTATCGCGGAGCGATTTACGGCGCTTTCCGAACCCAGCTGTCACCCGGTTATGTTCCAGGTAATCACCGGAGGCCCGTCCCCTTCGCGCCCTCTCTCTCGTGCGTGCGGCCTAACTGGTTTATGAAACGTTGTCACCTCAGAAAAGCACTGGAAACGGTCTGTTAAACCGATATGTGATCACGTGACGCGCTGCCCTGCCCAAAATGCACAAAGATTGGTGAGAAGACATGAAGTTCGCCTCCACAGAGAGCTACATTGCGACGCAAGACCTCACGGTCGCGGTGAATGCAGCGGTGACGCTTGAGCGGCCTCTGCTGGTTAAGGGTGAACCGGGTACTGGCAAGACGGAACTTGCGCGCCAGGTTGCTTCGTCTCTGGGGCTGAAGATGGTTGAGTGGCACATAAAGTCCACAACCCGCGCCCAACAGGGCCTTTACGAGTATGACGCAGTAAGCCGACTGCGAGACAGTCAGCTTGGCGACGAGCGCGTGAAAGACGTGGGAAACTACATCAAACGCGGCAAGCTTTGGCAGGCTTTCACGTCGCCTGAGAAGGTGGTGCTGCTAATCGATGAAGTCGACAAGGCTGACATCGAGTTCCCCAACGATCTTCTTCAAGAGCTCGATAAAATGGAATTCCATGTCTACGAGACCGGAGAGACCGTGCGTGCAGTGAACCGCCCCGTGGTGATCATCACGTCCAACAATGAAAAGGAACTGCCGGATGCGTTTCTTCGCAGGTGCTTCTTTCACTACATCCGCTTCCCTGACGCTGATGTCCTCAAGCAGATCGTTGAAGTGCACCACCCCGGCATCAAAGAAAGCCTGCTGACGGCTGCGCTGACACAGTTCTACGAGATCCGCGAGACGGCAGGGCTGAAGAAAAAGCCGTCGACAAGCGAGGTTATTGACTGGCTGAAGCTATTGCTCGCCGAGGACATGAGCGCCGAAGATATCCGCCGTGACGGCTCGTCCGCGTTGCCGAAACTCCATGGTGCGCTGCTGAAGAACGAGCAAGACGTACAGCTTTTCGAGAAGCTGGCCTTCATGGCGCGTAGCGCTCGCTAGGAATGCCTTTCTGGGTCTCCGGACCTAATCGCCACCGCCTCATTTCCGCCACATTTGGCCCCTCTTTCCGCCTCACTCCGCCCCTAACCGTCGGTTAACAAAAAAAGGTTGGGATTTAAGGCCGGTGGTAATTGAGACGAGTGGCGTGGTCCTGCGGGCTCCACGTGCCGAGGATTTCGAGGAATGGTCGTCGCTTTGGGCGGCCTATCTCGCGTTCTACGGAACGGAGCGCGACGCCTCTCTGCATCGTACCCTCTTTGATCGTCTGCTGTCCGATGACGCCCGAAACTTCCGCGGCCTTGTGGCAGATACAAGTGGGGTTCTCCGGGGCATTGTGCATTTTGTATTTCATCCCCACGCCTGGCGCGTGGAGGACACCTGCTACCTGCAAGACCTTTACGTCGATCCGTCGGTCCGTGGGACAGGCTTGGGACGCAAGTTGATTGAGGCGGTCTATTCCGCTGCAGACGATGCAGGATCCCCGTCTGTATATTGGCTGACGCAGGACTTTAATCTCGAGGCGCGGCGGCTCTATGACCGCGTGGCCAACGTCACCCCTTTCATCCGCTACCAGAGGGCGCTGTGATGGCGCGTCGTGGGATCCGCAGGTCACTCTTCGCCGCGTTCCTTGTGCTGGCTGGGTGCGCGCCGTCCGGTGGGATAGATATCGCGAGCCGGTCTGCGGTTCTCAACGGCGAGCGCCTACCTCCGATGAAGACCTTCGCGCCTGGACCGGTGCCAAGGGCGGAGCGATCGAACGCCGACATTGCCCGCGATTTCCTTGATCTGTCCTTCCGGATGGAGAGCGGCCGGACGCTCGACCGGATGACACGATTTGAAGGGCCGATTTCCCTTCGAGTTGTAGGCGACGCGCCGGTGTCGCTGGCGCCCGATCTCGGACGGCTTCTTCGACGTCTTCAGGTCGAGGCAGGCCTCAACATCGAGGTCACGTCCCGCGAAGACGCGAACATAAATATCGTCGCGTTGCCAAAGGCCACGATGCAAAAGGCGGTGCCCGGCGCGGCCTGTTTTGTTGTGCCGAATGTGCGCGATTGGAACGACTTCAAGTCGGCCCGCCGCGGTGTCAGAGTTGACTGGACCCGTCTGGTGAGGCGCGAACAGGTGGCGATCTTCGTGCCCTCTGACGCGGCCCCGCAGGAGCTGCGCGATTGTCTTCATGAAGAAGTTGCTCAAGCCCTGGGGCCGCTTAACGACCTGTATCGCCTGCCCGACAGTGTCTTTAACGACGACAACATCCACACCGTTCTCACCGGCTTTGATATGCTGATCCTCAAGGCCTACTACAGCCCTGAGCTCCGCAACGGGATGCCCATCGCAGAGGTGAGCGCTGCGCTCCCCCGGATCCTCGCGCGGCTTAACCCGGCAGGCGAACGCAAGCTTGTGCAGTTCGCCTCCACTACAACCTCGGATTGGAAGGCTCAGATGGCGCGGGCCCTGGGCGGAGATCGGTCAAGTGGCGGTCGTGAATTGGCGGCGCGGAACGCCATCGCGATCTCGCGCAATAGTGGATGGCACGACACACGAGAGGGGTATGCACAATACGCCTTCGGGCGCCTTACGATTGCGTCTTCCCCGCAGGAGGCTTTTGCGGCCTTCCAGAGAGCCGATACCATCTTTCAACGGTCTTCGACGATGGAGCTGCACCGGGCTTATGTTGCCGTCCAGCTTGCGGCGTTCTCCCTGCTGGATGGGGACGCGGTGGGTGTACTGGACATCACGGGGCGCCATCTTAATACCGCTGTTCGCTACGAGAACGCGGCGCTTCTGGCATCCCTGATGATGTTCCGCGCAGAGGCACTTGAGCTTCAGGGCCGCGCGGCAGAGGCGCGGGCCGTACGGCTGGACAGCCTCGGCTGGGCGCGATACGGGTTCGGCTCCCAGAGGGCAGTAAATGCGCGGCTGCGTGAGATTGCTCTGCTGAATCCAGTGAAACACGGGCGCACGTCGTTCTGAGCGCCGTATTGAAGGCGCGTCCATGGTCTCTACCCTCGGTTGCATGATCCTTCTTGGTGCTTACGGCGCGTGGAAGGCCAAGAAGGGTGGCGGCAAGACCCTGGATATCCTGCAATATGCTGCGGCCCATGCGATCTTTGGAATGATCGTGGGCGTGGTCTTGGCGATCGTGCTGACCCGGCTACTCTAACTCCCATGTTTTTACCGTTCTTTGCGAACCTCCGCACAGCCCGCGTGCCTGTGAGCCTGCGCGAATACCTGTCCTTTCTGGAGGGCATGCGGAAAGGCCTCGCCATGTATGACGTGGAGGAGTTCTACTACCTCGCGCGCACGATCATGGTGAAAGATGAGCGGCATATTGATCGCTTCGATCAGGCTTTTGCCGCGACCTTCGAAGGGCTTGAGAATATCAGCTCAGACGAGGTGCTGGAGGCCGTCGACATCCCCGCTGAGTGGCTTGCAAAAATGGCTGAAAAGCATCTGAGCGAGGAAGAGAAGGCGGAAATTGAGGCCATGGGTGGCTTCGACAAGCTCATGGAGACATTGCGCGAGCGCCTCAAGGAGCAGGAGGGCCGACATCAAGGCGGTTCAAAGTGGATCGGTACAGCCGGCACTTCGCCCTTTGGCGCTTATGGCTACAATCCAGAGGGCGTGCGGATCGGCCAGCACGAGAGCCGCCACCGCCGGGCTGCGAAGGTCTGGGACAAGCGCGAGTTCCGCAATCTCGAAGGCGACACCGAGCTGGGCACGCGCAATATCAAGGTGGCCTTGAAGCGCCTGAGACGGTGGGCCCGAGACGGCGCGGCAGACGAGCTTGACCTCGACGGGACGATCCGAAAAACGGCAGAGAGCGGCTATCTTGACGTGCAAACCCGTCCGGAACGACGAAACGCAGTGAAGGTGCTGCTCTTCCTCGACGTGGGCGGAAGTATGGATCCTCACATCCGTACGGTAGAAGAACTCTTCAGTGCCGCCCGCGCCGAGTTCAAGCATCTGGAGTACTTCTACTTCCACAACTGTCTTTATGAAGGCGTTTGGAAAGACAATCGCCGTCGCTGGAACTCCCAGACGCCGACCCATGAAGTGCTAAGGACCTACGGCCCCGACTACCGCTGCATCTTTGTGGGCGACGCATCCATGTCTCCTTATGAGGTCGCCATGGTGGGCGGCGCCAATGAGCACTGGAATGAAGAGGCGGGCCATGTCTGGCTTGGGCGGGCGCGTGACCAATGGCCAGCGCACCTCTGGATCAATCCCGTGCCGCGCAAATGGTGGGATTACACCCAGTCCGTACAAATGATCCGCCAGATTTTCGAAGACCGCATGGTCCCAATGACGCTTGATGGCATCGATGCCGGGATGCGGATGCTCTCGCGCGGTTAGTGGTGTGCCGGACTTGTGCTGACCTCCGTGGTGAGGCTTGAGGCAACGCGCAAGTCGCCCCATATCCTCCCCATGGGCTATCTTATTCCGATCTTGCTTGCCGTCGGCTACGGCTTCCTGATGATGCGCTTTTCGGCGTGGTCAACGAAGCGGCATTTGACAGAGAATTCACGCCCGCTCCGCGACGTGGGCCTTGAACCGCTGTTTGATCGGATGGCCAGAGCGCTCGATCTGCCGCAGATCAAGGTGAACCTTTACGACGTTGAGA
>JBCCPQ010000097.1:0-9233 GCA_039024825.1 Pseudomonadota bacterium
AGCGCGAACCCCTTGGCCGCATATTCCTCGTATCCGAGACGCCCTTCCTGAGCGTAGACGGTCTCTCCGGATTCCTTGTCGACATAGGCGCCCCACATGACGCCTTCTTCGTCGACGACGTTGGTGTAATCCCACTTAAGCAAAACTGAATCGATTGTATTGCCAAGATAAGGATAGCGGTTCTTGAGGATCCGCATCCAGACAAGGAACCGGCCGATATCGAGCGCTGAGAATCCGATCTCCCCCGGCTTGTTGGTATAGTCCACCTTCTCGCCGGTCTTGGTGTGGTACACCTTGTTGGGAAGTTCCTTTCGGAAGAGCTCCAGCTCTTTCATCGTGGTGAGAAGTCGGGTGATTCGCCGGTCGAACTCAGGCTTCTCGATGATGCAGAGCTCATAGGCTGCAACCGTGCCTGCAATATAGGACGCAGTGTCCCAAAGCGTGGTGGACGGATAGTTGCCCACTGAGTTGGCAAGCCCGGTATCCTCCTGCGTGAAGCGCTCAAAATAGTGCCAAGCCACTTTCGCGGCCCGCAATTCACGTTCGTTGAGAAAACCACGTCTCGGCTGATACTTACGGACGTATTCGTTGCGCCGCGTATAGCCTGTCTCACGGTCCGGAGTGAGGTTCAGCCCGTCGAAATAGTCATCGGGCATCTCGCACATGCGCGGTGGCTTTGCCACCTGCGGCAGGTTCCGGACCATGGAAGTTGTTTCCGCCAGGCGATTGCCGCGCATGAGCGCCGGCAGGCTGTCGAGATCACTGCCAGCAATCACTGGAATGATCTCATCCTCCTGCGCAAGGAAGACATCCCTCGCTGCGGACCCGATACCCCAGGCGGCGCCGGAAATCGCCAATGCGGCCCCTGTGAGGAGCCCTGCCGCGAGCCCCCAAGTTGCACGCTTCTTTCCGTTCTCTGATGCCATTGAGCACCTCGACTACACTTGTTTGGAGCCATGGTTACCGGAAAAGGGGTTAAGAAATGGAGAAGCGGAGAAAGAGATTAGGAAAAGGGGTTGTTAACTGATTTCAGGTTACCAAGCGCAGGACTAACCCGCGTGGAGGGCGCACATGAAACCGGAAGCAGAGCTCAAATCCGACATCTTCGAAGGCTCGGCCACCGCCGTGCCGGAAGCTGCGCGGACCGCCGAAGACTCTGGCCTCATGGCGGATCGCGGAACGCCCAACTGGGCGCGCTACATTTCATTTCTTTTCGCGATCGGGACGGGCGCTTGTCTGGTGTCGGTGGCGGTGCTGAGCGTCTTTTTCCAGTCCCTCGTGGCCATGGATGGCAACCGTTTCGTCATGCCGATGCTCATGGCGATCTCCGCGATTCCGATCCTTGGGGCCCTGATTCTCGACTATTGCCACTCGCGGGCTCTGGCCGGGTTTCGCGCCGCTCGAACCCGGACGGAAGCGATGGCCCAGGCCGCCGTGGCGGGGCTCATTTTCGTGATTTTGACGCTCATGCATCCTGCGCTTGGGGTCGCGATCCCGGTGGCATCTTTCGGCCTCTGGGGGACGATCTGGCTTCTGAAGCGCTTCGGATCTGCTGAGAAGATGTGGGATTTTCGTCCCTCCGAAGCGGCGTCGGTGCTTTCCGGGCGCGATGAGCTCGGCCTGCGCATGGCGGGGCTTGAAGCACCAGAACATGCGCTGTCGCGTCACGTGCACAGGGCATTTTCGTGGCTCGCTCTCATCCTTGGTTTCGCGGTGGCCTCCTGGCTGGCAGCTCTGGACATCGTGGCTTTGCCGGCAGTTGCGGCAGTCGCCCTTATCTCCTGGTGGTCTGTCGATGCAATTGGCCATCATCTGCGCCAGCGTCTCATGCCTGACATGGCCGACGGTCTCAGCGCGGCAAGCGTGGAGCTGCTGCCCCCCACAGAGGACGATAAGGAGATCGGTGCTGCCGTCGCGGGGATGCGGGTCCAAAGTATCTCTGTAGAGGCTGAAGACGGCAGACGGCTCCTGAGCGATGTTTCGTTCGAAGTGGGCCCGGGCGAAGTGATCGGCGTCGTTGGGGATGCCGCGGCCGGAAAATCGCTCCTTCTTCAGGCGCTTGTAAATCCCTTCGATCTTGCACAGCTCAACGTGCGCGGGCGGGCGACGTTGAATGAAAACGACATGTGGTCGCGGTCCATCAAGGACCGCCGGGTCCCTCTTGTGCACTTGCCGCCGACCCCCCGCATTTTGCCCGCGAGCGGCCTCGACAACCTGACCTGCTTTCAGAGCGACCGCCTTGCCGACCGGGGGCTCCGCTGTCTGGAGAGCCTGATCTTCAGCACGGATGCCGTGGACCGGATATCGGCCGCTCCAGACGCGACGCGGCTCTCAAGTTCTGACCAGAAAGCGCTTGCTCTGGCGCGCGCGTTCCTACTGTCGCCGCCGCTTTATTTTCTGGACAGGCCGGAAGACTTCTCGTCCGAGAAGCTGCTCGCCGCGTTGGTTGACCGCATCAAGATGGAGGCAAACGCGGGGCGCTCCTTCGTTATCATTACGGACAATCGTGCCCTCCTTGAATGCTGCTCCAAACTCCTGATGCTGCGCGAGGGGCGCGTCGTCGACTTTGCGCCAGCGGCGGAAATCAGGGGCCGCATGTCCTCGGGTTGGCTGCGCTTTGTGACGCCTCGACGACTTGAGAGCGAGGACACCCTTTCGACATGGGTAAAGTCTCACTTCAAGCGCGGTGGGGATGAGGCCAACCGGCTAAAACTCTGCACCGTGGCGGCGGAGCTTCTGGCCTTCTCCTGCAGCGATGTGCGACCCATGTCGCTGGAGAGAGTGTGTTTCGATTTCAAGCACTTCGAGGGCTTTGCGCTCATGAAGATGATTGATGAAAGCCCTCTGATCAGCTCAGGTCAAATGCAGCTTGCACACCGCGAAGCCGCAGAATCGGCAGACCTCGCGCGCCTCGGGCCGCTGGCGAAAGTCATTCACATGGCGAAAGAGGTGGAGCAGGAACTGATCGACAACCGCCGCGTGATCACGGTCAAGATCGCCACCTATGATCCACGCAAGACGCGCGGTGCGCAGCATGCGCCGTCAAGCTAACCTAAGGCGGCGCGTGACGCCCACGCAGCGCGCAGCGGGCTGGCCGAGCGCCCTTGCATGGGCAGCCATCGGGCCGCTGGCGTGCTTTGCTATGCTGGTGTGTATCGCACTTGCAGTGTGGGACCAGCCGGTGCAGGACGCACGACAGTTCCAGGGGGTCTTGCGACCTGTCGCGACCCCCATCGGAGTGGATCTCCCCAAAAATGCGGTTCTCGAGCAAATTGTCGTGTCTCAGGGAGACGTCATCCGGAAGGGAGAAACCCTCGCGCTGCTGGATCTCGGTGAGATGCACCGTCAGCACAGAGCCAAGTTTGACGCGCTGCTGGCAGCTCGCGCGGACTATCTGTGCCAGACATCCAAGGACATGGACGCATTTCACGCCTCCCTCCGGCGGCTAGAGATTGAGGCGCGGCACGACTTGCGCAAGGCGGCTGTTGAAGGTGGTTTTTTGGCGCATGAGGATCACGACCTGTCGGGCGCTCTGAATTCTGCTCTCGCGTGCGAGATCGCCCATGACGCCCTGGCGGCGACCCGCACTCACGACGCCGATATGCTGGCAGCCGCAGCCAATCGTGCGGAGTTGCTCAGCCGTCAGATCGCCGTCCTGATCGAAAGGCAAAGCCTCGCCGGCGTTTCTCAGGCGGAGAAATCTGCGCTTGCGGTGGAGGTTCTCGAAACCATGCTCGAGCAAAATCAGTTGCAGCGAGACGTCACCTCCTTTGAGGCTCGCTTGGCCGCGTCAGATCTTTCTCTTGAACGCGACAAAGCGCAGAAGGCGCGCGCCCTGTCCCAGGTCATTATTGGGCTCGATCATGACGTGAGGGCGCTCGAGGCATTGATCGCATCGCGCCGCCTGACATCGCCGATCACCGGTATTGTTGTCCGGGTAAGAGACCCGGGACCGGGCCACGGGGCTGTTGCTCGTGAGCGGATCATGGAGCTTGCCCGCGCAGGCGGGAAGAACTTTCGGCTGGCCATCACTGTGCCACCCGATGAAATCGCGCGGCTTAGGGATGGGGCTCAGGTCGAGCTTACCCTTGCCGGTGCGGTAGGGGCGCCGCCCCTTGGGGGAACGCTGGATCTAGATCGCCCGCTCAACGGGATAGAACGGACGCCCGACACGGTGATGGTGAACCTCTCTGGCTCGGCGCGATCCTGGCTGGCGTCTGCCGCGGGAACCGTCGCCCTGAGCGGTGGGGCTACGGCCTCCACCGTCCGTCTCCGCCTCGATCCGGCAGATTTTGGAGAGATCCTGCAGCGCGCGGGACGGACACTGCGCCCGAAGCCCTGGTCGCTTGAAGACCTGGGCGCAACTTTGCAGGTCGATCCGAGCTAGCACGCGGCGCAGCATGCTGGCTCCCCAGGGTCCACGTCTGAAAGACGCGGTTAGCCTACCTCATTGCCCTGAGCCTCTGCGTTGCGGCCACGACTTGATACGGGGTCTCCCCGGCAAGCCTTCAAAACATCAGGTAAGGCGCCTCGGAGTGGCCTTTACGGATCGTTGCTGCGCCAACGAGAACATAGTATCGGTCCGCGATGTCGGATCGCAGATTGAAAGCTTCGCCGCTGTCAGTGGCCCCGATGATGGCGTGGACGGATCGGCATTGCCGTGTGTTTCACAGAGAGCTGTCATCTAGGGTCCTGCTCTACACGGAGATGGTCACGTCCGCCGCGTTGATCCGGGGCGGCGCGCGGCCCCTCCTCGCGTTCAGCGCCCAAGAGCACCCGGTCGCCCTGCAGCTTGGCGGGGAGGATCCGGTCGAGCTGGCAAAGGCAGCCAAGCTCGCCGAGGAGGAGGGGTATGACGAGGTCAACCTCAACGTCGGGTGCCCGTCAGACCGCGTGCAATCGGGCACTTTCGGAGCCGTCCTCATGAAGAGGCCGCACCACGTCGCGCAGTGCGTCAGTGAGATGCAGGCGGCGGTGTCGATCCCCGTGACGGTCAAGTGCCGCCTCGGTGTGGACGATCAGGTGCCTGAAGAAACGCTGCCTGTGTTCTTGCGAGCCCTGGCAGATGCCGGGACCCAGCAGGTCACCATTCACGCGAGAAAAGCCTGGCTCAAAGGGCTGAGCCCGAAAGAAAATCGGGATGTGCCGCCGCTGGATTACGATTTGGTTGCGCGGATGGCGAAGGCCTTTCCGGAACTGAGTATTGCCCTGAACGGCGGCCTTGAGACGCTCGCGGCCGCGAAGACAGCTTTTGACCTTGGTCTCGACGGGGCCATGATCGGGCGCGCCGCTTACCATCGCCCCTTCGATCTGCTGGCCAATGCGGATCGGCAGTTTTACGGCGCGACACTGCCGCCGAAGGCCCGTGCCGAGGTCCTCGCCGGGATGGAGCCCTACATTGCGGACCATCTTCAAGGGGGCGGTCAGCTCCACCAAATCACGCGGCACATGCTGGGCCTTTTTGCTGGTCAGCCCGGCGCGCGTGCGTGGCGCCGGATCTTGTCGGAACGCGGCACTGGAGCGGGCGCGGGCCTCGACGTGCTCTCAGACGCCTATGCCGCAGTCACGGCTGAAACGGACGCTCAGACCGCCGCTTGATCTGGACATTCCCGGGGCGCGGGGCGAAGGGGCGGCATGGAACTCATGTCACTTCTCTCGATTGCGTCTCTCCTTCTTGCTATCGGGGCGTTTGCGGGCGTGCTGGCCGGGCTTCTTGGCGTGGGCGGGGGTATCGTCCTTGTGCCGGCGTTCCTCTATGCGTTTCGCGCCACGGGGTTTGATGGCCCGGAGGTGATGCAGCTTTGCGTGGCCACGTCGCTGGCGACGGTGGTTGTGACCTCGCTCAGGTCCGTTGCGTCCCATCAAAAGAAGGGCGCGGTGGACTGGGACATCCTCCGCGCCTGGGGGCCGGCCCTGGCTTTGGGCGCGGCGGTGGGCGTTTTCGTCGCCGCGAACTTGGGGTCAGCGGCGCTCCAGCTCATTTTCGGCGGGCTGGCGATGGTCGTGGGCCTCTATATGGCGTTCGGGCAGAGCTCTTGGCGGCTTGGCCCGGTGCTGCCTATCGGTTGGGGCGGGCGACTGGCGGCGACGGTGATGGGGGGGCTCTCAGTGCTCATGGGCATTGGTGGCGGCTCCTTTGGCGTGCCCACGATGACCCTTTTTGGTGTGCCAATCCATCGCGCGGTGGCGACCGCTGCCGGCTTTGGCGTTGCCATTGCGGCTCCATCGGTCGTTGGATTCCTTTTCGTATCAGTGGAGGGGCCGCGTCCCCCGCTGACCTTCGGGGCGGTGAACCTCATCGGGTTTGCGATCATCGTCCCGATGACTGTGCTGACCGCGCCTTGGGGGGCGACCCTTGCGCACCGGCTGCCTGCGACGCGCCTGAAGCGCGTCTTCGGTGTCTTTCTCCTCCTCGTCGCGGCGAACATGGTGCGCGAGGTGGTCTTCCCGTGAGCTTCGGGGCGGCAGGTTGGGTGGCGTTTGGCGACGACGCTCTCGCGGATTGGGTCGCCGCAGTGGCCCCGGTCGCGCGTGCCATTGCCAGAGATCCCGACGCGCAAGCGGCTTGGTTGCGCCATGGCCAGACGTGGTTTGCGGGCGTGAATATCCTGCCGAACGACGATGCGGGCCGTGTCGCTGACGGCCCGCCTTTGTCCGGAGATGCCCTGACCATTGCCGCGGCGTGCTCAGATCACCCGGTGACGTGGGACCGTGGCCAGCTCTCCATCGTTTATCCCGGCTATCCCAAACAAGACGCAGGCGAGAGCGACGCCGCGCACCGCTTTCGTCGCAACAGGGACGCGGCGCATGTTGATGGCCTGCTCCCCGTCGGTGCGGAGCGGCGCCGCAAGATGCAGGAGCCGCATGGCTTTGTCCTTGGTATCCCGCTCAATGACTGTAGCCGCGACGCAAGCCCCATGGTTGTCTGGGAGGGGAGCCACGAGATCATGCGCGCCGCGTTCCGGGAGGCTTTGAGCGCGTTACCGGAGGTGGACTGGCCAGACGCGGACCTGACGGACGTCTATCAGGCCGCGCGTCGGCGCTGTTTTGAGGAATGCGCGCGTGTGACAGTGCATGTGTCACCGGGGCAGGGGTACTTTGTGCACCGGCTTGCTCTGCACGGCGTCGCGCCCTGGGCGGACGCGGCAAGGGCTCCGGAAGAGGGGCGCATGATTGCGTATTTTCGCCCGGCGTTCCCGGGCACTAACTGGATTGACGCGCCTTAGCTCTGCCGCCGCGCCGGACGCGTAGTCGCGACGCGCGGGCAGGGAGATCGTGGTCCATGAGCTGACGGCGGTGTTCGACGGTGAAACCCGACCAGCCGCCGATCTCATCCATCGTGCGCAGGCAGCCCACGCAGATACCCTCCACCGGATGGATGGAGCAGAGTTTCACGCAGGGGCTTTGGATTTCCTGCCGTTTCCAGACGTCGTCGCTCACCTTGGTCCCCCTAAATGCCGTATCCTGTCCAGCGCTCCCTGCAAGATATAGCTCGCTGCGACTTGGTCGATGATCTGAGCGCGACGTTTGCGTGTCGTATCCGCCTCAAGCAAGGCGCGCTCTGCGGCGACGGTCGACAGGCGCTCGTCCCAGAAGGTCATGGGAAGCTCTGTCAGGCGCTCGAGGTTCCGCGCGAAGGCGCGGGTGGCCTGACACCGAGGCCCCTCCGTGCCGTCCATGTTGCGCGGCAGGCCGAGGACGATGCCGCCTGCCTCCCGACCGTTGATCATGGTCAGGAGCTCATCCGCGTCGAGCGTGAATTTGCGCCGTCTGACGGTGCCCAGTGGGGTGCCAACGGTCCAGAGACGGTCCGAGAGTGCCACACCGATCGTATGCGTGCCGAGGTCGAGCCCAGCGATCGGGCAGCCATTGGGGAGCGCGCCCACGAATGTTGCCATGTCGTCGGTGATCATCTCAGGCCCTGGTCCGCGGCAACGCGCTGAAAGAGGTTTAAGGCGTCAGCTCGATCCTGAAAGACCTCCCGCGCTTCGTCTAGGATCGCCTGCGCCCGTTCCTGTTGGCCGAGAACGGCCTGCGCGACGATGAGTTGCGCCCAGTCTTCCGGCGGCCCCCCTTGGGTGGCAAGCCTGTCCGCCAGGCCCTGCACCATGCCCTCGATCATAGCTGCGCGGTCTTCAAGTGACATCTCTTGCGCGGCGGCGAGGTCCTCTGCCGTTGGTCCGCGCCCCTCCGGGAGCACGTAGCGAATGCCTGCAAGGCTCGCGATTGCGGGTATCTGCTCGCGGATGAGCGGCACCCAAGGTGCCGATGGCGGGCTGCCCTCAAGAAGCGGCTGCCACAGCGCGAACGCTCGGTCGTAGCGACCGGCCTGCTGGAACATGAGCCCGAGATAGTAGAGCGCGGCGCCGTCGTTAGGGTCCATCGAGAGCGCGGTGCGAAGTTCGGTTTCGGCCTCGGGCGACACGTAGCCGCCGGTGGCAACGATCATGAGTTCTGCCAGGTCACGGTGGTCCCCGGCATCAGTCTGGCCCTTTGCGGCGATGAGAGCGTCCTGTGCAGCGATAGCTGCGGCGTAGTTGCCAAGCACAGTTTCATTGCGGGCGAGGAGGGCCAAGCCCTCAAGCTCTTCGGGTCGCTCTGCAACGGCGGCGCGGAGGTCCGCAACGAGGGCCTCAAAGCTTGGATCAACCTCAGGCCTCGGGGCCGTGGCGAGGTAGGCGCGCTGGGCGACGGCCTGGCTTGGACGTGTCGCTGCCCGATCCTCAAGGGCGGCGAGGCGGGATGCGAGCGGCATGTCGCCGTAGCCCGGCGCGCCCAACGTGAAATAAAGGGCGAACGCCCCCGCCAAGGCGCCCGCGCCGAGCGCCACTGTGCCCAAAAGCGGCGCGCGCTGCGCGTCCTGGCCAGCGTCGGCTGCCTCGGCATCGGCGGCAAGGAGGCGGCGGGCGATCTCTGTTCGAAGCGCCTCGGCGTCGGCTTCGCTGACCACGCCGCGTTCAAGGTCGCGCTCCACTTCGGCGAGCTGGGCCTTGTAGATCTCAATGTCTTTTCGTGCCGGCGCTTCGACGCGACCGGCACCCAAAGCGGTGCGGGCCAGGACCCGAAGGATCGCGGCCGCGAGGAGAATTGCTATGGCCCAAAATGCGATCACCATGGCTCCTTTGGCTGGGTAGAGAGCATGTAGGCCAAGCCGCGCGGTAGCGGAAGGGCGCGGCCATGTCGCATCCACGCGATAGGCGGACGCTCATAGTCATGGGGAGCGGTCCTGACGC
>JBCCPQ010000098.1:0-9233 GCA_039024825.1 Pseudomonadota bacterium
GACGTGATGCCTTTGCCGACCTCGCCCATCAGGGAGGAGATCTTGCCGCGGCCGAAGAGGACAAGGACAACAACAGCGATGAGCAGCCAGCCCACCGGCGGACTATTGGTGACGAACATCGGGGTCATAGGTCTCTCCTTATGGGCGCGGATGCGCCTCCCGGTCTCAGGTCAGATCAGGTATGTACGGCCATGAGGGGCTGGGGAAAAGGCTTGAAGCCGCATTGCAGCACGCGCATTGTCACTTTTCATGTCAATATCCTGTCAGGAGCGGTCCGATCCGCGCCGGAGAACCGCTAACCGTGAGCCGCAGTGATCGCCTCATAGACTTGATCCAGATCCTGAGGGCCGGCCGTCGGGTGCGGGCGGAAGATCTTGCAAGAGAGCTTGGCGTGTCGCTCCGTACAGTCTACCGCGACATGGAAGTCCTCGCCGCCTCGGGCATCCCCGTAGAAGGGACGCGAGGGCTGGGATACGAGATCACGGCGGCGGTGACGCTGCCGCCCTTGAACCTCACCCAAGTGGAACTCGAGGCGCTGCATCTTGGCCTTTCGGTTGTTGGCGAGGGTGGCGACGCCGAACTGACGGACGCAGCGCGCGCGTTATCGGCCAAGATCGACGCTGTCCTTCCTGAAAGCCGCGCCGAGGCCCCGAGAGGATTTGGGTTTGCCGTCTACCCTTTCGCCGATGTCGCGCACGGCTTTACGCACATGCCGCCGCTTCGATCTGCGATCCGAGCGCGCCAAAAAGTGCGCATCGAGTATGACGGCCGCGCAGGACAGGTGATCCGACCTCTCAAACTCGATTACTGGGGCCGGGTCTGGACTGTCGCGGCTTGGGCCGAAGAGAGCAGTGATTTCCAAACGTTCCGTGTGGACAGGATCACCGCGCTAAGGGTCCTGCCATCGATCTTTATGGAGGAAGAGGGCAAGCGGCTGGAGGATTTCCTGGCGCAGCAAAGCTAAGGGCCAGATCGGGAAAACAGGTGGCAGTGTCGACGTGGAATCCGAAGGTTAAAGCTGCGCCCAACAGGGGGAAGAAAAACACCCGGCAGCGTCGTGCGGATCAAAAGGCCGTCCACGTCGAAATCTACCTCTGAGATCTGTCCCAAGAAGCGCGCGCGTAGCACACGCCCCTCCGCGACGGAGCCTTCCTCCCCCGATGCCCGTGGGGCCCCGCGTGCGCGATAAAAGTCGATACCCACGTTCTGGGGACGGATCGCTATATCGACAGCAGATCCTTCGTCGTGCCCTTGAGCCACGAAAGGGCCGAACACGGTTTCGACCACTCCGCCTTTTACCCGACCCGGCAGCACGTTGACGTCAGAGAAAAAGCGGGCCGCCTCCAAGTCCACCGGCGCGTTGAACATCGTGATGGGCGCACCGCGCTGTATGATCCGCCCGGCCCGCATAAGTGCGATTTCATCGGCCATTCTCATGGCTTCCATCGGATCGTGGGTCACAAGGATGATCGCGGTCCCCTCCTCCCGCAGTACCGCGAGCGTGTCGTCGCGGACCGTGTCACGCAGACGCTCGTCAAGGCCGGAGAAAGGCTCGTCCATGAGCATCACACCGGGCTTCGGGGCAATTGCGCGGGCAAGCGCCACGCGCTGCTGCTCGCCTCCGGAGAGTTCATGAGGGTACTTGTCGATATGTGTGCTGAGCCCAACCCGTTTCAGGAGGCTTGCCACACGCGCCTTTGCGGTATGTTTGTCGCGCAGGCCATAGGCGACGTTCTCGCCCACCCGGAGATGGGGAAAAAGCGCGAAATCCTGAAACATGAGACCGATCCCACGGGCCTCTGGAGAAGCGGCGAGGATCGAACTGCCATCAAGCCGGACATCGCCGTCATCCGCTGTCTCGATGCCAGCCACGATGCGCAGGGTCGTGGACTTCCCGCAGCCCGACGCACCAAGAAGGCAGGTCACCGCCCCCTCCTCAACAGTGAGCGACACGCCATCGAGGGCGGTCGTAGTGCCAAAGCGGCGGCTCAGATTCTCGATTTCCAGCTTCGGCACCGAGGCCCTCCAGAGCTGAGCGCGCGAACTCGCGTTGGGTCGACTTGGTGCCGTCTAGATCGTCGCGTTCGTGCCGCCGCCGTCGAGAAGGATATTCTGTCCGACGATGAACCCCGCGTGCTGAGAGCAAAGGAAAGCGCAAGCTGCTCCGAATTCCTCGATGGTGCCGTAGCGACGGGCCGGGATCGTGGCTTGCCGCTGCGTCTTGGCCTCCTCCATCGTAATGCCCTGGGCGTTGACGACACCGGTGTCGAGCGCCACGGCCCGGTCAGTGGCATGGATGCCGGGAAGGAGGTTGTTGATGGTCACGCCCTTCTCGGCCACTTGTCGCGCAGTACCTGCGACGTAGCCCGTGAGACCCGTGCGGGCGGCATTGGATAGTCCAAGCTGCGGGATCGGCGCCTTCACGGATTGCGACGTGATGTTGACCACGCGGCCCCATCCCCTCTCCATCATTCCCGGGAGCACGGCCTTCATAAGTGCTATGGGGGTCAGCATGTTGGCGTCGAGCGCTTTGATGAAATCGTTCCGGTCCCAATCGTGCCACATGCCCGGCGGTGGTCCGCCTGCATTGGTCACCAAGATGTCCAGCGAGCCTGCCGCCTCCAAAAGTTCTGCCTGTCCGGCCTCGGTCGTGACATCCGCCGCAACTGACGTGACGGATACTCCCAACGACCGAAGCTCCTCTGCGGTCGTCTCAAGCGCCTCAGCGCCGCGAGAATTTATAACGAGATCAACGCCTTCAGCGGCAAGCGCCAGTGCGCACCCCTTGCCGAGCCCCTTTGAGGAGGCGCAAACCAACGCCTTCTTCCCGCGAATTCCTAGCTCCATGGCGATCTCCCTTGCTGCTTACGCGCAGGTAGCACCTCGCTTGCGTCGCGACAACGCCGCGACATCACCCCTCTCTCGCCGCAATGCTTCCTTAACCGCGCGCCACATAGGTTTGTGATCCTCACCATTTGAGATTACCATGACGGCTATGGCCCCGCAGTTCCAAAAGAAACTCCGCGCGACGCAAGCGCTTCCAGTTTACCGGGCGGAAGAGTTCTTTGTGTTGAGCGGCGTGAATTCGGGGGAGCCGTTAGGCTTCGCAAGTGAACTTGTCCTCGATGACATCTACGAGCTTATCAAAGGGTCGAAGCCGTCTAAGCTTGTGGTGGCCAACGATCAGGACATGCTGCGCATCACAAAGGCCAGCGATGTCGGAACGGAGGGTGGCTGCGTCGTCATCGATTGCACCGTCACGTTGATGAGCCCCGAGGGCCAGACCATCGAAGGGCTTGTGCTCGTCGAGGTGGAAGGTGACGAAGCCGTCGACATCTTTCTTTTGCCGCTCGCCCATCTCGCCCATCGCACCGAATACACGCTCGTGGGCGTTGATACCTCCGACGCACGACGCCGATTTGCAGAGGCTGCTTGCGTGGCGTTCACCCGCGGTACGCACATCACCATGGCCTCCGGCGCGCAGGTTCCCATCGAGGATCTCGCAGTCGGCGACCGTGTACTGACCCGCGATGACGGCCCACAGGAAATCCGCTGGATCGGCCAGAACACGCGCAGAGCGGTGGGAGATTTCGCACCAGTCCTCATCAAGCGCGGGACGCTGAATAATGAAAACGACCTAGTCGTCTCTCCCGACCACAGGCTGTTTATCTACCAGCGCGATGACGCAATCGGCGCCGGTCGTTCGGAAGTGCTCGTCAAGGTGAGACACCTCATCAATGGCAGCTCTGTGGTGCGGCTTGAAGGCGGGTTCGTCGACTACTTCCAACTTCTCTTTTCGAGCCATCAGATCATTTACGCCGAAGGGATTGCTGCGGAATCACTGCTTGTAGATCCGCGCACCCGAGCCGCGCTCCCGGAGGAGATAAACGCGGCCTTGGCACAGGCACTGCCCGGCCATGAAGACCGGCACCACTTGGATTACGAAGTAAGCGAGACACTTCTGAGCAAGGACGCCGCCGAACGCTTGCGCCGGGCGTCGACTCGCTAGCCAGCGATCTTATCGCAGGTCTCAAACAGATTTTCGTAGGTCCAGCCTGCGGCAATAACCGGCGAGGGCAATCCTATTCTCGTGGTGACGGTGTAATAGCTCCAGAAGCGGCCAAAGCTGTCTTCGTAGCTTTGGTGCTGGGACAGAATGGTGTCGCCTTCCTCCACAGACCCGCTGACACGCGCACCTTCATACGTCCCGGTCAAAAGCAACGCGCGGCGGCCTTGCCATCCTAAGCAGGCGCTCTCGGTGCTGTCGCGGACGGGTATGGAGGACAGACGCAATCGAATGTCTAAATCGCCGATTTCCAGCGACGTTGCGGAGGTATCGACGGCGCAGGCAAGCTCCTCCTCATAGTCTTGAATTGCGGCGAGCAACTCTTCCTCCGGCGAGGTCAAGGTTACGTCCGTTCCAAAGCAATCCTTATTATCAAAAAGCGCCAGTCCCAGTGGACTTTCAAAGCAGAACCCTGCGCGATCCATAACTGCATTCCGCGAGAGCCACAGATCGTCGCAAATCGCATCTGCAATCGCGGGCGAACCCAAGAGAGCAAGAAGAACAGAGATGGCACGACGCATGGCAGGCTCCTTTGTGTAGAACCGCAGTGTAATCGCAGCCGCATACTGCCTGTAAAGCCTGCGGCGTTCAGGGGCTGGCGCAGAAGCCCTCTGCAATGTACGCCCCGCCCATGCTCGACAATCGCCCTGATCTCCCCCCTGAAATTGCCCGCCGCAGGACGTTTGCGATCATCTCGCATCCCGATGCGGGCAAGACGACGCTGACAGAAAAGTTCCTCCTTTATGGCGGCGCGATCCAGACCGCCGGTCAGGTGCGCGCGAAGGGGGAAGCGCGGCGAACGCGATCCGACTTCATGCAGATGGAGAAAGATCGCGGGATATCGGTGAGCGCGTCAGCCATGGCGTTTGATTACGGTGACTACCGGTTCAACCTGGTGGATACACCGGGTCACTCAGACTTTTCCGAAGACACCTACCGGACCCTGACGGCAGTGGACGCTGCGGTGATGGTGATTGACGGCGCCAAGGGTGTTGAAAGCCAGACGCAGAAACTCTTCGAAGTGTGTCGTCTCCGGGACCTCCCGATTCTGACCTTCTGCAACAAGATGGACCGCGAAAGCCGCGACACTTTTGAAATCATCGACCAGATTCAGGAAAATCTCGCCATCGACGTGACACCGGCAGCCTGGCCTATTGGGCGCGGGCGGGACTTCATCGGATGCTACGATTTGCTGCGGGACCGGCTGGAGCTCATGGACCGCGCAGATCGCAACAAGGTGGCTGAGAGCGTCAAGATCGAAGGTCTCGATGACCCAAAGCTCGCCGAGCATGTGCCTTCGGATCTGTTAGAGAGCTTCCTTGAAGAAGTTGAGATGGCACGAGAGCTCCTCCCGCCGCTGGACCCTAAGGCGCTTCTTGAAGGGACATTAACCCCGATCTGGTTCGGCTCCGCCATAAATTCTTTCGGGGTCAAAGAACTGATGGACGGTATCGGTGCCTACGGCCCTGAACCCCAGCCACAAAGCGCAGAGCCCCGCCAGATTGCGCCGGAGGAAAAGAAAGTCTCAGGCTTTGTCTTCAAGGTGCAGGCAAATATGGATCCCAAGCACAGGGACCGTGTGGCCTTTGTGCGGATGGCATCCGGCCATTTTCAGCGTGGCATGAAGCTTACCCATGTTCGGACCAAAAAGCCCATGGCGGTGAGCAATCCCGTACTCTTTCTTGCCAGCGACCGCGAGTTGGCGGAAGAGGCATGGGCCGGGGACATCATAGGCATCCCCAATCATGGGCAGCTCCGTATCGGTGACACCCTGACCGAAGGCGAGGCGTTGAAAGTCACCGGCATTCCGAGTTTTGCGCCGGAGCTTCTTCAAGGCGTGCGGTCCGGTGATCCGATGAAGACAAAACACCTTGAGAAAGCGCTGATGCAGTTCGCGGAGGAAGGCGCTGCAAAAGTCTTTAAACCCATGATCGGGTCAGGCTTCGTGGTCGGTGTTGTGGGACAATTGCAATTTGAAGTGTTGGCGAGCCGGATTGAGATGGAATACGGCCTGCCCGTGCGCTTTGAAGCTTCCCAATTCACGTCCGCCCGTTGGGTTCACGGGCCCAAGCCGCAGGTCGAGGCGTTCGCACAGTCGAACAAACAGCATATGGCCACCGACAATGACGGCGACGACGTCTATCTAACCCGTCTGCAATGGGACATCGATCGCGTCGCCCGCGACCACCCCGACCTCACATTGTCAGCCACGAAAGAGATGATGGTGTAGCGCGACGCAGCGCGCAGCGGGCTTCAAATGTGACAAAAAATGGGCCCAATTGTGGCATAATCTTGCCGAAACGTCCCCGATCTGTTAACAATCTCGAATTGTGTCTCTGTTTTGGCGCTATTCGGCGTGCTTTTCGACAACTTTTTTCTGATTTTGAGGATCATCATGCGATTACTCTCAATGCTTGGGTTAGCCCTAACCCTGAGCCTGTCATCAGTCTCTGCCAATGCTGCTTCCGTGCTGATCTTCGGAGACTTTCAATCTTCACAGAACAACGTCCAAAACGTCCTGGAGGATGCAGGTGACACTGTGACCAATGTCGCCACGGGAAACCTCCCAACGGACATCTCCGGATTTGATACCATCTGGGTGATGAACATTTTCACGTCCTATGGCGCGGCCTTGGAGCAGCAACTGATTGACTTCATTGCCGGCGGCGGCGGTGTCTACATGACCGCTGAACGTCCGTGCTGTGATGCTGCTAACACGTCGATCCAGACGATCATCAACGCATCCTTGCTTTCAGGGTCCGTGGTGGTGAGTTCGTTCGGAACGGACGTCTTCGGACCCTTCGAATACAATAGTGACACCGTAGGTAACCTCGACGCCGATCTCCAGGAGGGTTGGGTGCCAGATGGTCCTGGCCAGATCGAAGGTGTTTCGGGTGACAACGTCGTCGTGACGGCGACAGATTCCGGTCGCGCCGTTGCTGCAGCCTGGGACGAAGACGACCTGGGCAGCGGGCGAATCGCTGTTTTTGGGGACATTAACTGGCTTCAAGATCTCACTGCTGGTGAAGAGCAGGTGGTTTTGAATACCCAGGAATTCCTCTTTGACGGCTTTGTCGGCGTAAACCCGGACCCGATTGATGACGATCCCATCGACGTCAGACCATCGGTAATTCCGCTCCCTGCAGCGGGCTGGTTGCTTCTGGCGAGCCTTGGAGGCCTTGTCGCCTTCCGTCGTCGGGCCTGATACACGGCTGACCATCATTGAGTTCACGGTTTGGCCGGTCCTTTGAGGGCCGGCCAAGCGCGTTTTGGCCCACGTATCGGAGCGCCCTTGCGGGGCTCACCTGCATTTGCGAAAGCTACCCTCATGCGAATAACCGCTATCGCTCTTGCCCTGCTTCCAAGCTTTGGCCATGCGTTTGACAGCGACGCTGCGTGGAACCTGCTCAACACAGCGACAGTGTCCGAAAAAATCACGGGCGACATTTGGGAGGCCGTTAAGGAGTTTCCCGAGCCCCTGCGCGACGCCACTGATGACTTTGTCGTCCAGGGATTTTTGGTGCCCATGCTCGCGGAGGCAGAGCTCAGCCATTTTATCCTTGTGCAAGATCCTGAGAACTGCCCGTTTTGCGGCAACGGCTCTGGCTACGCGCCGGTTCTTGAAGTGATGCTGGCACAAGCGATCCCAGCGCTACCGGAATTCAGCCAGATCCGGGTTCAGGGAGAGCTGGAACTGATCGAAGATCCGCAGACCTACCAGATGTTTCGCCTCGTCGACGCAAGGGCCGTGAACTGAGGGATTTGACGCACGCGGCGCGATGCCTTATCTGCAGCGCAGCATGCAAGGGCATGCATGACGACGCCGGGCGCGACGGGATCTAGCGCCCATGACGGGGATCTCCCCCTAGCATTGGACGCTGATGACAAAATTTACTGACCTCAACCTCGACAAGAAGGTTCTCAAAGCCGTTGAAGAAGCGGGCTATGAAGAGCCAACCCCCATTCAAGCGGGGGCCATCCCCCCTGCCCTAGAAGGCCGCGATGTCCTCGGGATCGCGCAGACCGGGACGGGAAAAACTGCCTCCTTTACGCTACCGATGATTACCCTCTTGGGGCGCGGCCGGGCGCGGGCGCGGATGCCAAGGTCACTGGTGTTGGCCCCGACAAGGGAACTTGCCGCGCAGGTGGCGGAGAATTTCGACACCTACACAAAGTACCATAAGCTTACCAAAGCACTGCTGATCGGCGGTGTGAGCTTCAAGGAACAGGACGCGCTCATCGACAAGGGCGTAGACGTTCTGATCGCGACGCCAGGCCGACTTCTTGATCATTTTGAGCGTGGGAAGCTCTTGTTGACCGGCGTGCAGATCATGGTCGTTGATGAGGCGGACCGCATGCTCGACATGGGCTTCATCCCCGATATTGAGCGGATCTTCAGCCTCACGCCGTTTACGCGCCAAACGCTCTTTTTCTCGGCCACTATGGCCCCTGAGATTGAGCGGATTACCAACACGTTCCTGAGCAATCCCGCAAAGGTCGAAGTCGCACGCGCAGCAACGACCAACCAGAACATCACGCAAGGTGTGGTCATGTTCAAAGCCTCCCGACGGGATCGGGAAGCGTCCGAAAAGCGTAAGCTTCTTCGCACGATGATGGACAATGAAGGTGAGGCCCTCACCAACGCCATCATTTTCTGCAACCGCAAGACGGATGTGGATATCACGGCCAAGTCGCTCAAAAAATACGGCTATGATGCTGCAGCGATCCATGGCGATCTTGACCAATCGCACCGGATGAAAACGCTCGATGGGTTCCGCGATGGCACGCTTAAGCTGTTGGTCGCATCTGATGTTGCGGCACGGGGCCTCGACATCCCCAATGTGAGCCACGTGTTCAACTTCGACGTGCCGTCACATGCTGAAGACTACGTGCATCGGATCGGTCGGACAGGCAGAGCCGGTCGCTCAGGCACCGCGATGATGATCTGCGTCCCGCGCGACGAAAAGAACATGGAAGATATCGAGCGTCTGGTGAAGTCGACCATCCCGCGCCTGGACAACCCGATGGGAGGGGCGCCCGCGGCGCCAGCATCTTCTGCTGATGGGGCTGGCGAGGACGAAAAGCCAAAACGCTCGCGGTCTCGCTCACGTTCGAAGAAGACCGATGACAGCGAAAAGACCACTGCTCCTCAGGAACAGGCCGCCGA
>JBCCPQ010000099.1:0-9165 GCA_039024825.1 Pseudomonadota bacterium
AATCAGGCGGTGGAAACGCTCTCCGGTGGTCAGAGGCAAGGGGTGGCCGTCGCCCGGGCTGCGGCGTTCGGTTCTAAAGTTATCATTCTGGATGAGCCCACCGCGGCCCTCGGCGTTAAGGAAAGTCGCAGGGTCCTTGATTTGATCGGTGATGTGAAATCGCGCGGTATCCCAATTATCCTCATCAGTCACAACATGCCGCACGTCTTCGAAGTCGCAGACCGCATCCATGTTCACCGACTGGGCAAGCGGCTGACCGTGATCGACCCAAAAGGGCATTCTATGTCGGATGCTGTGGCCTACATGACTGGCGCGAAGGAGCCCGAAGCGGCGTGACCGATCTTGCCAGGCGCATCCTGGCCACGCCGCCAAAAGCGCGCCGCCGCCTCGTGGCTGTGGCCGGTCCTCCGGCCAGCGGCAAAAGCACACTCGCGGAGGGTCTTGCGCGGACGCTAACAAAGGCAGCGCTGGTACCGATGGACGGCTTCCACCTCGATAACAGGGTGCTCGACGCACGCGGTGACCGGCCACGTAAAGGCGCGCCATGGACGTTCGACGCAGCGGGGTTCGCTGCTCTCTGCGCCCGTCTCGGATCCGACGCGGGGGTCTTTTACCCGACCTTTGATCGCGAGCGGGACATCGCTGTTGCGGGAAGCGGACATCTTGCGCCGGAGACCGAGACCGTCATCGTGGAAGGCAACTACCTCCTCTATTCTGAGCCTCCTTGGTCAGATCTCGCAGCCCTTTGGGACCTCACGATCTGGCTCAATGTTCCAATGTCGACGCTCGAGGCACGGCTGACTGACAGATGGCGCGCCCTCGATCTGACGCCGGAGGAGACCCGCGCAAAGGTCGAGGATAACGACCTTCCCAACGCCCGGCTTGTTTGCGGTAATCGGCTGCCTGCGGATATCGAAATCGGAGAAAGTTGACAGCTGTCAACTGTGTTATCAATGGGTTAACGGCCGACAGCCGCGCCTGGAATTCGTTAACAGACACCGCGCGGCACCAGGGCAAGAGCCACCGGCCGCGGGCTTACGCGTGACGCCCCGCTGCGCGGCCGGAGAAGATGCAGCCGCCCAGGAACGTCCCTTCCAGCGCGTTCCAGCCGTGGTAACCGCCGCCGCCAAAGCCCGCGACTTCGCCCGCGGCGTAAAGCCCGGGCACCGGATCGCCGGACGCGCCGATCATGCGGCCTTCCAGATCGGTCTCCAGCCCGCCCAGGGTCTTGCGCGTTAGAACGTGCAGGCGCACGGCGATCAGCGGCGCATTGGCGGGATCGAGGAACTTATGCGGCTTGGCCGTGCGGATCAGCCGGTCGCCGCGATAGTTGCGTGCCGCAAGGATCGCCATGATCTGCGCGTCCTTCGAGAACGGATTGTCGATCTGTGCGTCCCTCGCCTCGATCTGGGCGCGCAGCTTCGCTTCTTCGATGAGGCCGCCGCCCGCCACCTGGTTCATGCCCCGTACGAGGCCCGTCAGGTCTTGCGACACCACAAAATCCTCGCCCCGTTCTTTGAACGCCTCTACGGGGCCTGTTGCCCGCTTGCCGCTAAGTACCCGTTCCCGGATCACATCGAGCCATTTTCCGCCGGTGAAATCCGGGTTCTGTTCTGACCCCGAAAGGGCAAATTCCTTCTTGATGATCTGCTGCGTCAGGACGAACCATGAGTAGCTATGGCCGGTCTTCAAGATTGCCTTAAGTGTGCCTTGGCTGTCGAAGCCGGGCAGAGCAGGGGGGGCTAGCCGGTCGCCCGTCGCTGAGAACCACATAGAGGAGGGGCCTGGCAGGATGCGTATGCCATGGTTTGGCCAGATCGGATCCCAGTTCTTTACGCCTTCGGTGTAATGCCACATCCGGTCATTGTTGATCTGTCGCGCGCCCGCAGCCTCACTGATCCCCAGCATCCGCCCGTCCACATGGGCCGGCACGCCGGAGACCATGCCCTCTGGCGGCTTGCCTAACCGCTCGCGGGGCCAGGCCTTACGCACCATCTCAAAATTGCCGCCAATCCCGCCGGAGGTCACAACGACACTCGACGCCTCATATCGGAAGTCGCCCGTGACTTCGCGGTTGGTTTTCTGCCCGCGCTCCGCTGGGTCGTCTGCCAGGGTCACGCCAGAGACGCCCACTGCCTGGCCATTCTGCATCTCGATCCGGTCGACTTGGTGACGAAATGCGTAGGTGAGCTTCCCTGCCTTTTCATGCGCTGCACAGCGATCCACGAATGGCTTCAAGACACCCGGACCCGTACCCCACGTAATGTGAAAGCGCGGAACCGAGTTGCCATGCCCGTCCGCAAAGGATCCGCCGCGTTCTGCCCAGCCCACCACCGGAAACCAGCGCATTCCCATCTGGTGGAGCCATGACCGCATCTCCCCGCCTGCGAATTCCAGGTAGGATTTTGCCCATCTGCGGGGCCAGTGATCTTCTTCACGGTCAAACTGCGCTGATCCGGCCCAATCTGACGCCGCTAACTCCGCGGAGTCTTTGATCCCCATGCGTCGTTGTTCAGGCGTATCCACCATGAACAGGCCGCCCAAAGACCAGAAGGCCTGACCGCCAAGGTTCTGCGGCCCTTCCTGATCCACCACGACAACCGATTTGCCCCGGTCGCAGAGCTCTGCCGCCGCAACGAGGCCCGCAAGGCCGCCACCTACAATGATCGCATCTGTCATGTGCAGACGCTGCCACAAAATCGCAGGAATGCACATAGCTCTGCGCACTGGTAACGTCGTAGCCTGAGGGCTAACTGAGGCCTCGAAAGGGTCATGCCATGTCGTCCATCGTTTCCATCAAAGGCCTCACCAAACGCTATGCGTCTGGATTTGAGGCGCTCAAAGGTGTCGATCTGGAGATCGAAGAGGGCGAGGTACTAGCGCTTCTAGGCCCGAATGGTGCAGGAAAAACGACACTTATTAGCACGGTTTGCGGCATTACCACGTCGAGTGGTGGGACAATCACAGTCGGCGGCCATGACCACCGTGAGGATTACCGCAAGGCGCGCGGCCTCATTGGTCTTGTCCCTCAGGAGATTAATCTCGAGCCGTTCGAACAGGTGGTGAACACAGTCAGCTTCTCACGCGGGCTCTTCGGAAAGTCTCGTAACGACGCCTATATCAGAGAGCTCCTTGAAACGCTCTCCCTCGGCGACAAAGCGACGAGCCAAATCAGAGAACTGTCGGGCGGCATGAAGCGCCGGGTTCTTATCGCCAAGGCGCTCGCGCACGAACCCCGTGTTTTGTTCCTCGATGAGCCCACGGCAGGCGTCGATGTGGAGCTGCGCAATGGCATGTGGGAGACCGTTGAAAAACTGCGGCAGCAGGGCGTCACGATCATCCTCACAACCCATTATATCGAGGAGGCCGAGGCGATCGCCGACCGGGTCGCGGTGATCTCAAAAGGTCAGATCCTTCTGGTGGAAGAGAAAGACAGCCTCATGGCCCGCATGGGTCAAAAGCAACTCTGCGTTGAACTTACGGCCCCGATTGACGCAATACCGGACAGCCTCGCGCGCCCTGGGCTCGAGCTTAGCGCCGATAAGGGCACCCTGATCTACACGTACGACAGTACCGCGGAGAGGAAAGGGATCACAGCGCTTCTCACGGATTTGCAGGGGACGGGCCTTCAGCTGCGCGACCTCCAGACCAGCCAGTCTAGCTTGGAAGAGATCTTCGTCAGTCTTGTTCAGGAAGGAGACGCGGCATGAATTTCGAAGCTATCCGCGCTATCTATACCTTTGAGATGGCGCGATTTTTCCGCACTTTGGCGCAGAGCTTCATCTCCCCCGTTGTCTCCACGTCCCTTTACTTCGTCGTGTTCGGAACGGCGATCGGTTCGCGCATCGACAGCGTTGAGGGCGTGAGCTACGGCGCTTTCATCGTGCCTGGGCTCGTTATGCTCTCTGTCATGACACAGGCGATTTCAAATGCTTCCTTCGGCATCTATTTCCCAAAGTTCATAGGCACGATCTACGAGCTGCTCAGCGCGCCGGTGAACTTCATAGAGATCGTTATCGGCTACGTGGGTGCCGCAGCGACGAAATCGCTTTTCATCGGTATTGTGATCCTCGCCACAAGCTTCCTTTTCGTCGACATTACGATTGCCCATCCGTTTGCGATGCTCGCCTTCTTAGTGCTGACCTGCCTGAGCTTTGCCCTTATGGGCTTTATCATCGGCATCTGGGCCGGCAATTTTGAGCAGCTTCAGCTCATTCCCCTCCTCATCGTGACGCCGCTGGTCTTTCTTGGCGGGTCCTTTTACTCGATCACGATGCTGCCGCCGATCTGGCAGCAGATCAGCTATTTCAACCCGGTGGTGTATCTGATCTCTGGCTTCCGCTGGTCCTTCTTCGGCCAGGCAGATGTGCCAATTGCAGTCTCTCTCTTGGCTATCGGCGGGTTCACAGCGCTTTGCCTGGCAACCATCTGGTGGATCTTCAAGACGGGCTGGCGCATCCGCGACTAGGCACGTTTGCCCCACCATGTCTTGGCGAGGGGTGCACCGCCCACGAAGGCGTCTTTGCCCAGCGTGTCCTGAATGCGAAGACACTCGTTCCACTTCACCATGCGCTCGGACCGTTGAAACGACCCGACTTTGAGCTGTCCGCTGCCAAGCCCTGTGCTCAGATGAGAGATCGAGGTGTCTTCCGTCTCACCTGAGCGGGCGGAGACGACCGTCGTCCAACCCAACTGTCGCGCCGTTCGGAACGCCTCAACCGCTTCGGTCACCGTGCCTGCTTGATTGACCTTAATCAGGGCTGCATTGCACGCGCCGTCTGCCGCCGCCTGCGAGATTAGCGCGGCATTTGTCACAACGTAGTCGTCGCCGATAATCTGCACCTGCGCACCATGGCGGCGGGTGAATTCGACCATCCCCTTGGTGTCGTCCTCGGCCAACGGATCTTCGATTGAGACAATGGGATAGTCCGAAAGCCACCTACCTAGCATGTCAAGAAATGCGCTGCTGTCCAATCTGCGGTCTTCCAGCGCAAGCGTGTAAGCGCCATCCGCGCCAAACTCCGAGGCGGCAATGTCCAGCGAGATCACGACGCGCTCGCCGGGCCTCTCTCCTGCTTTCTCGATGGCCTCTACGAGCGTTTCGAGTGCTTCTTCATTGCTGCGGAATTCCGGCCACCAGCCGCCCTCATCCGCCACACCGGCAAGAGTGCCCCGCGTCGCCATGATGTCGCCAGCGGCAAAGTAGACCTCACTCGTTATCTCTAGAGCTTCATCATAGGTCGCAGCGCCGGGGACCATGACCATGAAATCCTGAATATCCACGCGCCGTCCGGCATGAGCTCCGCCGCCAAAGATCTGGATTTCGGGCAACGGCAACGTGGGCTCGCATTCATAGTGGTCGGCGACATGGCGCCAAAGTGGTTTGCCCAAGCTCGCTGCGGTCGCATGAAGGAGCGCGAGCGATGTCGCAACCGTCGCATTTCCGCCCAGACGCTCTTTAAGCGGGGAGGGATCGAGACCAAGGATTACAGCATCGAGCGCTTCTTGGTCGCTGACTTCGAGCCCGACAAGCGCCGGGGCTATTGCACCGTTTACGTTAGCAAGTGCCCGCGACACGCCCTTTCCGGCGAGGCGATTGCCGCCGTCGCGGAGGTCAATCGCTTCGCGGGTGCCCCGAGACGCGCCCGCCGGCGCAGTTGCGCGGCCAAGCGCCCCATCGGACAGGGTGACGTCCACCTCCACAGTGGGGTGCCCGCGCGAATCCCAGACCCGACGGCCAGTGACGGATTGGATCTCGGTCATAGTAGCTTTCCTGATAGATGGCGCACGACGCCATCAAGGCTGGTTTCCGGGGACGTGATAAGCGGAATGGCGATGTCGCGCACCTGTTGGCGCGCCGCCTTGGACAGGTACTCCACCGGTGATTTTCCGTCCACGCGCGCCAGCATCAGCATAGGCAAAAGCCTGCAGACACGCGCTTCGAGCGTTCCTCGCTCCTCCCAATCAACATGGGCCTCATAGGCTGCCCAGAACGCGAGCAACTCGGCTATCAAGACGGCACGCGATGCTGGAAGATGTATGGCTTTGAGGACAAGATGGTTCAGACAGAAGGCCGGGTCGAAGCTGGCATCGCCCATTGTCGCGCATTCGGCATCTAGGACAATCGGCGCACGTCCTCGAAAGAGAATGTTTTTCGGGCTCGCATCGCCGTGCACGAGGACCTCACTGCTCTCGTAAAGCTGCGCTTCAACAGGTGCGATAAATTCCGCCAGCGCGGGGTGGGCCTGCCGAGTGAAGGAGAGATAAGGCTCTATGCGAATGGCGTGGAAGTCATCACGGTTTTTGAACGGCGCGCTGTCAAATCCAGCACGCGCGGAAGCCGCGTGAACGAGCCCCAAAAGGTCTGCGACCCTCGCGGCCTCTCCCGTGTTTGGCATCCCGCGAAGGAGGTGGTCTTTCCACAGGTAGACGTCAGCCCCATCGAGGTACTCCATGGCAAACCCGTGGGCGGCCTCGGGTCGCCCGTAGAGACCCACCGCGCTCTCTTTGCGAAGAGAACCGGCGAATGTGAGCCACGCATACTCCGCCGCATTTCGATGAACGGGTACATGCCAGTCGGCAGCGACCTTGAGTTTTGGCAAAGCGAACTTCGCGCATATCTTCCGGTGGCCAAGGTCGACTACTGCGATGTCTGAAGCAACGCCGCCGGTCAGTGGCTCCACAGAGATGATGTCTTCACGGCGGCCGAGTTCTAGCTCCTCCACGAGGTCACCACAGCGTTCGGATAACTGCACTCTAAGATCTGTGCCTTGCATGAAGTGTGAAGAAGGCCCTGCGTTTTTCCTTCAGCGCATCACTGGCAATGAACTGAGGAACGGCGAGCATGGTGGGTCTCAACAAACGGCAACCTTTCAGCTTGTCATATGCAGAGTGAAGGGGCTCTGCGCGTCTATTGTCAATCGGCAGGCAAGAGCGGCTTTGTGGATCGCTTTATACGCCTCGCCAGGGCTTCCTTTGACGCCGATGTGCCTTGGACCCTTGGGCAGGCGCTTAACCCTAAGGGAAAAGAACAAGAGACGCTTGGGAAAGCTGCAATGACAGCTATGACCGGCCCGCCTCAAAGGGCCGCTTTTTGCATTCACTTGGCTAGCGCCTTGTTGCCGGATGTGTCTCAGCCTAAATGGCCTCTAATGAAACGTTATATTCCCTTCATGAAGAGCGACCCCGAGGTCGCCGTCCTCAGGCTTGACGGGCTCATCGCGGCAGGACGAGGCCTCAACGACAACGGTGTCGGGCCACTCCTCGAAAAGGCCTTTGCTGGTAAACGCGCCGCCGTGGCCCTCATCATCAACTCCCCCGGCGGCTCCCCGGTCCAATCGGCGCTTATCGGCGCTCGCATCCGTAGGCTCGCCGAAGAGAAAGACATTCCAGTCTACGCATTTGTGGAGGACGTTGCGGCCTCAGGCGGCTACTGGCTCGCCGCCAGCGCGGATGAGATCTTCGTCGATGAATGCAGCGTGATCGGGTCCATCGGTGTGATCTCTGCCGGTTTCGGTGCAGTAGAGGCGATGGACAAGCTGGGCCTTGAGCGCCGTGTCCTCACCGCTGGTAAGTCAAAGAGCATGAACGACCCTTTCCGCCCGCAAAAGGAAGAAGATGTCGCCCGTCTCAAGGTGCTCCTGGAGGATATCCACGGGACCTTCATAAGCCATGTGCAGCGCCGCCGTGGAGCGAAACTTGCCGAAGATGACAGCCTTTTCACAGGCGAGATCTGGGTGGGTCAGAAAGGCATAGATGTCGGCCTCGCAGACGCCGTCGGCCATATCGTTCCTACCATGAAGGATCGCTTCGGCGACAAGGTGAGGTTCCGGAAGTTCGGCCAGAAGAAGTCCATCTTGAACCGCCTCGGTGCGCAAGCCCTGAGCGAGCTCAATCACGCCGTCGAAGAACGCGCCGCCTTTGCTCGGTTCGGCCTCTGAATGATCGTTAAGATCGTCACTCTCTTCCTGATCGTAATCGCGGTCATGGCGATGTTTGGGCGGCTGCGCTTTCCGCATCTGCCTGGCCTTGAGAGAGTGCGCAAGCTTGCCCCAAAGAAGTGTCGCGCTTGCGGACGTCCCCGCATCGGTAAGGGGCCCTGCCCTTGCGGGAAGGAGGTCTAGTGCACCACATTATCCTCGACTGGGTCTATGTGGTGCTGGGTCTCGTGATCTTGCTCCTTGCGGGGGATGTCCTTGTTAAAGGCGCGGTGAACCTGGCGCTCAGACTGGGTATTCCGGCGCTCATCGTGTCCCTGACCATCGTTGCTTTCGGCACTTCTGCGCCGGAGCTTCTGATTTCGGTGCAGGCTGTTCTAGAAGGGCAACCTGGGCTCGCGTTGGGTAACGTCGTCGGATCAAACACTGCCAATGTGCTTTTGGTCCTTGGCCTGCCTGCTCTTTTAGCCACACTCGATACGAGCCAGTGCGAAACGCGCAAAAGCTATGTCGTCATGCTTTTGGGTTCGTTGCTTTTCATAGGACTAAGTTTCGCGGGGCCCCTGACCTGGTGGCACGGGTTGCTCCTGCTTGGGACGTTGTCGCTTATCCTTCTTGATCAAGGGCGCGAGGCGTTGGCGCACCGTGCCGCAGGAGAAGCCGTTGATGAGGAAGAGCCGGAAGGGGCTGATCCGGAGCTTCCCGGCTGGCGCATCGCGGTTTTCATTTTGCTTGGCATCGCAGGTCTGCCCCTTGGAGCAGACCTTCTTGTTGAAGGGGCCTCGGACATCGCGAAGCGGTTTGGGATGTCAGACGCAGCTATCGGGCTCACCCTTGTCGCCATAGGGACCTCTTTACCTGAACTTGCCACAACCATGGTCGCTGCCTACCGGAAACAGGCCGACGTGGCGCTGGGCAATGTGATCGGATCAAACCTCTTCAACCTTCTTGCCATTATGGGCATTACGACGCTCGTGGCGCCCGTGGCAGTGGACTCAGACTTCCTGCAGTCCGATTTCTGGATCATGCTTGCGGCCTCGCTTATCCTCGCGCCTTTCGTTTTCCTGCGCTGGAAGATGACCCGTGCTTGGGGGGCGGCCTTCGCCATCTGCTATGTCATCTACATCATTGTGGTGCTGCGCTGATGCGGGCGCTGGTGACCGGGGCAGGGGCACGGCTCGGACGCGCCATGGCGGTTTACTTGGCCTCCCGAAGGTTCGATGTCGGG
>JBCCPQ010000100.1:0-9164 GCA_039024825.1 Pseudomonadota bacterium
GCGCCGCCTGTGAGCAGAACGGTCTGCCCCGCGAGGCTCGGATAGCTGGCTTGCTCTTTCATGGGTCCTCCAACGTCTTTTCGCAGAGCTATCTGATCACGCAGCGGAGGCAAGCGTTTAGCTCAGGAGCCGAGCATCCATGTTCCGTCAGGCCAAAATGCGTGAAAGGCAAATGCGAACATCACGTCATGGGGCAGGTTTGCACCTGTGGTGGCGTCGAACACCCGCACAGTCCCAACATCGCGCGACGTGGCGATGTCGCGGGCATCAAGCGCAGAGGCCTGCCCCGCTCGCCATGTCAGACGCACGCCCGCCTCGGTCACCTCTTCGAGCTCCGAGAGACGTGTCAACGGCCAAGCGCGGTCACCGACACGGACGACCCGCACGAGGGGCGGAATGTCGTGGGGCGGCATTTCGCCGTTGAACAAAAACGGCCGGCTGGAGCTGTCATATCGGACATAAGGGTTCTGCCCATACGGCCGCGAAAAGCCCGTCGGCTGCGCCATGACGGCTCCATTCGGGTTGCGATCCCTGAACTCCGCCCAGCTTTCCATCCACGTGGGCAACTTGGTGAGTTGCACACCCGTCATTTCTCCCACGATGCCCTGCCCGACGGCCTGTTGCCACCAACTCTGCGTCTCGCGATCAAACATGATCATGTCGGAGTTACGAAGCTTGCCGGACACCCCAAATTCGAGGACTTGCCCCTCGACGCGGCGGTCAAACGTAATGCCTGAATTGCACAGCGGGCAGAAGGTCACTGCTACAGGAACATCGCCCACGACGTCGTTCACAATCTCATGCCAGGTCAGATAGCGGATCGGATAGGCGCGTGGGACCTCACCGTCGAGTTCTACCGTGATTACCGGCTCCCTGTCGCCAAGGGCAGTTTCGTCTTCAACAGATAGAAACTGCGGGTTCTCAATGGAGGGGATGCCGTCCTTGGGCGGACCGCCCGAGATCACTTCTGTCCAGCTTTCCAGGGTGTTTCGGGAAAAATCCGTCTCTCCCCATTCCACGCTCCAAAACTGGGGCGCAGCGTCCAGGGGGGCCTGAGCTGAGGCATGGAGTGGCGCAAGGGCAAGCGCGCAGGCGAAGAAGATGGACCGCATGAGACCTCCAAGAGTGATCGTCAACATGTCGCAGCTCCGGCGCCTGCACGAAAGAGCATCACACGGCCTTGTCATATTGATGGAGTAAATTCCTGGCGCAGGAATTTACCAAATCCCTTGCCAAGGGATTTTGCGACCGTGTTCGTTGCCGGGAGCATCAAATTCCTGCGACAGGAATTTTGCAAAACTCTTGCGCCAAGAGTTTTGCCCCTCACTCGGTTGCGCGCACCGCTGCCATGTAGTCGGGCTCACCCGTGACCTGAAAGGTCGAGCTGTCGCCGCGCTTGATGTTGTCGAGCACCTCAAGGCCCTGCGTCACGCGTCCGACGACCGTGTAGTTCCCGTTCAGGAACGGGCCGTCGGCAAACATGATGAAGAACTGGCTGTTGGCGCTGTCCGGGCTCTGGCTGCGGGCCATGCCCACGATACCGCGCTCAAACGCGAGGTCCGAAAACTCTGCATCTATGTTGCCAAGCTCCGAGCCGCCGGTGCCGTAGCGTCTTGGTGCCCCGCTCTCCAGCGCGGCACGCCATTCCTCAACCTTCGTTGCGTTCTCGCCGTCGCCGGTCTGGGCCATGAAGCCGTCAATGACGCGGTGGAAGTAGACGCCGTCATAAAAGCCCTGGTCTGCCAGGGCGGTAATCTGGGCCACATGGGCAGGTGCCACGTCTTCGAGGAGGTCGATGACGATTGTGCCTTCGGTATGCGCCCCGGCAACGTCGATTTCGAGCCCCGCGCCGAAGGCGGGCCCGGCCACCAAAGCGGCTGCAAAGATCGCACTACGCATCAGCGGCAACTTTGACAGAGATCATCCGGTCCGGGTTCATGGGCGGCTCGCCGCGCTGGATCGCATCCACGTGCTCCATTCCAGCGATAACCTGACCGTAGACGGTGTACTGGCCGTTCAGGAAATCGTTGTCCTTGAAGTTAATGAAGAACTGCGAGTTCGCAGAGTTGGGGTTCTGGGAGCGCGCAGCGCCGAGGGAGCCGCGAGCATGGGGAACCTTGGAAAATTCTGCGGGCAAGTCCGGTTTGTCTGATCCCCCAGTGCCGGCGAGGCGGATGTTGAAGTCCTTTTCCATGTTGCCGTTGGCCACGTCGCCGGTCTGGGCCATGAAGCCATCAATCACCCGATGAAACGCGACATTGTCATACTGCCCTGCCCGCGCGAGTTCCTTCATCCGCGCGCAGTGGGCGGGCGCGACGTCCGGCAGGAGTTCGATGGTCACGGTGCCGCCTTTCAGTTCCATCAGGATGGTGTTCTCGGGGTCTTTGATCTCGGCCATCGGGCTCTCCTCATGAATTTCGGCGGACCCTAGGCCCGGGACCCCGGAAGGGAAAGGCCCCTTGATAAATTCGTGCTGATCCGGCGTAACGCGAATAAAGAAGGAGGACCCCATGGCCTGGACACCGCTCACCGAGATCGACATTTCCGGCAAGATCGTGCTCACGCGCGTGGACATCAACGTGCCCATGGCGGACGGCAAGGTCACCGATGCCACACGGATCGAACGGATCGTGCCGACCATCCGACACATTCTGTCAAAGGGCGCGACGCCGGTCCTGTTAGCCCACTTCGGACGCCCCAAGGGTCAGCCGGATCCGGCCCTGTCCCTGAAGCAACTTGTGCCCGCTCTTGAGGCGCATATCGGCCATGATGTGACGTTCGTGGAGCGCCCGTCCCGCGAGTTCATCGAAGAAAACCTTGGCGACGTCATCCTCGTCGAAAACACGCGCTTCACTTCGATGGAAGAAGCCAACGACGAACGCATGGCGGGCTTCCTCGCCTCGTTGGGCGATGTGTACTGCAACGACGCATTCTCCGCCGCGCACCGGGCGCACGCATCGACGGAGGGCGTGGCGCATCTTCTTCCGTCCTGCGCGGGCCTTCTCATGGCCGCAGAGCTGCTCGCTTTGGAGAGCGCGCTCGGCACGCCCGTGCGGCCTGTGACGGCGGTGGTGGGTGGCGCCAAGGTGTCCACGAAGCTCGAACTGTTGGGCAACCTTGTCGGTAAGGTAGATCACCTTGTGATCGGCGGAGGGATGGCCAACACGTTTCTTGCCGCACAGGGGCACGATGTTGGCAAAAGCCTCGCTGAGCATGACATGGCGGACACGGCGCGCGAGATCATGGGCAAGGCAGAAGCCGCGGGATGCGCGATACACCTGCCCATGGACGTGGTCGTTTCCCGCGAATTCAAGGCAGGGGCCGACCATGAAGTTGTGCCAGCGAATGCTTGCCCGCCTGATGCAATGATCCTCGACGCAGGACCGGAGACGGTTGCCGCAGTTGGTGAGGTCTTTGCGGGCTCTAGCACGCTGATATGGAACGGCCCCCTCGGCGCCTTCGAGATCGAGCCCTTCGACATGGCTACAAACGTTGCCGCGGAGGCGGCGGCAACCCTGACCGCCATGGGCAAGCTGACCTCTGTCGCCGGAGGCGGCGACACCGTCAGCGCACTCAACAAGGCCGGAGCAGCGGAGAGATTCTCGTACATCTCCACGGCTGGCGGCGCGTTCCTTGAATGGATGGAAGGAAAAACGCTCCCCGGCGTTGCCGCTCTTGGAGGCTAAAGGCTCGGGTGCTAGCGTTGCTGCATTGTCGCTCTGGAGGTTTTTGATGCGCCCGTTATTTCCCGCTGCCGCTTTGTCCGCCCTGCCCTTCGCCGTGTCCGCACAACCTGCGCCACCTGCATGGGCAGAGCTCATCGCTCTCGACAGTCTTCTGACATGGGCCGTGCAGACCGGGATCACCGCGGCGCGGAGCCAGGCGGACATCACCTACGAGCATCTCGATGTGGCGGGCGGCGGCCAAATCATCACCCTCACCGGCCTCGTGATCTACCCGATTTTGGACAGCGATGAAGACTGCGAAATCGTCGTCGAGAGGCTTACACTATCCAGCTCCCCCTGGGGGGAACTGAACGATCTGTCAGTCCGGATCGATACCATCGGCACCGCTTTCGATCTCGGCTGCTTACCGCCTGAGGCCCGTCAGACTCTCGCAGTACTCGGGCAGGACCGGCTTACACTTGATCACGCTGTGTTCGCCGTTGATTATCACGTGCCATCTGCTGGTGCGGCGCTTCGTTTGACGGCGACTTCGGAAGAAAACGTGGAGATCGCTGTCACTGCGAATGCGGACTACCTCGCGTTTGAAGATGCCGGCGGCGAGCCGTTTCCAGTGATCTTTCTGGAAGACGCGACCTTAAGCGTGGCCAATCTTGGTCTCTGGGAAAAACTCTCTCCGATGCTTCCGGCTGAGATGCTGACCCCCGAGGTTTTGGAACCGCTCATCACCCAACAAATCCTGAGCCCGCTCAGGGACGGCGGGGCCGTCGTCGTCCCCACTGCGACTGAGCAGGCCTTTGCTGACTCTGTGGGTCAGGCGGCGTCAGAGTTCGTCGCTGACCCACGCCGCCTTGTCCTGGAATTGCGCCCGGACGGGGCGACCTACATGGATTTCTATGCCTATGAAGATGACGGCCCCAGACCACTGATCGAAGACACGCGCCCTCTCTTACGGACCGCTCCCTCCAGTGATGCCACGAAGGTGGACCCTCAGACCTTGCAGGCGGTGCTCGCTGGAAATGCCCCGACCGAGGACATGGTTCGCGTTGGCACCGCATTGTTGACCGGCGACGGCGCGCCACGGAATCCTGCACGGGCAGTGGAAATCCTGAGCCCCATGGCGCCAACCCTCGATGGCACGACTTTGGCGGCTCTTTCGCGAGCGGCGCCTGACGCGCGCGAGGCCTACAGATTTGCGTTGCGGGCCTCCGCCGTTGGCGGGAGAGGCGCCGACGCGGCACTCGCAGAAGCAGAAGACGCCCTGTCTATGGAGGAGGTCCTCGCCGCTCAGGATAGCGTCGGCGTGCCGCCGCAAGCGCCCTCCGGTGATGGCAAAGCGCTAAGGGACGCAGCACTGGCGTACCTGGCAGGCACGGGCGGAACCGTCCGAAACTACACTGCGGCTGCCCTTCATGCGTCCCTCGCTGCCGCGAGCGGCGACACCGCCGCCGGAGCAATCCTCGAAGAACTCGAAGCCCGCTTTGGCCACGATCCAGTCTGGCAGGAAGCCGCCGCAGATGTCGCGGCGCAAGCCACCGACATCTGGGCATCGACGAGCTTCCATGATCAGTGACGCGACCTTCCCCCGACACCATGTTGCGTCGCACCGACAGCCTGACTAGGGCTATGCGCAAAGAAACCGAGGAGACATCTCATGTCCAAGCAAGCCCAAGCTGATCAAATCCGTGCAGGAAAGGGTTTCATTGCAGCCCTTGACCAGTCGGGCGGCTCCACGCCGAAAGCGCTGCGGCTCTACGGGATCGAAGAAGATGCCTATTCCGGGGAAGAGGAAATGTTCGACCTCATCCACGCGATGCGGACGCGGATCGTGGATGCTCCCAGCTTCAGCGGGGAGAAGGTTGTCGGCGCCATCCTCTTTGAAATGACGATGGATCGAGAGATGGGCGGCAAAGCATCTGCGGCATACCTTTGGGAAAACCAAGGCGTTGTGCCCTTCCTCAAGGTCGATAAGGGCCTGGAGGCAGAAGCGCAGGGCGTGCAGCTGATGAAACCGATCCCTGATCTCGATGACGTGTGTGCAAGGGCCGTGGGCCACGGCGTATTCGGCACGAAAATGCGGTCTGTCATTTCTGCTGCCGATACAGCCGGGATCGGGGCAATCGTGGATCAGCAATTCGCCTTCGGGGCGCAGATCGCGGCCCATGGCCTCGTGCCGATCCTTGAACCGGAGGTGACAATCTCTATCGCTGATAAGGCAGCGGCGGAGGACATCCTGCGCGATGAAATTGCCGAGCGTCTTGATGCGCTTGACCACGACATCATGCTCAAGCTCACGCTGCCTGAGTCCCCAAACCACTATGCCGCCCTCATCGCCCATCCGCGTGTCATGAGCGTTGTCGCGCTCTCTGGCGGCTATAGCCGTGCCGAGGCGAACGAGCGGCTATCGAAGAATGCGGGCATGATCGCAAGCTTCTCCCGCGCTTTGACTGAAGGGCTGAGTGCTCAGCAAAGCGATGCGGAGTTCAATGAGACCATCGCCAGTACGATCGACAGCATCTACGAGGCGTCGGTCGCCGGATAGGAATTTGGGGGATTCACAGCGCGAATCGCCTGTGTCATAGTGCGTACACGGCCCGCTCAAGAGGCCTCATGAGGCACGAATGGTATCCCCCGCCACCCGCCCGGCTTTGGGCGCTCTCTCGTATCTGACGATTTGCATGGCGCTGGGCGTGTATTTCACCTTCGCCGCCGTGCAGGGTGATTTCGGGCTTTTCAAACGGGCCGAGATCGACGCCGAAGCAACGCAATTATCCCAGGAACTCACGGAACTTTCCGATGAGATCGCCGTTCTTGAGAACAAGACGAAGCGGCTGTCAGATGAGTATCTTGATCTCGACCTTCTTGATGAGCAGGCGCGTGACGTGCTCGGCCTCATTCGGTCTGACGAAGTCGTCGTGCAGTAGATATCACTCTTTTCGCTATGCATTGGGCGCATCTCTGCCCTTTCAACGACGTGGGTTAACGCAGCGTCGTGAATCGGATATGCAATAGTTTAACGTTAAACCATCTGGGAGGAGCCGATGGCTGCGAAGAAGTCCGCGAAGGCTAACGTCTCAAAAGACGAGCTACTGCATCATTACCGCGAGATGCTTCTGATCCGCCGCTTCGAAGAGAAGGCAGGCCAACTTTACGGGATGGGCCTCATCGGCGGCTTTTGCCACCTCTACATCGGCCAGGAAGCGGTTGTTGTCGGCCTCGAAGCAGCTGCGGAGGAAGGCGACAAACGCGTCACCTCCTACCGCGATCACGGCCACATGCTCGCCTGCGGCATGGATCCAAAAGGTATCATGGCAGAGCTGACCGGCCGCGAAGGTGGCTTCTCCAAGGGTAAGGGCGGCTCGATGCACATGTTCTCCAAGGAGAAGGACTTCTATGGGGGACACGGCATCGTTGCGGCGCAGGTGCCGATTGGCGCGGGCCTCGCGTTTGCTGACAAATACCTTGGCAATGACCGCGTGACCTTCGCCTACTTCGGCGACGGGGCCGCGAACCAAGGCCAGGTGTACGAGACGTACAACATGGCAGAGCTTTGGGATCTGCCCGTCATCTTCGTCATTGAGAACAACCAGTATGCCATGGGCACGAGCGTGAAACGCTCAACCAAATCGCCGTCACTTTGGGAACGAGGCGCGGCCTACGGGATCCCCGGTGAAGAAGTCGACGGGATGGACGTTCTCAAGGTCAAGGAAGCCGGGGAAAAGGCTATCGCGCACTGTCGCGCTGGCAAAGGCCCCTACATCCTCGAAGTCATGACCTATCGGTATCGCGGGCATTCTATGTCGGACCCGGCAAAGTATCGCACCCGTGACGAAGTACAAAAAATGCGCGAAGAGCGTGACCCGATCGAGAGCGTGCGCCAGATGCTTCTGACCGGCAAGCACGCCTCAGAAGATGACCTCAAAGCCATCGACAAAGAGATCAAGGCTGTCGTCAACGAAGCAGCAGACTTCGCAAAAGAAAGTCCCGAACCCGCACTCGAAGAGCTGTGGACGGACATCTATGCCGAAGCCGCTCCCCAGGAGGTAGCATAATGGCGACTGAAATCCTGATGCCCGCGCTTTCCCCAACCATGGAGGAAGGCACACTCGCAAAGTGGCTGGTCAAAGAAGGCGACGTCATCGAATCCGGCATGATCCTAGCGGAAATCGAAACTGACAAAGCAACGATGGAATTTGAAGCTGTAGATGAAGGCGTCATGGGTCAGATCATCGTCGCCGAAGGCAGCGAAGGGGTGAAAGTAAATTCACCTATCGCTGTGCTGCTTGAGGAAGGCGAAGACGCGTCCGCAGCGCCTGAGCCGAAAGCCGCAACAGCACCTGCCCCGGCGTCTTTGTCATCCTCGGAGGGCAAAGTGGCCGACGCGACGCCAGTAGTGCCAATACAGTCGAAAGCTGTGGAGCCGGATGTACCGGAAGGCACACAATTCAAACAGCAAACAGTGCGGGAAGCTCTGCGCGACGCCATGGCGGAAGAGATGCGCCGCGACGAAACCGTCTACCTGATGGGCGAAGAAGTTGCCGAGTACCAAGGTGCCTACAAGGTCTCCCAAGGGCTCCTTGACGAGTTTGGCGCGAAGCGCGTGATCGACACGCCGATTACAGAGCACGGCTTTGCCGGGATCGCGGTCGGTGCCTCGTTTGGCGGCCTGCGCCCCATCGTGGAGTTCATGACGTTCAACTTTGCGATGCAGGCAATCGACCAGATCATCAACTCTGCCGCGAAGACCCTCTACATGTCAGGTGGCCAGATGGGTGCCCCAATGGTGTTCCGGGGTCCAAACGGCGCCGCCGCCCGTGTGGCCGCCCAGCACAGCCAGGACTACGCCGCCTGGTATTCATCAATCCCGGGACTTAAGGTCGTGCAGCCGTACTCGGCGATGGACGCCAAAGGTCTCTTGAAAACGGCAATCCGAGATCCGAACCCAGTAATCTTCCTCGAAAATGAGATCCTCTATGGCCAGTCGTTCGACGTACCGGTCATGGATGATTTCACCATCCCCTTCGGCAAGGCCCGCATCTGGCGCGAAGGCGAAGACGTGACACTCATTAGCTTTGGAATCGGCATGAAGTACGCCCTTGAAGCTGCTGATAAACTTTCGGAAGATGGGATCTCAGCGGAAGTTCTGGACCTCCGGTCGTTGCGCCCAATTGACTACGGCGCGATCATTGCAAGCGTTCAAAAAACGAACCGCGCAGTGACCGTGGAGGAGGGTTTCCCAGTTGCCTCGATGGGCAATCACATCGCCGCCTACATCATGACCCACGCGTTCGATTACCTCGACGCGCCTGTGTTGAGTTGTACGGGGAAGGATGTGCCCATGCCCTACGCTGCCAACCTAGAAAAACACGCGCTTACCAGCACCGCAGAAGTGATCGATGCGGTAAAGCAAGTCACGTATCGCTAAGGGAAATCGGACATGCCCACAGAAATTCTCATGCCCGCCCTGTCTCCTACAATGGA
>JBCCPQ010000101.1:0-9102 GCA_039024825.1 Pseudomonadota bacterium
CTTTTCCATGGCCGCCACGATCTGGGGTATCGGCGTCGCGATGAAGACGCCGATGCAGGCGCGGTGGCTCATGCTCGGCCTGCTTTTCATTGGCGTGCTTGCCATTCACGTGGTGCTGCCTGATGGCCACCCGCTGCGCGAGGGCACAGGCGGTGATGCACGGCTATGGCTCATCCTCGCGGCGGCAGGCGGGCTTGCGGTGGGGTATTCACGCCTCCTGCGCCTCATGCGAGCGCGTGCCAATCCCGCTGAGGCGCCGTTGAAAGCAGTGGAGCGGACGCAGACCATGGGCGAAGTGGAGCTTGAACGCTACGCGCGTCACATTGTACTGCGCGAAATCGGCGGGCCCGGGCAGGCGAAGCTGAAGCGCGCCAAAGTTCTCGTGGTTGGGGCCGGGGGGCTCGGCTCCCCCGTGTTGCAGTATCTGGCGGCGGCGGGCGTCGGAACGCTCGGCATCATCGACGATGACCGGGTCGATCACACCAATCTGCAACGCCAGACTATCCACCGCGACGACGCCACGGGCCTTACCAAAACGGCAAGTGCTGAACAGAGCATTCATGCCCTCAATCCCTACGTGGAGGTGCGCCCGTACACGCGGCGCCTCACGGAGGAAATCGCCGCCGACCTCTTTGATGATTACGATCTCATCGTGGACTGTACCGATGACCAAGGCACCCGTCGCCTTATCAACGGCGCGGCGGCAGGTCTTGATCTGCCAGTGGTTTGGGGCGCAATCACGCAATGGGAAGGGCAGGTTGCGATCTGGGACCCGGCCTTTGGTGGCCCCTGCTACGAATGCGTTTTCCCCGATGACCCGGCACCCGATCAGGCGCCTAGCTGCGCCGAGGCTGGCGTTCTGGGTCCGTTGCCGGGGATCATAGGAACGATGATGGCGGCAGAAGCCGTAAAGCGGATTACCGGGGCTGGAACACCCCTGATCGGGCAGATGTTAATTTACGACGCCCTCGAGGCAGAGACGCGAAAAATCAAGGTCAAACGGCGGTCTGACTGTCCGGTCAGCGGCACATTGCAAAGGAAGGGAAAACGATGACGAACCCGATGCTTGAAGCGTGGGACGGACCTTTCGGCCTGCCACGATACGATCTGTTTGACGATGCTCAGTTCGAACCTGCTCTGCGCGAAGGTCTCGCGGCGGGTCGTGCGGAGATCGCGGCAATTGCCGGGTCTGAAGACGCGCCAACGCTGGAGAATACTATTCACGCCATGGAGCTTGCTGGCGAAACGCTGCGCCGTGTACTGGCCGTGTTCTTCAATGTGATCGGCACGGATTCCACACCTGAGAGGGAGGCGCTTCAGAAGACATTCGTGACCGAGCTTTCCGCCTACAACGCAGAGATCATTTCAAACCCCGCGCTCTTCGCACGACTTCAGGCGCTTTATGACCGCCGGGAGGAGTTCGCGGGCGAAGATCGGCGCGTGATCGAGCTCTACCACGAGAACTTCACCCGGGCCGGTGCCGCGCTGACGGGCGACGCGTCCGAGCGGATGACGGCCATTAAGGCGCGCCTTGCGATGCTCGGGACTGAGTTCACACAGAACCTTCTCGCGGATGAGCGGGACTGGTACATGGAGCTGTCCGAGGATCAGTTGGACGGTTTGCCTGATTTCCTCGTATCTGCTGCGAAGTCTGCGGCAAAGGCGAAAGACATTGACGGCTGGATTATCACGACCTCGCGGTCGCTGATGACGCCGTTTTTGCAGTTTTGCCCTGACCGGGCGCTGCGCGAGAAAGCGCAGAAAGCGTGGTCCTCGCGCGGTGCCAATGGCGGGGAGACGGACAACCGAAACATTGCAGCAGAGATCCTGACGCTGAGGGAGGAGCGGGCAAAGCTCCTGAGCTATGAGAGTTTTGCTGACTACAAGCTCGCTCCCGAAATGGCTGGCACGCCCGAGCGCGTGCGGGACCTTCTCATGGAAGTCTGGGCCCCCGCGAAGGCGCAAGCGGAAGCGGATGCTGCACGTCTCACGGAAATGATGCAGGCAGACGGGATCAATGGCCCGCTCGCCCCCTGGGACTGGCGGTTCTACTCAGAAAAGCGGCGCGTGGCGGAGCACGACCTGGATGAGGCGGAGCTCAAGCCGTACTTTCAACTCGAGAAGATGATCGAAGCGGCGTTCGAGACGTCCTCCAAGCTCTTTGGGTTGGCATTTGAGCCTATCGATGCGCCGCTTGCACACCCGGATGCGCGGGCCTGGCAGGTGACGCGGGATGGGAAGCACATGGCGGTTTTCATCGGCGATTACTTTGCGCGAGGTGGCAAGCGGTCGGGGGCGTGGTGCTCTGGCCTGCAATCGGGCCACCAGCTCGGTGCGGACCAGCGCCCGATCACTATCAATGTGTGCAACTTTGCCAAACCGGCGGAGGGCCAGCCCGCGCTCTTGAGTTTTGACGACGCGCGGACGCTCTTCCATGAGTTTGGCCATGCCCTTCACCATATGCTGACCGACGTGCGCTACCCGATGATCTCTGGAACGTCCGTGGCGCGTGATTTCGTGGAGCTGCCGTCGCAGCTTTATGAACACTGGCTCGAAGTACCGGAGGTGCTTGAGACCTACGCGCTCCACGCCGAAACAGGGGAACCCATGCCAGAGGCCCTTCTGGAGCGTGTGCTCGGTGCGGCGACCTACGACATGGGGTTCCAGACGGTGGAATACGTGGCCTCGGCGCTCGTTGATCTGGCGTTCCATGAAGGCGCGGCCCCTGATGATCCCATGGCTAAGCAGGCAGAGGTATTGGCAGACCTAGGCATGCCCGCCGCCATCGAAATGCGGCATGCCACGCCGCACTTCGCCCACGTCTTTGCGGGCGACGGATATTCGAGTGGGTACTACAGCTACATGTGGTCGGAGGTCATGGATGCCGACGCTTTCGCGGCCTTCGAAGAGGCCGGGAGCGCCTTCGATGCGGGCACAGCTGAGAAGCTCGAGGAGTTCATCCTGTCCGCTGGCGGCAGCCGTCCGCCGGAGGAGCTATATACCGAATTCCGGGGTCGGATGCCGGGGGTCGACGCGCTGTTGAAGGGTCGTGGCCTCGCGGCCTGAGCCTAGGGCGTGAACTTGTCGATGAGGCGGGCCCATGCACGGTGGGCGAAGTCGTCTGATTGCGGCTCGAGGCAGGTCTCTGACAGAAACCAGTAGAGGTACTTCTCGTACTCGAACCCGTCGAGCGCGCCCCCTCCACTGCGCAAATGGGCGCGAAGTTCGTCGCCGCTTCGCGCCACGAGGGACGCGTGGTGGAAGTCTGACCGTGCACAGGTAATGAGGCGCTTCTTTTGCAGGAGTGCCTCGAAGCCCGCTGCGGAGTTCTGAGTCACCACCCAGTCGGAAGCCGCAATGAGATCGTGGACCGAGGCCTCTGAAACCCGGATGTTCGGGTCGCTTTCGGCGAGCTTGTCGATCTTTGCACGGGTCGTTGCGTCCTGGTGTGGGTGCGGTTTCACATAGACGATCCCACCTCCGGCCGCGCGTGCGGCATTGCGGATCATCTCCTCGGTGCTCAAGTAGTGCTGCCGCGGTTGCCGGGTTTCGATGTCCTGGCAGAAGACTACAGACTGCGCGCGGTCGAGCGCCCCGGGGTCACGATCGGGCTGCGGTTCGCGGGAGACGTTCTGCTCCACCATCCAGCCGGCTACGCCGTTGAAAAAGTACTCCGCTGCCTCCCATTCCACTCCGTGAGGACGGAAGCTGCGCATTCGAATGGAGCTGTCGGCGTTGATGCCCACTTCGTCCAGGTACCAGAACCCCCAGATGTAGCTTGGCGCGACATGCATGACGCGGGGGCTGTATTCGGGCCGGTCCCCGAGGATGACGTGCATGTGGTTCTGGCCCAGCATGGCCTCCGAAAGCGGGCCACCAAGTTCGACGGTCACGCTGGCCACACCCTCCTCTTCGAGCCGCGGTGCGAGTCGCGTGAAAAAGTCAAATTCCCCGGAGGCGACTTTTTCGATCCAGCCCGGCGCAGCGTGGACGACGAAGAGTCTCTTTGCGGACGCGAATTCCTTGAGTTCCCCGGCGAGGGTGACGTGCTTCATGAAAACTCCGGCAAGAGACGACACTCAGCGCCGGATCTCGCTCGGCTCCACGCCCCAGAGCGAGGTTTTCGGCGCCCAGCCTTTATAGCCACCCGCTGACAGCCTGCACCACTTTTCTGTGCACTTGCCTAACCTCGCCACGACGCCGAGTTCCAGCCGGGCAACAATCTGTTCCCCTAACTCAGGGCGCGGGAAGAGGGCCAGCATGTCTTCTTCCACGATGACGGTTCGGGTGCCCGAGATGAGCGAATAGTGGATCCAGCCGCCCAGCCCGTCACGATCAATGACGCGGCGCCAGTGACCATGTTCCGCCGTGACCTGAAGCGGCATGTCCCGGCGTGTGAAGACCCAATCAATCCGATGACTAAGTGACGGGCCACGGCGGACATTCGCCTCTGTCGCCTTCATTGATACGTAGCGCGGGATCGGGAAGTTCGTCACGGCACCGCGTTTCACCTCCTGCGCCCACGTAAACGTGGGCAGGAGGAGGGAGGCGGCCAAAAGGCTTGCCCAGACAATGCGGTGCACCATGCTCTACCTCTCAATGCTGCGGGTTCTTGTGCCCGCGATTTTGTGCGGGCAATCTGCCACGACACACCCTGGTCGGGGAAGGGGAGGTATTAGGTCTCATGCCGTCAAAGCGCTTGAGTGTTGTCGTGACGCGACGCTTGCCCGAGGTCGTAGAGACCCGGATGTCGGAACTTTTCGACGTGCAGCTTCGCGAAACCGATGAACCGATGACCCGGACGCAACTCGTGGAGGCCGTGAAAGGCGCTGATGTCCTCGTCCCGACGGTGACGGATGAGATTGACGCGGGCCTGCTTGGGCAGGCGGGTGAGCGGCTCAAGCTTATTGCTAGCTATGGGGCGGGCGTTGATCACATTGACGTCGCGACAGCGCGGCAGCGCGGGATCCTCGTCTCGAACACGCCCGGCGTCGTGACCGAGGACACCGCGGACATGGCAATGGCGCTTATGCTTGCAGTCACGCGGCGCATCCCGGAGGGGCTGTCGATGATGCAGAAGGGCGACTGGCAGGGCTGGTCACCCACGGCGATGCTGGGCGGGCGTCTAGGCGCAAAGCGCCTGGGCATCCTTGGCATGGGCCGGATCGGGCAGGCTGTCGCGCGGCGCGCGGCGGCCTTCGGGATGCAGGTGCACTACCACAACCGCAAGCGCCTGCGCCCCGAGATCGAGGAGGATCTGGAGGCGACGTACTGGGAGAGCCTCGATCAAATGATTTCGCGCATGGACGTGATCAGCGTGAACTGCCCTCATACGCCCGCGACGTTCCACCTGATCAACGCGCGGCGCCTGAAGCTCATGAAGGCCTCCGCCGTGCTGGTGAATACGTCGCGGGGCGAGGTGATTGACGAAAATGCACTGACGCGAACACTACGCGCGGGAGAGATCGCGGGCGCGGGCCTCGACGTGTACGAGCATGGACAGGACATCAATCCGCGTCTGCGCGAACTGCCCAATGTGGTGCTCCTGCCCCATATGGGCTCTGCCACTGCCGAGGGCCGAGCCGAGATGGGGGAAAAGGTGATCATCAACATCAAAACGTTCGATGACGGCCACCGCCCGCCTGACCTAGTCGTTCCGGCAATGCTCTGATCTGTCAGGGCGGGCGATCAACAGCAGAAGCTTCTCGGCGATCCGTCTTTGCGCCCGCTTTCCCGGGCGGTCCTACCGCAAGAACGGAGGACGGCTTTGGCGGGTGTAAAGGGTCCGCGCGAGGCCGTAGTCTCCGAGCGTCGTGACGTGCCGGAAGTTTCGGCGCATGTTGCCCATGATCCCGTCCAGATCGCCTGCCTGCAGCCAGCTTGCAGAGTTAGCCGCCCTGTTGAATGTCCAAGCGTAGGAGCTGAGCCTCGGGGTCGAGGGATTGAGGTTGTTGCGTCTGATCCGGTCACGCATTGCCTTGACCTGCCCAGCGGGGCCGCCGGGAGCCACTCCTGTGGAATACATGAATGACGGCACGAAGGTCTGCCGTTGCACCCAAGCCAGCGCCTGTGCCGGGGTGCGACGGAGCGCAGGACTGTAAGCCGCCGCGTCGTAGTTGAGGCCTTCGTGATGCAGCAGGCCCCACCCAGTTTGGCCGATCGCGCTTTCGATTATCCCTTCGCTCGCGCTGCTCATGCAGTAAAGCGCATAGATGCCACGCCCCCATCGGGCGACCCCGTTGACCCGGTTCAAAACACGCTGGCGGACCATCGATCTTACCTCGTTCACGTCGTTCGGGCCGATGGGCCGGTTTCGAGGGAGTGTCGGGGTTCGGAAGTTCGGCGGATCATATTTGAAATCAATGATCAGGAGGCAGATGTTGCGTCCTGCGGTCGACCGGCACGCCTCAGCGATGGCGTCCAGGTGCCGATCCAGCCTGGCAGAGTTCCAGTCGGCGAAGTGCGTGCCATGCCACGCCAACACGCCAAATTGCTCATTAATCGTAACATCTATCTCGAGGGCATTCGCGCGTCCGGCCAGGGCCATGCGCAGCTTTTCCGCATCGTTCACGCGGTGTGCAATAACGTACATTCTCGAAATCCGGGTTCAGGGCTGCAATCGCAAGACCGTTGCCCGGATCGCGTTATGGCGCAAGTGGTGCTTACCGGTACACTTGCGCCTCGCCCGGGAACTGGCGGGCGCGGACTTCGTCAGCGTATGCTTTCACGCTCGCTTCGATCTGGGCGCCGAGGTCGCCGTAGACCTTCACGAACTTGGGTGCGCGCGGTGAGAGGCCGAGCATGTCCTCAAGGACAAGGATCTGGCCGTCGCAATCAACCGAGGCGCCGATGCCGATGGTCGGAATTTCTATTTGATTTGTGATCTTTGCGGCTAACGGCTCAACCATTCCCTCAAGCACAAGGGCGAAAGCCCCAGCGTCCGTTACGGCCCGGGCGTCTGCCTCATGGAGCGCCCAGCTGTCTTCTTCGCGGCCTTGGGTCTTGAAGCCGCCCATGACGTGGGACGATTGCGGCGTGAGCCCGATATGCGCCATGACCGGGATGCCCCGCTGGACGAGGAAGGTGATCGTGTCGGCCATGCGTGCACCACCTTCAAGCTTTACCGCCCCGCAGCCCGTTTCCTTGAGGATCCGCGCGGCGTTGCGGAAGGCGACCTCTGGGCTTTCCTCGTAGGTGCCGAAGGGCATGTCGACGACGATAAGCGCGCATTGTGTGCCGCGAACCACCGCTTTGCCGTGCATGATCATTAGGTCGATGGGGACGCCAACGGTGGTCTCCATTCCGTGCATGACCATCCCGAGGCTGTCCCCCACAAGGATGAAATCCGCGTGGCCGTCCACGATGGCGGCCGTGTGGGCGTGGTACGACGTAAGCGACACGATGGGCTCTCCGCCTTTCATGGCGGTGATCTGCGGGCAGGTTTTGCGGCGGATGGGTTTTTGCGTGCTCATAGCTCGTCTTTCCCGGGCCCGATGACCCGATTGTCGATCAAGAGGATGGCGCCGAAGCGCACGGAGAGGAGGATGACAGCCGGTCGGTCGAGGCGTCCATAGTAGGCAGAGAGGTCGCGGGCGTCGCGGATGTCGATAGCGCGGATGTCGGCGCGGGGCTCGCGGGCGATATGCTCACGAACGAGCGCGCGGAATTCTTCTACTGTCAGAGGGTCGTTCTCATGCGCTTCGGCGGCGTCGAGGGCCTGGCTCAGCACCACTGCGGCGGCGCGATCTTCGGGAGTGAGGCGCGCGTTGCGGGAGGACATGGCCAGCCCGTCCGCCTCCCGGACGATTGGAAGGCCCCGCACGTCAACAGCTTTCCCTAGATCCCGGACCATCTGACGAATGATGGCGAGCTGTTGAAAATCTTTCTCACCAAAGACTGTAACATCGGGCTCCAAAATATTGAAAAGCTTGGAAACTACTGTGGTGACGCCCTGGAAATGGCCGGGGCGAACCTTGCCTTGCAGGATGTTCGAGAGGCTTGGGACGGTGACCACTGTGTCCGCCCCATCGGGGTACATAATGTCGGGCGTGGGCATGAACACGGCGCTGACGCCGGCTGCTTTGAACTTTGCCAGATCACCTTCGATATCAGAGGGATAATTGTCGAGGTCTTCCTTCTCGCCGAACTGCGTCGGATTGACGAAAATGGATGCCACGACCTCGTCGGCATGGCGCGCACATTCCTTAACGAGTCCAATATGGCCGTCATGCAGGAACCCCATCGTGAGCACACAGCCCACGGTTTTGCCCTGAGCCTTGAGGCCGCGAACGTGCCCACGCATGCTCGCGATATCGGAGTACGTCTTCATACTGAAGATATCGCCGGAGGCTAGGCTGCGTGCAAGACTGTGCTCGTATAGCTACCGGGCTGTCACCGTTGTGCCAAGCGAGCTTCGAGCCAGCAGTCGATCACCTTTGCGATTTCGGATCCTTGCTGAATCTGCGGGTTAGAAGGCGCGTACCCTGCTGCTGTCTCCCATGCCGCCACCGTTTTCACGGCGTCCTCGAAAGCAAAACGAAAGTCCTTGGTCCTACGCAGTGCGATGTCGAAAAACGCCTCTCCGAACCAAGTCCACTCGCTGTGATCGCTGCACCCGAATGACTTTCTGTCCGCTCCAGCGGCCGTGATGATGAGCCGGTCATCGGCGGCGAGATCGTCAATAAAGGAGCCCGAGTAGCACGCTGAAACAACGACAATCAGATTTTCAATGCCGCTGGCGTCTATCATGTCTGCGAGCTGCGGAGCGCTGACGTCTTTGTAACTGATGCCCGCAAACTGGGTCGAGAATACGTCGGTGTGACCGTGCGACGTAAGAAACAGAAGCGCGAGGTCCTCGCCAGAATTCATGGCTTCCGCCGTGGCTGATAGAGCCTCAGACAGGTTGGTTGCGTTCATTAAAGGAAAGCGCATTGGCTCTGCACTGGAGTTTGCGAGATGAATGACCCTGTCACGGGCCGAGAAATCGCTCTCCAGCAGCGCGCCGACAGACGCAATCTCGCTCAGAAAGACGCGTTGACGGGCATAGCCGGCCCCTAGAATTGCAAAAAGCTCCGGTTCGCCAACGCGGCCCGGAAGCAGGTC
>JBCCPQ010000102.1:0-9060 GCA_039024825.1 Pseudomonadota bacterium
ACCGTCGCTTGCCTGAGCGGCATGCGCTACCGGGCTATTTGGAAGGCGGAGGGCCCGCGGTGGCAACTTTGGCTTTTCGGCATCGTTGCGGGCGGCTCATTCCTGATTCTAGGTTTTGTGCCGCTGCAGAGTTGAGCGTGTTACGCTTGCTCCGTACGCATCTCTTCTAGCATCTTGCGTGCGCGCGGACAGTCGCTCAGCCGCTCCTTGAGGGGCGAGTTTGGGTCGATCTCTTTTTTGCAGACGAGGCACTGGTCGGCGTCTGAGATGGCATTGAGGCCACCGCAGGAGCCCTTAATACGTTTGTTCATGAAAATGACGCCGAGCGACATGCCCAGCATCACCAACATCAGCAGTCCGAATGCGAGAAGGAAAGTCTCCATCTCCACCTTTCCAAGGCCAGGTTAGGCCGTCAGCGTTTCCATGGCCGCGCTCTCGAGCGTCGCAAAGCCGTCTCCATCGCGATCGATGAACAGGACAGCGATGTCGAGAGCGTCCGCCAGAGCAAGGCCGGTTTCAGAGCCCAAGATAAGCATCGCTGTCGACCATGCATCAGCGAGCATCGCATTTTCAGTCACAACCGTGGCACTGGCTGTTTTGTGCGTGATTGGATGACCGGTGGCAGCGTCAAGGATGTGAGAGTATCGCTGGCCGTCCCGCTCGAAGTAGTTACGGTAGTCGCCCGAAGTTGCGAGGCCCTTGCCCGAGACGCCCAGCACCTGCTGAACGCCAGAAAGTACAGTTGGGGCTTCCACGCCTATCTGCCACGGGTTGCCATCTGGATTGACGCCTGCAGTCAGCAGATCGCCGCCGATCTCTACCATGTAGTTTTCGATTCCAAGAGCAGCGAGCGCTGCGCCTATGGCGTCCACGCCGTAGCCTTTTCCGATTGAAGAGAGGTAGATTTGCGTCCCTGCAGTCTCTTTCTGAAGTGCGTCCGGTGTTACCTCTATGTCACCAACGGTGCTCAGCGCAGACGCAATTTCCGTATCGCTTGGCATAGTTTCGGTATTTATCGCTGCGCCAAAGCCCCAGGCGTCAATCAGCTCACCAACCGCGACGTCAAAATGACCGTCGGACAGCCTTTTTACCTCTTGAGCGGCGGCCATGACATTTGCGAAGGCAGGAGAGACGGTAAACGGCTCTGTTCCTGCAGCATTGAAACGTGCCACTTCCGACGACGGGTCCCAGTTAGACATCTGCGCATTCACGTCGGCAAGAACGGTCTCTATCGAACCTTCGACCTTGCTGCGGCTCAGTACGCCATCTGCGTCGACCGCGACGATGGAATAGGTTGTTCCCATCGTTGTTCCGGTGAACTGCATGATGTTGGTGCGATCTTTACATGCAGCCAAAGCCAGCGGCACGAAAAACAGGGTTCTGCGGGAGATGACGGTTGGGTCTACCACGGTATGCCTCACTTGCGGATCGCCATTTTGATATGTCTGCGCGCGCGGATTGTCACGGTCTGCCCTCGCGACAAAGTAGCCCAAATGGGCACAAAGTAGTGATGTCCCAATGAAAGCCGCGACATAGTAGCCCGAGCTAGCACAAAGTCACGCGAAACGCCGGTGCGGCTCTGGAACAGGACGTTGGTCCTTTGTATTCCATCGCGTGCAAACGCTAGCCATGGAAACCCGAGCGAGTCACGCGTGCAGCATTTTTCTTTCAAGAAGGGGTTGAGCCTACCTGTCGACGGAGCGCCCAAAGGCGGGATCTCCGAAGGGCCAAAGGTTCGGACGGTCGCTGTTTTGGGCGCCGATTACGTCGGGCTTAAGCCCAGGTTGCAGGTGGAAGAAGGCGATGCCGTTGTTGCGGGCTCACCTATTCTCGCCCACAAGGACACGCCTGAAGTGTTGGTCACTGCGCCCGTTGCCGGAACGGTAAAAGCAGTAAATCGTGGCGCACGTAGGGTGCTTATCTCTGTTGAGATTGAGATTGACGAGGCTGGCGGGGCGCCGATTGATTTCTCTGCAACAGGAGATGCATCCACCGCGGAGGGCCTTGCTGAAAGGCTTGCAGCCTCGGGCCTTTGGACGGCTTTTCGTACGCGGCCATATTCAAAAGTGCCAGGGATCGAGGATCGGCCCGCAGCGATTTTCGTTACCGCCATGGATACTGAGCCGCTGTCCCCAGACGCGGCAGAGATTATCGACACTGACCGCGACGGCTTCATCCTGGGTATCGAGGCGCTCACAAAATTGACCGAAGGCAAGGTTTATCTGTGCCACTCAGACGGGGCCAACGTGCCCGGCGGTGACGTGGATGGCGTGGAGGCGGCAAGCTTCTCTGGCCCACATCCAGCAGGGCTTGCTGGAACGCACATGCACTTCCTTTGCCCGCCCACTGCGACTGAGTTCGTTTGGACGATCGCTTACCATGATGTCATGGGCATCGGTCATTTGCTCAGGACCGGAAACCTGCCGACTGAGCGCATCGTCGCCCTGACGGGCCCTAGGCTTAAGAACCCTCGCCTAGTGCGTACTGTTCCGGGAGCATCCATGGTGGATCTAACGGCAGGCGACATCGACGACGGCGCGCCGGTGCGCTTGATTACCGGTTCGATCCTGTCTGGTCGTCTCGGTGAGGGGGCATCCGCCTATCTTGGGCGATACGCGCGGCAGATTACCGTGATTGAGGAAGACAAGAAGCAACATGCTTTCGGTTGGATCCGACCGATGGTGGAGAAATACGCGTTCCAGCCCGTCCTTGGATCCGCGTTCTCCAAGAAGACCTACGAGCTGACGTCTAATCTTAACGGTGGACGTCGTGCCATGGTGCCAGTGGGCACTTTTGAGCAACTGATGCCGCAGGATTTCCTCCCCACGCAGCTTTTGCGCGCGATGATCGTTATGGATACCGATCAGGCCCAAGCCCTTGGCATCCTTGAGCTGGACGAAGAGGACATGGGCCTTTGCGGCTTTGCGTGCCCGGCCAAATATGAATACGGGCAAGCACTGCGCGACTGCCTGACCAAGATCGAGAAGGAGGGTTAACACATGGGTGCCCGTGACTTTTTCGACCGTATCGAACCCCAGTTCGAGAAGGGTGGTAAGTACGAGAAGTATTTCCCGCTCTATGAAATGGTGGAGAGCTTCATCTACTCACCGAAGACGGTGACGACCGCTGCGCCGCACGCGCGCAGCTATGTCGATATGAAGCGCATCATGATTTACGTGGTGCTGGCTACGATCCCGGCGATCTTCATCGGTCTTTGGAACGTAGGCTACCAGGCAAATGCGGCGCTTATGACCTCTGGGATTGAGCCTTCTGGTTGGCGTGCTGCCATCCTGTCCGCGCTTGGCATTGGGTTTAACCCGGGCAACCACTTCGCGAACTTTGCGCATGGTTTGATGTACTTCCTACCCATTTACATAGTGACGCTCGTCGCTGGGGGCATCTGCGAAGTCATCTTTTCCATCGTGCGCGGTCATGAGGTGAACGAGGGCTTCCTTGTTACGTCCATGCTTTACGCGCTCATCCTTCCCGCGACCGTGCCGCTGTGGCAGGTGGCGCTGGGCATTATCTTCGGTGTCGTGATCGGCAAAGAAGTGTTCGGGGGTACCGGCAAGAACTTCCTTAACCCGGCGTTGACCGCCCGTGCATTTCTTTATTTCGCTTATCCCGCGCAGCTTTCGGGCGACAGCGTCTGGATCGCGGTGGATGGGTATACCGGAGCGACATCGCTCGCGGTTGCTGCAGCCGACGGGATGAGCGAGATGATGGCGACGACCGGCACGTGGTGGGCTCACTTCTGGGGCTTCGTCCCAGGATCAATGGGCGAGGTGTCAACAGCTGCGATCTTACTGGGCGGTGTGTTCCTCGTCGCCACAAAGATCGTGAATTGGCGCATAGTCGCCGGTGTCATGGTAGGCACCATCGCGTTCTCGGGCCTGCTGAACCTTGTGGGGTCCGACAGCAATCCGATGTTTGCTATGCCATGGTACTGGCACCTTGTCGTCGGTGGCTTCGCATTCGGGATGATCTTCATGGCGACGGAGCCAGTGTCAGCCTCCCACACCAACACGGGGCGCTGGATCTACGGCATTTTGATTGGCTTCATGGTTGTGATGATCCGTGTCATCAATCCGGCCTTCCCAGAGGGCATGATGCTCGCCATCTTGTTTGGTAACGTCTTTGCTCCGCTGATTGATTACTTTGTGGTGCAAGCCAATATCCGCAGGAGGGCGCGCCGCCATGCCGTCTGACACACCTGAACAAGAGAAACCTAAAGGCCCAATCGGTCGCTTTCTGGCCGCCCCACCTGACGGAGTCTTCAAGACCATCGTCGTAGCGGTGTCTCTTTGCCTCGTGGCATCTCTGGTTGTGTCTGCAGCTGCCGTCAGCTTGCGACCCACACAGGAAGTGAATGAGGTGCGCAACATGCGCATCAACGTCCTTCAGGTCGCGGGAGTGTATGACGAGAACGTACCGGTCGAGGAGGCCTTCGCAGCGTTTGAGCCGCAAGTTCTCAACCTCGCATCAGGTGCATTCTCCACTGAGTTCGATCCTGCGACCTTCGATGACGAAGCTGCTGCGGAAGATCCGGAACTGAGCCGCGCCCTCATGGACGACCCAGCGGGTATCGGGCGGCAGGCGAACTACCGCACCGTCTACATCCTGCGCGATGAGGCTGGAGGCGTGGACAAGGTCGTTCTGCCGATCCATGGCTACGGACTTTGGTCGACCCTCTACGGGTTCATTGCTATCGAAGAGAACGGCAACGACATCTTCGGACTTCAGTTCTACCAGCACGCTGAAACGCCGGGGCTTGGCGCCGAAGTAGACAACCCGCGCTGGCGTGCCCAATGGAACGGTAAAGAGCTGCGCACCGACGATGGCGAACTTGCCATTACTGTTTCGAAGACGGTTCCACCTGCGGGAAAAGACTACCACATTGACGCGCTAGCTGGCGCGACCCTCACATCTGTGGGTGTCGACAATCTGGTGCGGTTCTGGCTTGGCGAGGAAGGCTACGCGCCGTTCCTGAACACGCTCAAGGAAGGAGGCGTCTGATGGCGCAAACCAAACGTGAGATGCTTGTCGATCCCATGGTCGACAATAACCCGATCACACTACAGGTGCTTGGCATCTGTTCTGCGCTTGCGGTGACATCGTCGCTGCAGGTGGCAGCGGTAATGAGCCTCGCGGTGATTTTTGTGACCGCGTTCTCCTCCTTCTTTATCTCGATCTTGCGGAATCAGATCCCCGGCTCCATCAGGATCATCGTGCAAATGGTGATCATCGCTTCGCTGGTGATTATCGTGGATCAGTTCTTGCGAGCCTTCGCTTATGAGATCTCCAAGACGCTTTCTGTCTTCGTGGGCCTCATCATCACGAACTGCATCGTGATGGGTCGCGCCGAAGCTTTCGCCATGAAGAATGCACCTATCCCTTCTTTTATTGACGGCGTCGGTAATGGCCTTGGCTACGGCCTAATCCTAATGCTTGTTGGCGTTGTCCGGGAGCTTTTCGGCTCCGGCTCGCTCTTCGGCGTGACTATCCTTGAGACTGTTAACAATGGTGGTTGGTACGTGCCCAACGGCTTGTTGTTGCTCCCGCCGTCTGCCTTCTTCGTCATCGGACTTATCATCTGGGCTTTCCGTACCTGGAAGCCTGAACAGGTCGAAGAGCGAGAGTACAAGATCCAAGCGGTGGAGGCTCACTAAGATGGAAGGCCTCCTATCCCTCGCTGTGAAAGCGATCTTCGTTGAGAACCTCGCGCTCTCATTCTTCCTAGGCATGTGTACTTTCATCGCGGTGTCCAAGAAGATCGCAACGGCTATCGGCCTCGGCATTTCGGTCATGATCGTGCAGTCGATCACGGTGCCTGCAAATAATCTGATCCTGAATTACCTCCTTGCGCCCGGCGCACTGGGCTGGGCAGGTTTTCCAGATGTGGATCTCACATTTCTTGGTCTGATCTCCTACATCGGAGTAATCGCCGCATTGGTGCAGATCCTTGAGATGGTCCTCGATAAGTACTTCCCGCCCCTCTACAACGCGCTCGGGGTGTTCTTGCCGCTTATCACGGTGAACTGCGCCATTCTCGGCGGCTCCCTCTTCATGGTGGAGCGCTCCTACAACTTCGCGGAATCCGTCACCTACGGCGTCAGCTCCGGCTTCGGCTGGGCGCTTGCGATCACGGCGATGGCGGGTGTGCGCGAAAAGCTGAAGTACTCTGACATACCCGACGGTCTTCAAGGCCTAGGCATTACCTTTATCACTGCCGGATTGATGGCCATGGCGTTCATGTCCTTTTCCGGCGTCAATCTCTAGGAGGCGCTCCCCATGGCAACCCTGGGACTAGGCATTCTTCTCTTCACAATAATCGTCGTCATCTTGGTGTCGATCATCCTAGCCGCGCGGTCCAAGCTCGTGTCCTCGGGCAACGTGAATATCGAGATCAACGGCGAGAAGACCATTTCCGTTCCTGCTGGCGGAAAGCTCCTTCAGACGCTTGCTGAGCAGAAGCTATTTGTGCCTTCTGCCTGCGGCGGCGGCGGAACCTGCGCGCAGTGTCGGGTGAAAATCCACGAGGGCGGCGGTACAATCCTGCCGACCGAGGAAGGGCACATCACCAAGCGCGAGGCGCAGGGTGGTGACCGGCTGTCCTGCCAGGTGGCCGTAAAACAGGATATGAAGATCGAAGTTCCAGAGGAGGTCTTCGGCGTTAAGAAATGGGAGTGCACAGTGCGCTCCAACGAGAACGTCGCCACTTTCATTAAGAACCTCGTCCTAGAGCTCCCGGAAGGCGAAGACGTTGCTTTCCGTGCGGGCGGCTACATCCAGATTGAGGCCCCAGCCTACAATATCAAGTTCAGCGACTTTGATGTGCAGGAGGAGTACCGGGAGGACTGGGACAAGTTCAATATTTGGCAGTATGAGTCAAAGGTCGATGAGCCTATCGAGCGCGCCTACTCTATGGCCAACTACCCGGAAGAAAAAGGCCTTATCATGCTCAACGTCCGGATCGCGACGCCTCCGCCGCGGTCGGAAGGTATACCTCCGGGCAAGATGTCGTCGTACATCTTCAACTTGAAGCCCGGCGACAAGGTCACGATCTCTGGTCCTTTCGGTGAGTTCTTCGCCCGCGACACGCAAAAGGAGATGGTCTTTGTTGGTGGCGGTGCAGGCATGGCGCCCATGCGGTCCCACATCTTCGATCAGCTCAAGCGACTTGAGAACCGCGACCGCAAGATAACTTTCTGGTACGGCGCACGCTCCAAGAAAGAAATGTTCTTCGTCGAGGACTTTGATGAGCTCGACAAGGAGTTCGACAACTTCTCATGGCATGTGGCGCTGTCTGATGCGCTGCCCGAAGACGATTGGGGCGGCTACACTGGCTTTATCCACAATGTGCTTTTTGAGGAGTACCTCAAGAACCACCCGGCCCCCGAAGACTGCGAGTACTACATGTGCGGCCCGCCGATCATGAACCAGTCATGCATCAATATGCTGCTCGATTTGGGTGTCGACAGAGAAGACATCATGCTCGACGACTTCGGCGGCTGACGCGAATATAGAGATGTAAGTCATCGAAAGGCCGCACGGGAAACTGTGCGGCCTTTATGCGTCTTGCTCAGCGCTGCGTTGATACGGCTCGGGCGTGCCGAGTAGAAAGCCCTGCGCAAGCTCTACCCCGAGGTCGCGGACCAGTTCGAACTGCTCAGGCTCCTCTATCCCTTCGCACACCACTTGCGCCCCGGCTCGGTGCGCAATGTCGACCATTCCGCGAAGCAGGTCGCGGCTCTTTATGTCGGTGTCAGCACCTCGAACAAAGCGGCGGTCGATCTTTACCATGTCCACCTGCATGGTCTGCAGCCGCTCAAGATTGGACGCTCCGACGCCAAAGTCATCGAGCGCCACACGAATGCCACTGCGCCGCAAATCGTTCACGGAGTGTGCTACCGCATCCACCTCAGAGTGGATGGCCGCTTCAGTGATCTCGAAGATGATCTTTTCACGCGGTGAATCACCGATGATCTCCTCTACCCACGCATCGGAACTCCCGGAAATTTTCTCGAGAAACGCCATGGATATATTGAAGGTGCAGAATGCGTTTTGGTCTCGCGTGACCCATTCCGTTGCTTCCCGCGCGAATTCGAGAGGCGGTCTGGCTTCGGCGCTGTAAGCCTCCGTCATTGTATCAAGAAATTGCGCCGGGGGCAGGATCTGTCCGTTGGCACGTTCCCACCTCAGAAGCGCTTCATAACCTGCAATCTCGCGTCTCCGGCAGCAAACGATGGGCTGCAAGTAGTACCCTATCTCGCCCCTTTTCAATCCAAGCTTGAGCTCGTCCACACTTGGCGACAGCTCAAGGCTGCTCGCGTTGTGAGTATTCAGATGGTGAACGCGGTTCTTTCCGAGGCTCTTGGCAAATCGCATGGCGGTATCGCCAAGGTCGATTGCTCCATGGACTTCGAGCCCTGGTTTGAGCCGGAGGCAGCCGATAGAGGCCCCTCTGCTTACACTCAGCTCCCCTACGGTCAGCTCAGTAGCCAGGCACGCTTTCAGAATCGCGTCGCCCAATGCTTCTACACCCTGCACATGCGACAGGTGCGATAGCACGACGAACTCATCTCCACCCAGCCGCGCTATGAAATCCTGCTCGCCCAAGACCGCTTCGATAGTCCGAACAACCCGCCGCAAAAGTTCATCACCCGCGCTGTGTCCGTAATGGTCATTCACGCTCTTGAAGTTATCGAGATCCATGAAGAAAAGTGTCCCATGGATGCTCGCGTAGCGTGCATAATTGTCGAGAAAGTAATCGCGGGAACGGGCACCAGTGAGACCGTCAGTGGCAAGTCGATATTCAAGCTCCGCTATGCGACGCGCAAGCGGGTCCTCACAAGAACCAAGGGTTTTTGGCGCGGTCATACCTGCGGCAACACCTGACAACTGACTTCCATTCGCCAAGCTGCAATAACACGGGTAGGTTGAGAATGGGACAGGTTGTCACCTCTTTTGCGGTTTTCTTTGCAGAATGATGCAAACGCACACCGGCCCGGAAATTTGCCAAGGGCGGTAGAAGCGTGAGCAAGTCGAGTTAGGTGCCGC
>JBCCPQ010000103.1:0-8946 GCA_039024825.1 Pseudomonadota bacterium
ACGTAAGCGGCGCGCCGGATCAATGTTTCAGCCACGGGCCAGCATCTCCAATGCAGCGGCGTGAAGCTCTGGCGTCGCGGCAGCCACGGCACGCCCGCCGTTATGCACTGGACCCCCTTCCCAGTTCGTAACGACGCCCCCGGCGGCCTTCACGACTGCGAGCGGGCCCTGAATATCATAGCTCGCCAATCCAGCCTCAATGACAAGATCGGCATGCCCGGCAGCCACGAGGGCATAGCCATAACAATCCATCCCGTAGCGAAGGAGCTTTGTCCGTGCGGCGACAGCTTCAAAAGCACGCCTATCTTCAGGCGTGCCGATCTCGGGGAAGGTTGTGAACAGTATGGCATCTTCGAGGACTGTGACCGCCGACGTGCCGAGAGTGCGCGAACCCAGCGGGCCGGTCATTGCCGAGTGCCCAAAACCGCCTTCGAAACGCTCCCCTATGTAGGGCTGGTCTATGATGCCAAATGCAGGGCCGTCCTCGGCACCCACAGCGATGAGCGTGCCCCATGTCGGCGTCCCAGCGAGGTAACCACGGGTTCCGTCAATCGGATCGAGAACCCAGGTCAGGCCGCTCGTACCGATTTTTGAACCTTCTTCTTCGCCCAGAATGGCATCGTCAGGGCGTTCTGCTGCGAGAACTGCACGCATAGCCGCCTCACCAGCGCGGTCGCCCTCTGTCACGGGGTCAAACCCGCTCTCATCCTTGTTGTCGGTACTGAGTGAAGGAGTGCGGAACCAGCGCAAGGTTTCTTCTCGAGCAGCGTCGGCGCAGGCATGCGCCACACGTCTGAGGTCCTGCGCAAGTTCAGTGTCAATCACGCCGCGTCTCCCGTCCGCCACGGGCTAGGCAAGCGGGCGGAGCGGGTCAAGCTGTCTCTTTGCGATGCAACGCCGCTTCAGGCGACGTCGCTGAGCACTCGAGCCAATTCAAAAAGGCGACGACGCTGGTTTTCCGGGATCGCATAGTAGGAGCGCACGAGCTCCATTGCTTCCTTGTCAGCCATCAGATCGTTCGGGCTCGCAGATTTCGTTTCTTCACCTTCTTCCCCATCGAGACCGGCGAAGAAAAAGCTCACCGGGACTTTGAGCGTCTCCGCGATATCCCAGAGCCGCGACGCGCTTACACGGTTCATTCCGGTTTCATATTTTTGGATTTGTTGAAACTTGATACCAACCTGTTCGGCGAGCTGCTGTTGGGTCATTCCAACCATCCAACGACGGTGCCGGATACGCTTGCCTACATGCACATCCACGGGATGCTTCATCTACTGTACTCCTTAAACGCTCCGGCGGCCTACGCCGAGGCTGCACCCGTGTAACACGAGCACCCAAACCACGCACAACCTGACGTTTTGTCGGCTTATCTGTGCGCAGAGTGGTATTAAGCTGCCGTAAAGAAGGGGTATTTTGGTTAATATGATTAAAATTTAGGCAAAAATGCGGATTTGGTACGCTGAAGTATACTGAATCAGCGCACCTTGCGGCGTTTACCTTCGCCCCCTTATAGGACGCGCAGGACATAGGGATCAGACATGCGCGCACTACAAGTGACTGAGTTCGGGATCGCACCCTCCTTGGCAGATTGTGATCTGTCCGAGCCCGGCCCTGGTGAAGTGCGCCTGCGTGTCGAAGCTTGCGGTCTGAATTTTGCTGACCTGCTGATGATCAAGGGGGAGTATCAGGATACGCCGGCGCTACCCTTTACCCTGGGAATGGAGTTTGCAGGCACCATCGAAGCGGTTGGCAAGGATGTCGCGTTTGCAAACGGCCAGCGTGTCGCGGTGTTCGGTGGACAGGGCGGGCTCGCAGAGGCTGCGTTAGTGAAAGAGGAAACATGTGTGCCGCTTCCTGACGCCATGCCCAGTACCGACGCAGCCGCGTTCCAGATCGCTTACGGCACATCGCACCTAGCCCTCGTTCATCGCGGCGCACTTCAGCCCGGGGAAAAGCTCCTCGTCCTAGGCGCCGCAGGCGGCGTAGGACTTACAGCTGTGGAGATCGGGGCCGCTTTAGGGGCAGAGGTAATCGCCGTCGCGCGCGGGGCAGAAAAGCTTGACGTCGCGCGGGCAGCAGGAGCTAGGCACCTTATCGACGCAGGTGATCCGGCACTGAAAGACTCGCTTAAAGCTCTGGGAGGCATCGACGTTGTATACGATCCCGTGGGCGGTGATCTTGCGCAAGCGGCGCTAAGGGCCTGTCGTCGCGGAGCGCGCTACCTCGTTATCGGCTTTGCATCGGGGACGGTGCCGGAGGTGAAACTGAACCACCTTCTCGTGAAGAACATCGCAGTTCATGGTTTTTACTGGGGGGGCTACCTGGCCTTTGACCCAACGGCGTTGAAGAGGTCCTTGGCGGAGCTCTTTGACCTTTATGCCGAGGGCAAACTCAAACCTCATATCGGGCTTCAGACCGATCTAGACGGTGCCGCCGATGCTCTTGAGAAGCTGCGCCGACGAAAAACGACCGGCAAAGTCGTCATCACGCCCTAGCCCCGGCGGTAGGCATCACGAAGCATGTCTGCCAAAGCGCGGAGAGGCTCACTCTCCAAACCAGGCTGCGAATACAGATTGATCTTCTGTATCGAGAGCTCCGGGAGCGCGCCGCCATGCTGCACCCGCTCGAAGTATCCTGGCTCTGAACCGGCAACCATCGCATGGACGGCGAGGTCAGCGCTCACCGAGGCTTCAATCGTCCGGGTGGAAGCGCTTTCCACGCCCATCTCCCAATCGATGTTTGCGCGATCCAACGCGCGCTGGACATCGCGCCTGAAAATGCAGTTGTGCTCGAAAGCCAAGCGGAGCGGCCGGGATTTCCAGGCAGAGCCGCCCGGCGCGCCCACCCAGACCAGTGGCTTTTCCGATAGCGTCTCTCCGCCGACGCCGAGTTCAGCCTCGGTCGTCAGGATAAGGTCGCACTCCCCCGCTTCGAATTGCCGCCGCAAGCCCCGGGTAAATGACGATATCAGTTGCACCTTCATACGCGGAAAGGCGGCAGCGAAGGCTTGCAGAACGTGGGGAATGTGTGGGTAGACAATGTCGTGGGGAACGCCCAACGTGATTTCCCCCTCATAGCCATCATCCATGAGGCGGCTCAGGGCTTCGTCATTCAGCGCCAGCATACGGCGCGCATATCCGAGAAGTTGCTCCCCTGCGGGTGTAAGCGCGATGGCACGTGCTGAACGGTCGAGAAGCCCTACCCCGAGCGCCTCCTCCAGGCGTTTCAGCTGCATGGAGACTGCCGATTGCGTGAGGTGCAGAGCACCCGATGCCCGCGTAACGCCCCCGAGATCTGCGACCGTCACAAAGGAGCGCAAAGACGTAAGATCCAGATTGCGCGCCATATCACACCTCCTGATGGATCATCCAACTATCATTCATTTTCAATATGGCCCGGATACACCCATAACATCAAGTATCGTGATGAATGATCGAAAACCGATCTTGTGAAGAGGATGAACCGATGACCGACCTCACCGCTACTCTTGCCCGCCCTGCCCGAGCTGGTGGCCTTCTCGCAACGATTGCTCACTGGCAGCGCGTCGCCCGCTCCCGCCGTGAACTTGCGCGGCTCGACGCCGATCAACTCGCCGATGTCGGGGTCACTGCGTCCGAAGTGGAAGCTGAAACCGCACGCTCCTTCTGGGATGCACCGGCGAGTTGGCGCCGCTAGCCCAATTGAGCTTTGCTATTCAGCAGAAGTTGACTTTGCGTCAGAATGAACCGGGCCGAGCGACAATTTCGGCCCGGTATTGCTTGAAAAGCGCCGTGAGCTTGCCAATATCTGGGTCAATGACAGGGTACGGAGTGTGCCCTATTCAGGGAACCTTTTTGGAGGCGTAAATGGCAGACTATCAAACGATCCGCTCCAGCGCTGGTGTGCGCTCGGCTGAGATCGACGCAGGGCTTCGCGCCCACATGAACAAGGTCTACGGCACGATGTCCGTGGGCATGTTGATCACGGCTCTCGTCGCGTGGGCGATTTCCGGGCTTGCAACGACAACTGACCCGGCAAGTGCCACTGTGGAATTGCAGAATGGCACGTTGCTGACAGCACTCGGCAGCGCGATCTACCTCAGCCCGCTGCGCTGGGTAATCATGCTTGCTCCGCTCGCGGTGCTGTTTCTGGGCTTGGGAACGGTCATGCGCCGGGCGTCCGCCGCAGGTGCGCAACTGTTTTTCTTCGTGTTCGCGACGCTTATCGGCCTGTCCCTAAGCTCGATTTTCATCGTCTACACTTCGGTGTCGATCACGCAGACCTTCCTCGTAACGGCAATCGCCTTCGCGGGTCTCAGCCTATACGGCTACACCACGAAGCGTGACCTCAGCGGCTGGGGCACGTTCCTGATGATGGGCCTGATCGGCCTGATCGTTGCGATGATCGTGAACCTCGTGTTGGGGGCATTCTTCGGCATTTCCTCGCCGGCGTTCATGTTCGCTATCTCGGCGATTGGCGTTCTGATCTTCGCAGGCCTCACTGCCTACGACACGCAGACGATCAAGAGCGAGTATGTCGCGCACGCTCAGTACGGCGATCAGGAGTGGCTGGAGAAAAGCGCTATCCATGGCGCGCTGAGCCTGTATCTGAACTTCCTGAACATGTTCCAGTTCTTGCTCTACTTCATGGGCAACTCGGAGTAAGTGGACCGAAATATACGGATGGGCCGCCCTTCGAGGCGGCCTTTTCTTTTGGAGATGGACGTCAGCGCGAGAGCGACAACAGCCAAGCCTCAGTCTCAGGGATGGATCTCAGCATGATCTTGGGCTTGTTATATGCAGCAAAGACCCGCGCCATTCGGCGGCGGCCCGGACGCCAAGTACGGAGAATGAACCAAACGAATTCTACCGTCTCAAGACTGAACTGCTCGGGGCAGCCTTCTGTCAAATCCGGTCGCGACTGCCCGCGATAGACCCAGCTGCGCCGTAAAACCCGCCAAAGCCTGCGAGTTAGGCCCACATCGATCCAGATAAGCATGTCCGAGCGCTCGAGGCGCGTATCCCATGTCGCGCTGAGCCCGCCCTCGATGATCCACTTACCCTTTTCTTCTTCAGCCCGGATCATCGGGATCTTCTCATGGAGCGGGCGTTCTACCCACCCGGGCTTCCAGTGGATCCTGTCGAGATGGACAACCGGCAATCCGGTCGCCGCAGCGAGCTTGCGGGCCAGCGTTGACTTCCCGGAACCCGGCTGGCCGATCACCATCACACGCTTCACAACGCCAGCTCCATGCGCATGGCGGGAAACTCGATGGCCCCCTGGAGAAGAACGGTCATGGGACCAATGAGGCGAAAACCCACCGCCTCGTAGAATGGAACGGCGGTCAGGGTGGCCCAACACTCCATGTGGCTGAGACCAGTTGCGCGCGCGAGTTCAAAGCTGTGCTCCATGAGCGCACGCCCAATGCCACGGCGCAGCTCACGGTCATCCGTTACAACGTGGCGTATGTCGCCCCAGCCTCTTCGCCTTGCCTTGGGGGTCCACCCACCGGCCCCGAGGACACGACCGTTTTCCTCGGCAAGGTAGTAGGTACCGCAGGCCATGAGCTTCGGCTGGGCGCGGGTCATTGCTGGAATAGCACCCACAAGGACTGACGGCGGGTAGTCGGCTTTGAGCAACCGCGGATAGGTCCGCTGCAGCAGCGCATCAACGGCAGCCGTATCGGCAAGAGTCGCGGGGCGGATGGAAAAAGCCATAGGGTCCTCAAACGAAAAAAACCGCGCTTGGTGGCGCGGCTTTGTGCGTCGGTCGAGAAGGCTGACTACTTGATCTTGCCTTCCTTGTATTCGACGTGTTTGCGCGCAACGGGATCGTACTTCTTTATGACCATTTTCTCGGTCATCGTCCGTGCATTCTTCTTTGTTACATAGAAGTGGCCCGTGCCCGCAGTGCTGTTGAGCCGTATCTTGATCGTGGTGGGCTTTGCCATCGTTTCGTCTCCATCGTCGGGCGAGCGTGTCGCCCGGTGAAATCTGTGAAGCTGCCTTTTACGCCCGCCCGCGTCCGAGTCAACCGCCCAGAGCAGGAAGACTTTTGCGAAAAGTCTTCGCAAATTCCTGGCGCAGGAATTTGGCACTCACCGAGTTTTCACTGCTGCCACCAAATCTCTGCGCCAGAGATTTGCAAATTCCTTTCGCTTAGGAATTTGCGCGCGGATGGCCTGTAAGCCGGATTCTGTCCCCCGGCGCGTGGCCGGTTGGATGACCATTCCTCTCGAGCACTCGTCGCCGAGCGCCTCCAGCTGCCTACCCGAACCCCAGGGCGAGGCCCCCGGCGGAGTTCCTATTCGGCATTGCTCCCGGTGGGGCTTGCCATGCCAGTCCGGTTACCCGTCCCGCGGTGGGCTCTTACTCCACCGTTTCACCCTTGCCTGACAGGTCAGGCGGTCTTTTCTCTGTGGCGCTTTCCCTGGGGTTACCCCCGCCGGGCGTTACCCGGCACCGTCACCTCGTGGAGTCCGGACTTTCCTCCCGCGGGCGCATTCCGAAGAAATCGCTCCGCCAGCGGCCATCCAGCCATCCGCGCAGTAACCGCTTAGGCTGGCCGGGCTACACAGGCAAGGCCCTGGCGCTCAAGACGAGCCCAGTCAAAATGTGGACCCGGGTCGATCTTGCGGCCTGGCGCCATATCGGAGTGGCCGATCACACCCTCAGCGGAGATGTCCCATCGCTTCATGATTTGAGGCAAGAGCACTTCGAGAGCCTGCATCAACGGCTCGGTAAACGGGCTTTCACCGTCATTGACCATCTCGATGCCAACAGATCGGGAGTTGATGTCATCCTTCCCCCGCCACTCCCCTACGCCCGCATGCCATGCCCGCTTGTCCTCGGCCACCAATTGCCAAAGCGTTCCGCACTCACCAATGACATAATGGGCAGAGACCTCAAAGTCTGGGTCGCAGAGCCGCTCCAGCGCGCGCTCAGCCGGGGTCATAACCGTGTAGTGAAGCACAATCAGAGAGGGCTCGAGCCCTCCGCGCCGCTCACCGAAGTTCGGTGAGGGGTGCCAGATCGGTGTCACCCGGCCGCGCGGCGGAACGGTGCAGGATCCCATGCACAAGCGAAACCATCGCCGTCGGGATCGACACCGAGACGGTCCCGCTCCGGCCCGCCTGAGGCAAGGAATTCCTGCTGAGCCACATCTGGGCTCGGATACGCAGCACAATTGCGCAAAAATCGATTCTGCGACGTTAGCCCGGATCGGCGATGCACCTGTTGGCCTACGGAATTCGTGGTGCTCAACGCGTATTGGACGATGTTGGGGCCCGAGTTTGACCGGGTGGGCAAGGCGGTTGGCTGGACGACTTCCATCTGCTCGCGATTGGCAGCGATGCGTGCAGCATCGCTTTCGATGGTCTCCCGAGCGGACACCGCATCAAAGCTCTGCTCGTCAGAGATCCCGCTCGTGTCACGGCTCTGACCAGCAGTGAATGTTCCGGTGGCTTCCGCCGTCGTAGCCTCCGAAGAGCTATCCCCACCGGGGATCAGAAGATCAACAGCTTCTGCGGTGCGGTCTTCGTTGATGGACGTCTCAAGCTGCGCATCGCGGGCGGCTTGCGCCGTGCGAAACTCTTCCGGCGTGCCAAAGCCCACGCCCGCTCCGGAATCCGGAACCTGAGGAGAACAGGCCGCAAGTGCCAAAAGCGCGGTCCCGGTCAGGAAAACTCTCATCTCGTGCCTCTTTGCTTTTGCGCAACGATAGCCGCTTTTGCCGCGCCGCGCCATGTCGCTGGGTTCAGTACCACTTCGATGGCCATGCCTCGAAGGCAGCGGCGCGCTCCAGCGCATACGCAGTATTAAGAAGATCGCCCTCCTCCCAAGGCCGACCAATAAGCTGAAGCCCGAGAGGCAGACCATGGGCATCGAGGCCGGCGGGCACACTGATGCCCGGCAACCCGGCAAGGTTGACCGTCACTGTGAAGACGTCGTTCAGGTACATCTCAACCGGATCGTCAAAGCTCTTGCCCAACTCAAATGCGGCAGACGGTGTGGCGGGCGTGAGGATCGCGTCCACGCCCGCCGCAAAGACGTCGTCAAAGTCTTTCTTGATAAGCGCCCGAACCTTTCGGGCCCGATTGTAATACGCGTCGTAGAAGCCCGCGCTCAGCACATAGGTTCCCACCATGACGCGCCGCTGGACCTCAGCGCCGAACCCTTCGGCGCGGGTCTTCTCGTACATCTCCACAATGCCGTCGCCCTGGTCGAGCTTTGCGCGGTGTCCGAAGCGAACGCCGTCATAGCGTGCCAGATTGGAGGACGCTTCTGCCGGCGCAATAACGTAGTAGGCTGGCAGCGCGTACTGCGTGTGCGGCAGGCTGATATCGCGGATCTCGGCGCCTGCATCCTTGAGCATCGCAGTGCCGTTCGCCCAGAGTGTCTCGATCTCCTCGGGCATTCCAGCCATGCGATACTCTTTCGGGATGCCAATCACTTTGCCGCGGATATCCCCGGTCAATGCCGCTTCGAAATCGGGAACCGCCAAATCGGCGGAGGTGGAGTCCTTTGGATCATGCCCGGCCATGGCGCTCAGCATAATCGCGTTGTCGCGCACACTCCGCGCCATGGGGCCCGCTTGATCGAGAGAGGACGCAAAAGCGACGATCCCCCAGCGCGAGACCCGCCCGTACGTAGGCTTAAGCCCAGTGATACCGGTAAAGGCGGCGGGCTGCCGAATGGAGCCGCCGGTGTCCGTCCCGGTCGCACCAAGGCAAAGCCCTGCTGCAACAGCAGATGCCGACCCGCCCGACGATCCGCCAGGCGTCAATTCCGGCCCGCCTTCCACGCGCCACGGGTTCACCGCATTGCCGTAAACTGACGTCTCATTCGAGGAGCCCATAGCAAACTCATCCATGTTGAGCTTGCCCAACATGACCGACCCCGCCTCAAACAGCTTGGTCGTAACTGTGCTCTCATATTCTGGTTTGAAACCATCAAGGATGCGAGACGC
>JBCCPQ010000104.1:0-8859 GCA_039024825.1 Pseudomonadota bacterium
CGTCCGCCTTCCGCTCTCAGCCATTTCACATGGGTGCGATAGTCTGGCACGAGGCCCTGAACGATGCTCCAAAACGCTGAGGAGTGGTTCATCTCGCGCAAATGGGCCACCTCATGTGCAGCGACGTATTGCAGGACCTCAGGCGGTGCCATGGCCAGTCGCCATGAGAAATTCAGCGACCCTTGCGTGGAACACGACCCCCAGCGGGAGCGGGTGTCCCGCAGCGTGATTTTCGAGAACGGACGCCCGACGCGGACGGAGTAGCCATCGCAGGCAGGCACCAACCGCTCACGGGCAAGCACCTTCAGAAACGCCGCGACGGCCCGGCCGGGCGCGTCTGAGGCGCGTCGTGGAATCAAAAGCGCACGCCCTTCCAGCCGTGGGGCTCGTATCGCCGCTGCCTCGAGACGAACGGACTGCCCCTCTACTGGGATCGTGTCGCCCAAAGCCAAAGGCGTTCGGACACAGACGTCAGCGATATGCCTTGTCAGCCAGTCGCGCTTTTCCGCTGCGAACTCCAGAGCCGCGCGCCTCGACACACCGGGTGGGACTGTTAGTGAAACGCGGCCATCGCGCGCTGATACCCGCAGCGTCATGCGCCTTGCCCGGGGGTTCTCGCGAAGAATGATGTCTATCGGCGGTTCCCCCGCCAGAATGTGCTGCTCTGCCATCGCTCGGATTATGCCAAAGCAGGAGCGCAATCGGAACCACCAAAGCCCTTGCAACCAGCCTCCCCGTCAGCCATATGCGCTCAACCTGCGAGCTGCCGGTTTGACACGCTGCAAACCCTGTGGCAGCAGGCCCGAATTCGAAACCCCACCACCGTTCACGGAAAGGGATACCCGCCGATGCCCAAGGAAGAATGGGGCGTAAAGCGCGTCTGCCCCACGACCGGCAAGCGCTTTTACGACCTGAACCGCGATCCCATCGTCAGCCCGTACACGGGCGAAGTCGTCACGATCGACACCGGTAAGGGCCGGACCATGGTCGCGGATGCCGAAGATGCACAGACGAAGAAACTCAAGGCCAAGCAGGCTTCTGAGGAAGAGGATCTGGTGCTCGATGACGATGAGGAAGAAGAAGACGTAGATGTCGATCTTGGTGATGACGTCCTCGACGATGACGACGAAGAGGACAACGTTTCCCTCGACGAGTTGGCGGACGTTCCTGCTGAGGACGGCGACGACTAATCCGAAGATGACACGCGCGCGGCGGATGTGATTTTGCTTGAACCCACCCCGCCGCCCGCCTATGACCGCGCTGGTCAATGGGGCCTTAGCTCAGTTGGGAGAGCGCTTGCATGGCATGCAAGAGGTCAGGGGTTCGACTCCCCTAGGCTCCACCATAAACCAAGCTCATGTTAGCACCGGAAGTCGTCCAAGCCTGGACCGCCAAAGGCGTTGTCCCCGCTCGCGATGATGAGATCGCGGCGCTCAAAGAGCTTTGGGGCGGTCAGTTACCTGAGCCCGATGAGCGTTTTTTGCTAACATACGGATTTGTTTCGTGGACAAGCGACCTGCCCGCGTCCTTTAAGTGTGACGTCGGCGAAGCAGACATCCGGGAAATGTTCACACCCAGCAGCGTCCGCAATTGCATCGACCTGCTGCCCGACGCTTACCTCGCGATTGCTGGTGACTATTCCGGGCATGGCTTGATACTGCTCGCCAAGGCTGACGGCAGCGTTTGGTTCGAAGAAGACGGCGATCTCGTCCAAGTCGCCAAAGATTTCGACGCTTTTCTGGCCATTCTCTATCGAGCGGTGGATCCTGACGCACGGGCACCCTGGTACGGAAGCCCGGAAAGAGACCGTCAGTCCGGTTTTCATATCGCGCCACAAACGCGAACCGCATGGGCCGCTTACGGCACCGGAGACATGCCTGAACCAGAGAGCGAGCTCGCAGAGATTGAGGCCGCCCTCGGACGTCCTCTCCCCGAGGCTCTGAGGACCTTCCTTTCCCGCTTCGGGCACGTTTGCTATTTCGGGGACGCCATCGCGACGTTCGCCTGCCCCAGAGGGCAGGAAGACCAAGTTTCTATCATTTATGCAGCAACGGTTCTGCGGCGATCTTTGCCGTCACCGCAGGGAGCGGCACTGCCTTTTGCGAGCACGGCCCGTGAAGGCGGTGAGCTCCTCATCGGGTTAGATCCTGAGAATGAAGGCCGCATCTATTGGCGCTGTGATGAAACACCTGACCTTGCCAAGGTCAGCGACGATCTGCGCACGTTCCTTGGTTCGCTCTACACGCGCGACTACTGACTATTCGGCGGCAAACGCATGATCCTCGAGGATCATGTCCGATGCTTTCTCTCCAATCATGATCGCGGGCGCGTTCGTATTGCCGGAGACGATCTCCGGCATGATTGAACAATCTGCGATCCGAAGCCCGGAGATACCGTGGACACGCAGACGAGCATCAACGACCGAATTCTCGCCCGTGCCCATGCGGCAGGTCCCGGTAGGATGATAAATCGAAGCGGTGTTTGCGCGCACCCACTCCAGGGTGGCTTCGTAGTCCTCAATGTCGAGGGACGCGTGAGGGCGGTATTCCTCAGAGATTTTCGAGATCAACGGCGCATGGCGCGCGATGCGACGTGCGATGTTCACGCCATCGACAATCGTGCGCCGGTCAGTCTCCGTACTGAGATAGTTGGGGATGATTTTGGGGTAGGCCCTGCCATCAGACGACGCGAGGCGGATCTCTCCCTTTGATTCAGGGCGGAGCTGACAGACCGACATGGTGAAGGCACTAAACGGATCTGCGCCTTTACCGGGGTTTTCGGCAGACAAAGGTTGCACATGAAACTGAATGTCGGGCGTCTCGACCTCGGGGCGGGTCTTGAGGAAGCCCGTGGCGAGCGACGCGGCCATCGCCATGGGCCCCGTCCTGTCGATCATGTAGCGCAAACCAATCTTCGCTTGGCCCCAAAGGCTTGCCACTTCATCATTCAGGGTGGGCTCATTGCATTTGTAGACGAGGCGCGCCTGCAGGTGATCCTGCATGTTCTTTCCAACGGCGGGGAGGTGCGAAACCACATCAATCCCATGGTCGCGTAATTGATCTGCCTCTCCCAGCCCGGACAGCATCATGAGCTGGGGAGAGTTGATCGCGCCGCCTGACAAGATGATCTCCCGGCCCGCCTTCACCTCCTGAACGCGCCCAGCGCGGTCACGGTAGCGAACAGCGGTCGCGCGATTGCCCTCGGTCACGATCTTTTCCACTTGCGCGTGGGTTATGATCGTCAGGTTCTCGCGAGACTTAGCGGGGTTCAAGAAGGCCACAGCAGACGAACAGCGGCGTCCATTGCGGGCGGTCAGTTGGAAAAAGCCGACGCCCTCCTGATCTGCGCCGTTGTAATCTGGATTGAATTTGTAGCCCGCAGCCTGCGCAGCGGCGACCCATGCGTCGGTAATCGGCCGTTTGATGCGCATGTCAGAGACACTCAGACCACCTTCGCTTCCGTGAAAGTCATCGGCACCACGTTCATTGCTTTCAGAGCGTTTGAACAATGGCAGAACGTCTTCCCAGCCCCAACCTGGATTGCCCATCTGCGCCCAGCGATCGTAATCCTGAGGCTGTCCCCGGACATAAAGAAGACCGTTCAGGGAAGAGGACCCGCCCAGGACTTTGCCACGGGGCCATTCAATGGAGCGCCCGCCCAACCCGGGGTCCGGCTCTGTCTTGTAGCACCAGTCCACCTTGGGATTATGGATCGTTTTGAAGTAGCCGACTGGAATGTGGATCCAGGGATTACGGTCGGGTCCGCCTGCTTCAAGCAAAACCACCCGCCGCGCCGGGTTGGCGCTTAGCCGATTTGCGAGCACGCAGCCTGCAGAGCCAGCTCCCACGATGACGTAATCTGCTTCCAACTTAGGCATTTCTCCTCAAGTATGAAAAAAGTCTAGGCAAACTGAAAAACCTATACTAGCCTTTTTTGATAAAAATAATCTCAATTATTGCTCACATGGGAGGATGCAATGGGAATGTTTGATCGGGTAAAGGGAGTCTCACGCCGAGATTTCTTCCGTATCGCAGGTACTTACGGCTTGAGCTCAACGCTCTTGGCTGCTGGTACCTTCGGTGGCGCAATGACGGCGGCGAATCTCGCTGCTGCGTCTGAGTCTACGTACAACAAGCGTTTCGCCAAAGAGCCGAAGTTCATGCTCAAGTTCGGCGCTGCAGGTTTCAACCAGCAGAACCTTCTGATCGAGCGCGCGGGCTGCCTCGAGTTCGCTCGGGACCTCGAAGAACGCACCGACGGCGAGATCCGCATCGAGTTCATCGGTAACAACCAGATCTGCGGCCAGCTGAGCTGCGTCGAGAAGGCTCAGCAGGGCATCATCGACCTCTACGCCGCTTCCACGCAGAACTCCGCTGGTGGTGCGCCATATCTCAACGTTTTGGACTATGCGTACATGTTCCGCACCCGCGCGGACCAGTACTACTTCATGTACTCGCCTGAGTCGCAGCGCATCCTGCGTGACCCGTTTGAGAAGCGTCACGGGCTGAAGTTCCTCTTCACCCATGCCGAACTTCGCGGCATCCAGATGGGTGCGAACTTTGCCGACAAGCCTACGATTACCTCCATTGAGGAGATCATGGGCACGAAGAACCGCGTGACGGGTACGCAGCTTGGCCGTATCGCCATGAACGCGCTGAACCTGAACCCGGTACCTGTGGCATGGGAAGAAACGCTCGACGGTCTCAAGCAGGGCCTCATTGACGGTGCCGAAACTTGGGCATCTGCCGTGGCCTACGCGAACATGTCGCCGGTTGTTTCGCAGTGTGTTGACCTGCGCTTCTTCTGCGGCACGGAGCACACCGCAATGCGCGGCGAGACCTTCGACAGCCTCGGTGGTGAGCTTCAGGACGCTGTGATGGAAAGCTCCTACCTCACGCAGGTGCACGTGCAGGCGGCCAACGAAGCGGCCCTCGTGAACACGGTGGGCTTCTCCAACCCGCAGCTGCCAGACACGATCTTCGCGCAGAATGACGTGCGTGTGGCGTCCCTTTCCGACGCTGAGATCAAGAAGGCAGAAGAGATGTGCTCGCCCGAGTTCCAGCCACAGCTCTGGGAGCAGTGGCGCGAGCGGATCAACGGCTGGGCCGGTGGCATCGACACCTACCAGGACATCTACGACGAGGTGCGCAACAACCCGCACACCCTCGCCGAGAATGTCGAGCCGCGCCGCTGGTGGCGTTCGGCCTAAAGACGGGCTCTTACCCTTGGGCCGGCCTCCAGATGGAGGCCGGCCTTTTCAACTTAGAGGCTGTTTTCGTGGGGCCCCAGGCTCTTCGTAAGTTGCCTCATTCCGGAGACGGGTGGGCATCGGACGCGTTACGAGACGGATCAATCCGCGAGACGCCTAACGGGAGGACAGCCCCATGTGGTCGGACTTTGTCGCTATTCTTGCGGCGTTTGGAACACAGGATTCCTTTGAAATCCGCAATGCGCTCCGCGCTGACGCCGCCTGGCTCGTTGGGGTGATCGTGGCCATTGTGGGTGGGATCGGGGTGGCGGTCATATACCGAACCCTTCCCTTAGTTGAGCGCTATTTCGAGCGCACGGTCATGGTCACCGCCTACCTCGCAATCGCTGCAATCATCTTCTGGGGCGTCATCGACAGGTTTGTCTTTTCAAACCAGCAACCCTGGTCAACGACGATCCCGCCCTTCCTCTTCATGATCATGGCCTGGTTTGGCGCAACATACAGTGTCCGCGTCCGGACACACCTGAGCTTTTCTGAGTTCCGCGCGCGGATGCCCCGCGCGGGACAATTCGCCTGCCTCATACTCGATGCGATCCTTTGGTTCATCTTTGCGGTCATCGTCATGGTGACGGCGACCCGTGCCACGGCGCTCTCGGCCTCGAACTTTCAGATCGTCCTTGGCACAGACAACACGCTGCAATGGTGGTTTTTGATCACGGTGCCGCTGGCGTTTCTTTTGATGTGCGGGCGCGTATTCCAAAACCTCTTTGAGGATATCGGCAATTGGCGATCCGGGCGGCCGATGATCAAGCAAGCTGTGATCGGGGGAGATGCGTAATGGCTGATGGAACCTGGATCACGCTCATCTCCCTTGGGGTGACGCTTCTTTTCATGCTAGGCGTGCCGGTGCTTCTGGTCATTGCTTATTGGGTCATCGGGTGCTCGGCTGTCCTCGGGCTCACGCTCGACAACATGGGCGCAGAGCTCATGAATGTTTTCAACAAGGGCTTCGCGCTTTTGGCGATGCCGCTTTTCATCCTCACGGGTGACCTGATCAACAAGTCCGGGATCGCGCGACGATTGTCGGACTTTGCCTACGCTTGTCTTGGGTGGCTCCGAGGCGGGCTCGCCATGGCCTCCCTCGGTGCCTGCGGTCTCTTCGCCGCGATCTCAGGTTCAAACTCGGCCACGACAGCAACCATTGGTTCCATGCTGCACCCGGAGATGGTGAAGGGTGGCTATGATGAACGCTTTTCGGCGGCCACCGCTGCAGCCGGGGGCACAGTGGGGATCATCATCCCGCCGTCGATTATCTTCATCGTCTACGGCTTCCTGATGAACCTGCCGATCTCTGACCTCTTCATCGCGGGAATCGTCCCTGGCGCCCTCATGGTGGTGGGCATGCAACTCGCTTGCTGGATCATCTGCCGCATGAACGGCTGGGGTTACCTGATCCCGCTCCAGCTTAACCGGGTGCTCAAAACGGCCTTCGGTGCGTGGCTTGGCTTCTTCGCGATCGGGCTCGTGCTGTGGGGCATCTACACCGGCAAGTTCTCCCCCACGGAGGCGGCAGGCGTCACAGTCGGCTTCTGCATCATCGTGGGCCTTCTTTCATGGGTGATCAGCCGCGTGACCAAACAGGACGCGGAAGAGACATGGGAGACAAAGTCCTATGCAGAAATGCTGGTCGTGGAGGGCTTCACACCATGGCAGATCCCCGGGATCACCATGCGGTCAGCAGAGATCACCGGCATCCTCGCGCCGCTCATTGCGATCTCGGTGGTGATGCAGCAGATCCTGTCGCTCCTTGGCGCGCAGGATGTGATTGGAGCATTCGTGACATCCATGGGTGGATATTACGCAGTCCTCTTCACCGCGATGGTTATCGTGTTCTTCTCCGGCATGGTGCTTGAGTCCCTTCCGGTAACGATCATCCTGGCCCCGATCCTTGCTCCCATCGCCGTCAGCGTTGGCGTCGATCCGGTCCACTTCTCGGTGATCTTCCTCGTCGGCGCCTCCATCGGGTTCATTACGCCACCATACGGATTGAACTTATACGTCGCCTCCGGGGTGACAGGGGTGCCGTATTTCCGACTGCTGCGATATACGGTGCCGTATCTTGTCGCCCTGATCAGTGTGTGGATACTGGTGTCGGTGACGCCGCCGCTGGCCCTGTCACTGCTGCCTGGCCGTTAATGAGAGAGCATGTCAGAAGAGACTCAGGTATCCGACAGGGTTCAGATCGCACCGAACCTCCGGCTTCTTGCAATAATTGAAGAGGTCGCGCGTGCCGGCGTGCCTGTGAGCCCGTCTGCCCTGTCCGACGCCCTAGGCCTTCCCATTGCGACGATCCACCGGCTTCTCGCCACGGCAGAGGACGAGGGGTTTCTGCAGCGAGATGTTGACGGACGATCTTTTGGGCCTGGGCGACGGACACGGCGATTGTCCAGCAACGTGCTGTCATCGCAGCGCATCCGGACCGAGCGCCTCCTCATTCTGAAGGAACTGGCAGAGTCAGTCGGTGAGACCTGCAACCTCGCAGCGCCGTCCCGCTACGGCATGGTGTATCTCGACCGGGTTGAAACACACTGGCCGCTGCGCATCCAGTTTCCCATTGGCACGCAGGTCCCCTTTCACTCAACAGCGAGCGGGAAGATGTACCTGTCATCTCTCCGCTCGGACAAGCTCACGCGCGTCCTCAAATGGCTGCAGCTCGACCGTCACACGGATCGCACCATTACAGAACGGGAAGCGCTCAGGCAGGAGCTTCTGGCAACCCGCCAACGCGGCTACGCGACAGACAATGGGGAGTTCATGGACGGAATGAGCGCCATTGCAGTCCCAATCCGGGACAGCCAGAACCGGCTTCTATCAACGCTATCGATCCATGCGCCAGATCAGCGCCGCGACATCGACAGCCTGGAAGCCAGCCTGCCCCATCTTCGGAAATCCGCCGATCGGATAGCGGAGCTTTGCCTGGACTAATGTTAAGCTAGTGGGCCTGCGCAGCTTCGGCGGCAGTCCCGTATGTCGGCAAATCAGATTGCGTTTTGCCATGGGCCGCCATGAGGGTGTCTCGAACAAACGCGATATGCGCCGTCTCTTCGATAATCTCCGCAAGGTACTGCGCTTTCATCAAGGTCTTGCCGACTCCAATCGTGCCATGGTTTGCGAGCACCGCCGCCACGATTTTTGGGTCCTTGAAGACAGGGCTGATTTCCACATCGGTCTGTGGGCCACCTTGGGCTGACAGAGGAATGAGCGGCATGCGCCCGATCTTTTCAATGGTCTGAACCGTGAGGCACGGAATTTCGAGACCCGCGCTTGCATAGCCGGTCGCCCACGGGGAATGGCAGTGGACCACCGCGCGAATGTCATCGCGAATACGGTAGAGGTCGAGATGGAACCCGAGGTCCTTGGAGGGCTTGTGCTCGGATGGCTCGATCGTGCCGTCGAGATGCACGATCTGAAGATTATCACGCGTGCACTCTGCAAAGCCCACGCCTGAAGGTTTGATCACAATGGCATCTGCACAATCGAGGCGCACGCTCAGATTGCCGCCAGCGTTGGTCTGAAGACCCACATCAAAGCACCGCCGGGCTGTGGCGATCAGAGCATCTTTCTTTTCGGTGACGTCGGACGCGTCAAAC
>JBCCPQ010000105.1:0-8840 GCA_039024825.1 Pseudomonadota bacterium
GGGTGCCTGAACGACCATTTCGCCACGATTGCGCTGGAAAACGCCGACAAGGTGCTGGCGCGGTCGCAGACGATCACACGGGGCAACCTGGCCACACTGAGCGACTGGGTCGATGCTGAGCCGCGCGTTGGCTGGGTAAAGCCGCGCGCGGGGACGACCGCGATGCTGCGATTGGATGTACCCATGACCTCACGCGCATTCTGCATTCACGCGCTGGAAGGAACAGGGGTCATGTTGACCCCGGGCGATGCCTTCGACATGGAGGGTTATGCCCGGATCGGATATGCAAACACCCCCGCGATCCTCGAAGAAGGACTATCCAGATTGAGCGGCGTTCTTAAAGCGTTCTGACCCCGATAGCCGCAAGCGAGGCCGAGCGGCATCGATCCGCAAGCCCGCCGGGATCGAGCGCGCGGGAAAGCCAGAAGCCATCCCGAAGAGCCAGACGCCGCCAATGGTGGAGGATCAGAATGCGCTCGGCCGGGGTGTTGGGGGCCGTTTGGCGTGTCAGTGCCTCCGCCAGATCCCGCAGATCCTGAGGGAGGCAGCGATCAAGGATCCAACTGGGCACCTTGTCCGCTGGCGTGATAGGCAGACTGCCGGGCAGTTTGGCGCGCGATGGTAAAGCGATGAGAGATGGCGCAAGGATCACGTAGGGACGATCCCCCATCTCAGGGACAGCGGCGACGGCGTGGAGGGTCCATGCCTCAAGCTCAGGCAGGTCTGGTGCATAAACCCGGCGACGCACGGCCCGGGTTTCGCTCAAACCCTTTTGCGTGAGATGGTAGTCGCTCTCTCGCCCGCGTTTGCGCGTCTCCACCCAGCCATCCTTGCGCAGGCGGTGAAGCGCCACGCGCGCGGCCTCTGGTGTCACACCGAGGTCACCCACGAGCCCGCGAAGGACCCCGCCGCTTACTGGATGGTCGGGCGTTGCCTCCCGGTCGCCCAGAATCGTCATGAGGAGCGACCATGTCTTGAGGGGCGTTGTATCGCGCAGAGGGATGAGAGTCGCGTCCATAAGTTCAGGCTAGGCCAAGCCCGCGTGGTTAGACAGCATTCATCGTCAGAAGTTCATATTCTGCCGCAGGGGCGCCAGTCTGCTTATAGAGCGTTACGTGCCACCGCACTTCGCCGTAATCGTCGTTGCGCAGTGTCTTGTGTTTGACGGTCAACCGGACGTGGATGCTGTCGCCTGCGCCGACGGGTTCCAGAAAGCGCAAGGAATCTAGGCCGGTGTTGGCGAGGACGGGGCCTTCGCTGGGCTCAACGAACAGACCTGCGGCGAAGCTGAGCAACAGATACCCGTGCGCCACGCGGCCGGGGAAGAACGGGTTTCGCGCGGCCGCAGCCTCGTCCATGTGAGCGTAGAAGGTGTCGCCCGTGAACTCCGCGAAATGTTCGATGTCTTCGAGGCTGATCCGCCGGGGCTCTGTAGTGATGGTCTCTCCGATGGCGAGCTCCCCGAAGCGGCGCGTAAAGGGGTGCGCACTTTCGTTGTGTTCTTCAGCACCCGGCACCCAGCGGTCACCGATGGCCGTGAGCATCTCCGGGCTGCCTTGAATGGCCGTGCGCTGCATGTAGTGCATGACACCGCGGATCCCGCCCATCTCCTCACCTCCGCCGGCACGGCCCGGGCCGCCATGAACCATGTGCGGGAGCGGCGAGCCGTGGCCGGTGCTTTCAGCCATGGATGTCCGATCATTGATGTAGATCCGCCCGTGAAAGGCCCCTGAGCCGAGGGCAACAGCGCGGGCCGTCGCCGGATCATGGGTGATGACAGACGCCACCAGTGAGCCTTGCCCCCTGTTCAAAAGCGCAATCCCGTGATCGAGGTCGCGATAGCCCATGATCGTGGCGACGGGGCCGAAGGCTTCGGTATCGTGAACGCGTGCGGCGCTGTCAGGGTCGGCGCAGTAAAAAAGTATCGGCGGCAGGTAGGCGCCCTTGTCCGGCGTGACGGACGGGTCGCCATGGACCCTCTCCGCTTCCGTTGCGATCACTGCGGCTTTGCGGAGGACATCGGCTTTCTGCTCCTCTGAGATCAGAGCGCCCATGCGTGTGCCCTCCTCCCTCGGATCGCCGGGAGTGATGCCGGAGAGACGTTCGCGGAGGGCCGTGATGAGCGGGTCGAGCAGATCCTCTGGCGCGATGATGCGGCGGATGGCTGTACATTTCTGGCCCGCCTTGGTGGTCATCTCGCGGCTCACTTCCTTGACGAAGAGGTCAAACTCCGGCGTGCCAGGCAATGCATCGGCACCAAGGAGCGACGCATTCAGACTGTCCTGTTCCGCGATGAACCTGACAGACTGGGCCAGAAGGTGCCCTGAACTGCGGAGCTTCAGCGCGGTTTCGGCTGAGCCGGTAAAGCTCACCACGTCCTGGCAGCCTAGCGCATCGAGCATCCCGCCGAGGCCGCCGGAGACAAGCTGAAGTGCACCTTTGGGGAGGATCCCGCTGTCCAGCATTATGCGGGCGGCGTATTCAGCGACGTAACAGGACGCAGTGGCGGGTTTCACGATGGCGGGCACCCCGGCAAGGAGCGTCGGAGCGAGTTTCTCCAGCATGCCCCAGACCGGGAAGTTGAATGCATTGATGTGCACGGCGCAGCCTTGCAGCGGGGTGCAGATGTGCTGCCCCATGAAGGTGCCGTGTTTGGACAGCTGTTCCACGCCTCCGTCGAGGTAGACCTGCCCTGCGGGCATCTCGCGGCGGCCTTTGGAGGCGAAGACGAACATCGTCCCGATCCCGCCGTCGATATCGATCAGATGGTCCTTGGCCGTGGCCCCTGTGGCGAAACTCAGGTCGTAAAGCGCCTTCTTGTGCTCACTGAGGTGCAGGGCCAGTGCCTTGAGCATTTTCGCGCGGTCGTGGAACGTGAGCGCACGGAGCGCAGGACCGCCCATCTCACGTGCATAGGTCAGCATCGCGTCAGTATCGAGCGCGGCGCCAGCTTCTGCGATCTGGGTGCCGTCGATGGCGGAATGGATAGGCCGGGCGGAGCTGTCTGGCCCAACCCATTGTCCGGCAACGAAGCTTTCTACCTTCTGGATCCCCATGGCGCACCCCCTGCGATATTAATTGACCGCACGGTCGGCTTATGCAAACGATTTCGGTCATGGATATTCTCACCGATGACCACGGCGACTGGGTCGAGATCACGCTGAACCGGCCGGACAAGCTCAACAGCTTTACCGACGATATGCATGTCGAGCTTCGGGCAGCCTTGGAAGGTGCTCAGGGCAAGCGGGCAATCCTTCTCAACGGGGCCGGGCGCGGGTTTTGTGCGGGTCAGGATCTGGGGGACCGGGATCCGTCCAAAATGGGCGGTCCACCCGATTTGGGCGCGACTTTGGCGCAGAATTACAACCCGCTCATCCGGCTCATCCGGGGGACCCCTGCCCCGGTTATCTGTGCCGTGAACGGCGTGGCGGCAGGTGCTGGTGCGAACCTTGCCCTGGCCTGCGACATTGTTCTGGCCGCCGACACAGCGCGTTTCATTCAGTCATTTGCCAAGGTAGGGCTGATCCCCGATGCTGGCGGCTCCTGGGTGCTGGCACGGGCCTTGGGGGAGGCCCGCGCAAAGGCGCTGGCGCTGACAGCGGCGCCGCTCAGCGCGCAGCAGGCGGAGGAGTGGGGACTGATCTGGCAGGTGTTCCCAACAGCGGAGCTCATGACCGCCGCGCGCAAGTTGGCGGCAGAGATGGCCACCGGGCCGACATTCGGGTTCGCGTCAACGAAGCGGGCAATCCACGCCGCGGCGACCAATGACCTTGATGCGCAGCTTGACCTAGAAGCAGAGCTCCAGCGCGCCTGCGGACGCAGTGCGGACTATGCGGAAGGCGTTGCGGCCTTTCTGGGCAAACGCGTAGCCAAGTTCACGGGCACACCATGATCCCTGACGAACGCGCAAGGCGGGTGGCCGATGCCCTTTGGGCGCAGGACGGCGCGTCGGCATGGATGGGCATGTCGATAGAGAGTGTGTCCGAAGGCAGGGCTGTGCTGTCGCTGACAGTGGCGGCGCACCATTGCAATGGCCACGGCATCTGCCATGGCGGGGTGACCTATACGCTCGCAGACAGTGCCTTTGCCTTTGCGTGCAATAGCCGGAACGTCAGCACTGTCGCGCAGCATAATTCCATCACCTACACCGCACCCGGACGGCTCGGCGACCGGCTGATCGCCACCGCGCGCGAGGTCGCGCTGCAGGGCCGGAGCGGCATCTACGACGTCACAGTCAAAACCGACGCAGGCACCCTGATCGCAGAGTTCCGCGGCGCCTCACGCGCCATTGGCGGCACCGTTTTCGAGGAGGACACATGAAGGATCTGACGCCTGATCACGCGAGCCTAGACCCGATTGAGATCGCATCCGTCGATGAAATACGCGCGACGCAGCTCGCGCGGCTCAAGTGGTCTCTGCGGCATGCCTACGAGAACGTGGCGATGTATCGCGAACGATTTGATGCGGCGGGAGTCCATCCCGATGACCTCAAAGATCTGAGCGATCTGGCGAAGTATCCTTTCACCGTCAAAGACGACCTCCGCGCGCAGTATCCGTTCGGGCTGTTTGCGGTTCCGAAGGAGAAGATTGCGCGCATCCATGCGTCATCGGGCACAACAGGTAAGCCTACGGTCGTCGGATATACGCAAAATGATGTCGACATGTGGGCTGATCTTGTGGCCCGCTCCCTTCGCGCGTCGGGCACGCGCCCGGGAGATACGGTGCATGTGGCCTATGGCTACGGGCTCTTTACCGGGGGGCTTGGCGCGCACTACGGCGCGGAGAAGATGGGCTGCACGGTGGTTCCGGTGTCCGGCGGCATGACAGAGCGGCAGGTGACGCTCATCGAGGATTTCCGGCCCGGGACGATCATGGTCACGCCGTCCTACATGCTCAACATCCTAGAGGAGTACCAACGTCAGGGGATCGATCCGGCCAAATCACCCCTCGATGTCGGCGTCTTCGGCGCGGAACCGTGGACAAACGCCATGCGCCACGAGATCGAGCAGGCCTTCGACATGCATGCGGTGGACATCTACGGCCTTTCAGAAGTGATGGGGCCGGGCGTGGCCAATGAATGCGTCGAGACAAAGGACGGCCTGCACATCTGGGAGGATCACTTCTACCCGGAGATCATCGATCCCGAGACAGGCGAGGTGTTGCCGGATGGCGAGAAAGGTGAGCTGGTCTTTACCACCCTCACGAAAGAGGGGCTGCCCATGATCCGCTACCGCACGCGAGATCTCACGCGATTGCTGCCCGGCACGGCGCGGTCGATGCGGCGGATGGAAAAGGTGACGGGGCGCTCTGACGACATGATGATCCTGCGCGGCGTCAACGTCTTCCCGACGCAGATCGAGGAGCAGGTCCTGAAGATCCCGGGTCTTGCCCCCTACTTCCAGGTGGAGCTGACGCGCGACGGGGCCATGGATAAAATGACCATCCTCGCCGAGGCCATGCCGGGTGCGCCGGACGGGCTTGGCCCCGCCCTCGTGCAGGCGATCAAGTCAAGCATCGGGGTAAGTGCCGATGTGGACGTCCGCCCGCCCGGAGGCGTGGAACGCAGTCAGGGAAAAGCGCGGCGCGTCGTTGACAAGCGGCCCAGGTAGATGGCCCGCCCGATCGCACAGGATCACAGCCAGAAACGCGCGGCCATCCTGCGCGCCGCGGCACAGGTGCTCGCTCAAGAAGGTGTGGCGCGGGCCTCCATGGCGCAGGTTGCAGCGGCCTGTGGGATCTCCAAGGCGAACATCTACCACTATTACGGTTCGAAAGAGGCGCTCCTTTTCGACATTCTTGACACCTACCTCTCGGCCTTGCGCGACCGAATTTGCGGACTGGCCTCAGAGGCGACGCTCCATGATCTCACCCGGGAAATCCTGTTGGCCTACGAGGGCATGGATGCCGAGCACAAGATCCAGTCGGAGGTCATGCCGCTCCTCCCCGATGCGCAGCAGGGCATTTTACGCGCTCACCAACGCGATATGGTGCAGCGCATGGAGGCGGCTCTTCTTGCCGCCGCGCCGGATCTGGGAGACCCGCGCGAAGCTGCAATGTCGGTCTTTGGAATGCTCAACTGGTTTTACATGTGGAAGCCCCGTGCCGATGCGCAGGACCGGGAGCGGTACGCACGCAGCGTTGCCAACCTCACGCTCGGCGGAGTTGGCGCGCTTTAGTGTCCCGCCTGATCGTAATCCCACGCCACGCGGTCTGATCGGGCATAAGCCTGACAGGTCAGAACAAATCCCTGTTCCACCTCATAGTCTTCAAGCGCATGGTTGGCGGCCATCTCAACCTCCCCATCTGTCACGCGCGCCTTGCAGGTGGAACAGACGCCCGCGCAGCAGGCGAAGGGCGCATCAAGCGACTGGCCGCGCGCTGCGTCGAGAAGGCTCAGCGTGGGAGAGAGCGTGAACTGCCGCGTCTCCCCTTCCAGCGTGACAGAGGCTGGGATGCCCTTGGCTGCGTCTGCCACGGGCGCCTTTGCTGCGCGCCCGGGCAGAGATGCCCCGAAAAGCTCATACCGGATATCCGTCTTTGGCATCCCCTCCGCTTCCAGCGCGGAAGCGACATCAGCCATCATCGCCTCAGGACCGCAGATATAGGCCCGGTCTGCATTTGCCACATCGATCCAGTGCTGAAAAAGCGCATCGCACTTCGCGGCGTCGATGCGGCCCTCAAAGAGCGGTGTTTCCTGCGTCTCGCCGCTGAGGACGTGGATGATATTCAAGCGCCCCAGATACGTGTCTTTGAGGTCAGACAGAGCGTCCCGGAACATGATCGATGCACGCGTGCGGTTTCCGTAGACCAACGTGAAGGTGCTTTGCGCGTCTTCTGCGAGCGTTGCCGTGAGGATCGACAGGATCGGCGTGATACCAGAGCCTGCCGCGAAGCCCAGCACGTGGCGCCCGCCGGGCTTGTGGAAGCTGCCCATGGGCGTCATGGCCTCCAGCCTGTCACCGGGTTGAAGGCCTTGCGCCCAGCTAGAGAACGCGCCGCCGTCCACTCGCTTGATCCCCACGCGCAGCCCCTGCCCGGGTGCCGCGCAGATCGAATAGGAGCGGCGCAGCTCTGCCCCGTCGAACTCCCTGCGGAAGGTGAGGTACTGGCCCGGCTTAAAGTCGAACGTCCCCGAAAGAGGCCGTGCTGTGATTGCCACGGCATCGCGCGTCAGTTGTTCGACCGCGGTGACTTCGAGATCATGAAACATTTAGAGGCACTTGAAATAGTCGAAGGGTTCAAGGCAGCTCCCGCAGCGCCATTGCGCCTTGCAGGGCGTAGAGCCGAACTGGCTAACGCGGTGAACATTGGCGCTTTGGCAATGCGGGCAACGCTCGGGACCGCCCGCTGCGCGGGGTGGTGCAATTCCGTAACCTTCGAGACGCGCGCGGCCTTTGTCGCTCAACCAGTCCGTGGTCCACGGCGGTGACAGCTGCGTGACGATCCGCGCGTCCACCCCTTGTTTGGCAAGCGCCGTTTCGATGTCCATCGCAATGACGGACATGGCCGGGCACCCAGAATAGGTGGGCGTCACCGTCACCTCGACGGCATCCGTCACCGCCACGTTGCGGACCACACCCAGATCGACCACTGAAATCACCGGGATTTCCGGATCAGGCACGGTTTCTAGGATGGCCCAGATATCTGCTTCTCCTACCATGCGGCCCCCGGATGGCTCTGTGGAAGCACCTGCATCGTCGCAAGCATGTGGCCCAAATGCTCTGTGTGGCGCGCGCCGGTACGGCCGCCTTGGTGGGCAAACTCGCTCTCGGGCAGGGTGAGCATGGCCTGCGAAAGGACGTCTTTCACGATGCGATCCCACTCGCCCCGGATAGAGGATGGCAGAGGTGCGATCCCGGCCTCGACACAAGCACGGTCGGCGTCGGTATCGAGCATGAGCTCTCCCGTGTACGGCCAAAGATAGCGCAGCGCGGTCGCCATGCGGGCATTGGAGTCTTCCGTGCCATCCCCCAGCGCGATGACCGTCTCGGCAGAGCGCTCCAGGTGATAGGCGGCCTCTTTTGCGGACTTCGCCGCAATTTCCGCCACGCGCGGACTGGAGGAGCCCGTCAGCGCATGGAGCCATGGCAACTGAAAGGCGTCGAAGAAAAATTCGCGCAAGAGGGTCTGCCCGAAATCGCCGTTCGGAAGCTCCACCAGAAGCGCGCAGCGATAGGCATGGGCGTCGCGCAAGAAGGCCAGGTCGTCCGCGGACTGGCCAAGCTCTTCCCCGGCAAGTTCGAGCCAAAGTTTGCCTTGCCCTATAAGGTCGAGCGCCGTGTTCGCCAGGGCGATGTCTTCCTCCAGGGCAGGACCAACGCCGCACCATTCCGATAACCGATGGCCAAGGACGAGGGCATTGTCCCCCTGCCTGAGAGCGAATTCCCCCAACATCACATCTTCCCCGCGCCGTCGGGCAGGTCATAGAACGTCGGGTGACGGTAGACCTTGTCTCGCGACGGGTCGAACATGGGCCCCTTGTCCGAAGGCGACGAAGCGGCGATATGCGCGGCCTCCACGACCCAGATGCTCACGCCCTCATTGCGACGCGTGTAGACGTCGCGCGCATTCTTGATGGCGCGCTCCGCATCCGGAGCATGAAGCGAGCCCACGTGGCGATGGCTCATTCCATGCTGCCCACGAATGAAGACTTCCCAGAGCGGCCATTCCGCAGAGCTCATCGCTTTGTCCTTCATCTTTCCGAAAATACCTCGGGGGTGTGGGGGCTGGCCCCCACGCTATTCTGCCGCCGCCCGCCGTGCGGTCTTTTTGCGCCCGTGCTCCAGCATCGCTTCGCGCACCCAGGCACCGTCGTCCCACGCTTTCTGGCGCGCGCCCAA
>JBCCPQ010000106.1:0-8835 GCA_039024825.1 Pseudomonadota bacterium
GAATTACGTGCCACTGCGGCGCTGCCGGTCTTCGCGAGATCCTTGGTTTGTCAGAGATCCTCGTTTTGCTAATGCCCTTTACGCCTCAAACAGAGAACACGCTGAACGCTGAGACGCTGGGCTGGCTGCCTGAGGGCGCGAAGATCATCAATCCGGGGCGGGGACACCTCATCAACGACGACGCGCTGTTGGCCGCTTTGGAGAGCGGACGCGTCGGCGGAGCGACTCTCGATGTCTTTCGACAGGAGCCACTGCCGAAAGAGCACCCGTATTGGTCGCATCCCAAGGTCACCGTAACTCCCCACATTGCATCCACGACACGTCCAGATCTCGCGTCCGAGCGCGTCGTTGAAAACATCAGGCTGAACGAAGCGGGGCAACCCATGCTCGACGTCGTGGACCGTAGCGCGGGATATTGACGACCTCTCAGCGCAGCTTTGGTGGATTGTCCGGATCGGACCCCGGCGGAGGACGTTCTTCCCGGACTTGGGGCGGCTGCGGCAGGTCAAACCGCAGCGCCACGCGTGCAAGCTGCGCTGAAACCGTATCTGACGCCCGCACAAAGGTGACATCCAACTGGCCTGCATCGAGACCTGAAAAGACGAGCGCCTCGCTCGCCGCCTGACTCAGAGCCATCTCAGCCCCCGGCGCGGGGTCCACGAAGGCCAGCACATGACCTTGGGTGTCATCCTCGTAGACGGCACGGGCCAGAAATGCCGCGTGAGCAGCCGCGCCCATGAGCGCGAGTTTGGCATCGAGTGCCGTTAGGAGCATTTCAGGGAGCGCGCCCGGGGCGGCCAGCTCCTTGATGCGCAGTTCTTCATCGGTTGGGCGCTGCTTCAGCGTGTCTGCGAGCCACCGCAGCGCCTCAGGGGGCAAAAGATAAGCGGACGGAGCCACTTCGAGGTTGAGACCGAGCCCCAATTCACGTTCAGCCAGCATCTGAACAAGGATGCGCCCCGAGAGCGCGACATAGGGCACCGCCCCTTCTGCAAAGGCAGAGAGCCGATCCGCGCGGTCGAAAGCGAGGACGTAGGTGCCCTCCTCCAAATCGAAAACGCGCGGGCGGACATCCTCATCGTCAGGCTCTTCTTCCAGCAGGACAAAAAGCTCAGCATCGGCCACCCGCTCATAAAAGCGCAGGCGGTCGCTGTCGTTGTCGCTTGCCTCCATGATCGCGAAGGCCGCATCGATGGGAGTTTCTTTGGTCAAAAGATCGCCTTCAGGCTGGATTTTAGCACGGGCAGAAGCTCTTGCTCGAACCATGGGTTGGACGCAAGCCAGTGGTTGTTGCGCCAAGATGGGTGCGGGAGGGGAAATACTCTTGGCGCATAGGTCCTCCAGTCCGCGACCGTCCGGGTGACATTTCTTGTTCCTAGGTGCCACGTCTGCGCCGACCCACCCACGAGCAGGGTGCACGTGATGTCGGGGAGAGCTTCCATGACGGCCGCACGCCACGTCTTTGCGCAAAGCGGAGGCGGAGGAAGATCAGCGCCCTTGGCGTTGTAACCAGGAAAGCAGAAGGCCATGGGTACGATGGCAATCTTGCTTTGGTCGTAGAACGTGTCCTCGTCTACACCCATCCAGGCGCGCAAGCGGTCGCCGGACGGATCCGTGAAAGGCTTGCCGGATTTGTGCACTCGCGCTCCGGGAGCTTGACCTGCAATGAGGATTCGCGCCCCTGGCTGAAACCATGTCACCGGACGTGGGCCATGTCCGGTCGCGGTCGCCGCGAAGCGCGGCGCGCAGAGGCGGCAGGCCTGAATTTCGCGAGCGATTTCCATGTGCTTAAGCATGTTTCGTAAACGGGCGGAGGCAAGGGACTTGCGATTATTCTATATTTCTATAATATTTGCATTATGAAAATGAATGACATCACCGAAACGCGCCTTGTGGAAGTCGCTTCTGCCTTTGCGGCTTTAGGCTCCGAACAGCGGCTGATGGTTCTTCGCGCCCTTGTACGGGCCGGAGAAACTGGGCTGTCCATCGGAGAACTGGGCGAGCGGAGTGGTGTCACCGGCTCGACGCTGACGCACCATATGAAGATCCTCTCGCAGGCGGGGCTCGTGCGGCAGGAGAAGAAAGGACGGTCCATAATCTGCGCAGCAGTTGCCTACGACGAGGTCAGGGCGCTCAGCGAGTATCTTTTGTCAGAATGCTGCGCCGATAGCCCGTTGGGAAAGCACGACCATGGTTGATCTGACGCAGAACCTGCCGAAACTGCGTGATATTCCGAAGGGGTGGATCGCAAGCATTGTGATCCTCGCCCTCCTCGCCTTCTTCGATCCCACGCAAGTGACAGAGACGATCCGCTTTACGATCAAAGCGCTGGCTGGCACCGGACCATTCATTCTTTTCGCTGTGGTCGCTGTGGCCTATGTCAAAGCCACAGGTGCCGAGACGCTGCTCGCGGAAGCGTTCAAGGGCAACCAGGTTCGCATGATTATCCTAGCGTCTCTTCTCGGCGGACTATCCCCCTTCTGCTCCTGTGAGGTCATCCCCTTCATTGCCGGGCTTCTGGCTGTTGGGGCGCCGCTCTCTGCCGTCATGGCGTTTTGGCTGGCATCCCCGCTGATGGACCCGGCAATGTTTACGATTACAGCTGGGGCGATCTCTTTCGAGTTCGCAGCTCTGAAAGCCGTGGCCGCGATAGCGCTGGGTGCTGCGGGAGGCTTTTTCACGATGCTATTCATGCGCTCACCGGTGTTTGCTGACCCGCTGCGCGATGTTCAACCCAGCCGGGGATGCGGATGCGGACCATCACCGTTTTCCGGCAAGCCGGTCTGGGCCTTCTGGCGGGAAGTACCGCGTCGCGAGACCTTCCGCGTCACGGCGGTCGAGAACGGGCTGTTTCTGCTGAAGTGGCTGACGCTCGCATACGTCATCGAAAGCGTGATGCTCACCTACGTCCCGGCAGAGAGCATTGCCGGATTTCTTGGCGGCGAAGGAGCAGGGCCGGTGGTGCTCGGCGCTTTGATTGGCGGGCCAGCGTATCTCAACGGCTATGCAGCTGTACCGCTGGTGGGCGAGCTGATGAACCAGGGTATGGCGCCAGGTGCTGCGATGTCCTTTATCATCGCGGGCGGCGTAAGCTGCATTCCGGCGGCAGTAGCAGTTTGGCCGCTCGTCAAACCGCGGGTCTTTGCTGCTTATATTGCCTACGGCCTCATCGGCGCGATGCTCGCTGGTTTCGCGGTCAACGCCATCCTCTGAAGAAGGCGAGCCAACGCTGTTACGCACGTCAAGGTTCGCGCGCTGACGTGTCGCATACATATGTATGCAGACCCATTGAACTGATCCGCCCCTTCCCCTAGACCCGCCTCAACGTCCGCAAAGGGGGATCATGAGATGACCCGCGTTTGGAACTTCGTCTCCAATTACTCACTGCTACTCATTGCCGGAGCGCTCATCGCGCTTGTCTGGGCCAACGTCCACTATGAGAGCTACTACAACTTCGTCGAGTTCAAGATTTGGGATCACGCCCCGATCGGCCACTATCACCACGGGCACCGGACGCTGACGCTGCACTACCTCGTCAACGACATCCTCATGGCATTCTTCTTTGCCATCGCGGCCAAAGAGGTCTGGGAAGCGGTTATCCTCAAGAACGGTTCCTTGCGCGGCAAGAAAGCTGCCACGCCGCTTTTTGCCACCGCGGGCGGGATGTTTGGGCCTATCGCAGTGTATCTGGGCCTCGCTGCGTTGCTGGGCTCGGATACCTATGACGCTGTTGCAAATGGCTGGGCTGTCCCCACCGCTACCGACATCGCATTCTCTTACCTCGTGGGGCGCCTGGTCTTCGGCGCAGGACACCCCGCAGTCCGGTTCCTCCTCCTGCTGGCCATTGCTGACGATGCCGCGGGCCTGATTATTCTGGCCGTGTTTTATCCTTCAGGCGACCTCGCTCCTGTTTGGCTGTTGCTGTCTGTCTTTGCCGCAGTGGGTGTTTTCATGCTTGCCAACTGGCTGCCGCGCCGGATGGATCGCGGCAAGCAGGACCGCCCGAACTCCACCTGGGTACGCAAGACGCTGCGCTTCTGGCCCTACCTCATCGCGGCCTGCCTCAGCTGGTACGGCTTCATGATGAGCGGTCTGCACCCAGCCTTGGGCCTTCTCCCGATTGTGCCAACAATCCCCCATGCAGATCGTTACTTCGGCATCTTTGCGATGGCGGAAACGCATATGACCGACCTGCTTAATCAGATCGAGCATGCGCTGAAAGCACCGGTGGAAGTCATCCTGTTTTTCTTCGGCCTCTGCAACGCGGGCGTCCAGTTCTCGTCCATGGGCGATGCAACATGGCTCGTTCTGGCGGGCCTCATCGTGGGGAAACCGGTCGGCATTCTTGCCTTTGGCTGGATCGCCGCGCGGCCCATGGGCCTCGGTATACCCGAGGGCATGCGCATCCTTGACCTCATTGTCATCGGTTTCGTTGCCGCCATCGGCTTCACAGTCTCGCTTTTCGTGGCGGCTGTGGCCTTTGAGGCTGGGCCCGTACAGGACGCTGCCAAAATGGGAGCGCTCTTCTCCTTCGGCGCGGCAATCCTGTCGATTATCGCAGGCAAAGCGCTGCGCGTGCAAAAGCAAGATATAGACCGGATGCCGGAGCCGGTTGCCGCTGAGTGACGCTACGGGAGCCGCCTGCCTGAGCGTTGGCGGCTTCCATACCTCCGTATTTTTGCCTCAATTGATTGTTAGTTAGCCGTTAATCTTGCCATTATAGGTGGGAGGCGTCTTGAGGGCGTCTTAAGAACCTCTCAGCTAAGAGTGGCAAATGATCGGCTAAGGGGCATGCCGGGGAGCGACGATGCTCGAGTTTGTGAACGTGTCGAAGTCCTTCTGGACGGGAAAGCAGCGCAAGGTGATCCTTGACCGCGCCTCGTTCCGTGTGGAACTCGGCAACTCACTGGGCATTTTGGCGCCGAACGGCACTGGCAAGACGACCGTTATCAACATGATGGCCGGCCTCGAGAAACCCGACGAGGGCGCGATCTACCGAAACTGCAATATCTCGTTCCCACTGGGCTTCATGGGCGGGGTCGTCACAAAGCACACGGCCGTTGAAAACAGCCGCTACATCGCGCGGCTGTATGGGCTGGACCCCGATTACGTTGAGGCTTTTTGCCGATGGATGTGCGGGATTGAAGAGTATTTTGACATGCCGGTGGGCACGTATTCGGCGGGTATGCGCGCACGCTTTACGTTCGCCCTCCTGCTCGCGCTGGACTTCGATATGTACCTCATCGATGAGGGGATGCCGCAGACCACTGACACGGCGTTCAACAAAAAAGCCGGCGCTGTGCTAAAGGAACGACTAGAGACCACGACGGTCATCATCGTCTCGCACCAGGCCGAGACACTCGAAAAGTTCGCCCGTTCAGCCGCCGTGCTGATCGACGGGCAGTTTGTAATGTTCGACACTCTGGAAGAGGCGAAGCAGCTTTATGACTACCAAACCCAGAGCCTCTAAGTTCCGCATCAAGCGCAGCGCCTCGGCGCCACGCTCCACGGATGCGTCCGTCACCTCTGAGGAGGGCAAGACGATCGTGCGCCGCCCCGTTCCACTCAAACTACAGGACCAAAGCCGCCCTGCCGCCGAAGGGGAGCCGTCAGCACAAGACAAGCTCCGGAGTCAGATCCAGGCCGCGCAGAAATCGTCCTCACAACCGGGCGCGCGATCCGGTCAGGTTTCATCAGCAAGGGAAGTCCGAGGCGAAACAAACATCGACGCGATCCGCAAAGAAGGACTGACCGGGCGTCAGCTTCGTATGGCGCGACGTGTCGCTCAAAAGAACGGCATCGCGGCGACATCCGATTTCGAGGCTGTGAAACTTCTACGTGAAAAGGGCATTGATCCCTTCGCTGCGGCGGGCGCGCTGGAGCTTGTGATCCCCAACACGGGCGACACACAATTGCTGCCGGGAGACAACGTACAGCTTCCGCAGACCGTCCCGCAGGGCAAGCCACCCGCCGTGGAACGCGCCCCGGCAGAGCAACGCGCCGAAGCGATCCTGTCGATCCAACGCGATATCGCAAGCCGTCGCCGAAAGAAGATGACGCTGCTCTTTATGCGGCTCGCAATCTTCGTTGGCCTGCCGACAATCGTGATGGGTTACTATTTCGCAGTCATGGCGACGCCACTTTTCGCCACCAAGAGCGCGTTTCTCATTCAACAAAACGAAAGCTCCGCCGGTGCAGGCGGTGGCCTCGCTGGCATGTTTGGAACGAACCAGCTTGCCACTGTGCAGGATTCCATCGCGGTTCAGGGCTACCTGTCGTCGCGGGAGGCGATGCTAAGGCTCGACGAAGAACACGGTTTCAAAGGACATTTCCAAAACGAGGAGTTTGACGCGATCACGCGGCTTGCCGCGGACGCTTCGAACGAGGAAGCGTACAAGATCTATCAGAAGAACGTCAAAATCGGCTACGATCCCACGGAGGGCATCATCGACATGGAAGTGATTGCCGGTTCGCCGGAGGCGAGCCAGGCGTTCTCCAACGCGTTGATATCCTACGCTGAGGGCCAGGTGTCTGATTTGTCTCTGCGACTTCGGAACGACCAGATGCGCGGCGCGCGCGAAAGCTATGCGGACGCAGAGATTAAGCGCCAAGAAGCTGCCGAGCGGCTTGTTAGCCTCCAGACAGAACTTCAGACAGTTGACGCCACTGGCGTCATCGCAAGCGCCCAGCAGCGGATTGCACAGTTCGAGACGGAGCTCGAACAGAAGAAGTTGGAATTGCAGGGCCTTCTCGCGGTCCGTCGGCCCAACGAGGCCCGCGTGGCCGCCGTCCAGTCGGAGATTGATCGTCTTGAGTCCAGCATCGCTCAGCAAAAGGCCGATGTGATCCAGAACCCGGATGGCGGCGCGTCGCTTCCCTCAATCCAAGCCCAGATTCAGATTGCGCAGATCGACTTCACGACCCGTGATGCAATGCTTCAACAGGCGCTTCAAGCGCTCGAGGCATCGCGAATCGCAGCGGACAGGCAAGTGCGGTACATCGCAATCTCCACACCACCCACGGCCCCTGACACCCCCACCTATCCAAAGGTCTTCGAGAACACGTTCCTGGCGTTTCTGATCTTTGCGGGGATCTACTTGATGGTGTCGCTGACCGCATCCATCCTGCGCGAACAGGTTTCCAACTGATGAGAACTGTGCAGATCGGCGGGGTCGCAGCGTCGAACGACGCGCCCCTGACCCTGATCGCAGGCCCCTGCCAATTGGAGAGCCAGGATCACGCGCAGATGATCGCCGGGACCATGGCCGAAGCCTGCGCAGCCGTTGGCGCAGGCTATGTGTTCAAGTCGAGCTTCGACAAGGCGAACCGCAGTTCCCTCGGTGGACAGCGCGGCCTCGGGATTGATGAGGGCCTAAAGGTTCTCGACACAGTGAAAGCCATGGGGATGCCGGTGCTCACCGATATCCACTCGCCAGAGCAAGCCTCGCAAGCCGCGGCAGTCTGTGACGTTCTCCAGATCCCCGCATTCCTCGCCCGGCAAACGGACCTCCTCTTAGCGGCCGGGCAATCAGGCGCGGTGGTGAACGTCAAGAAAGCGCAGTTCATGGCCCCATGGGACATGACCAACGTCGTCGACAAAATCGAAAGCACTGGCAATCAGAAGATCCTCCTGACGGAGCGCGGCGTGAGCTTTGGCTACAATACATTTGTCGCAGACATGCGGTCTTTGCCGATTATGGCACAGACGGGTTATCCGGTGGTCATGGACGCGACGCATTCGGTCGCCGCTCCAGGGGCACTTGGAGGATCCTCTGGCGGCGACAGACGCTTTGCCCCAGTTATGGCCCGGGCGGCGGTCTCTCTAGGCATTGCGGGCGTCTTCATCGAGACCCATGAAGACCCGGACAATGCTCCGTCTGACGGCCCTAATATGATCGACCTTCGTGACATGCCTGCGGTCCTCTCTACGATTATTGAGATCGACCGCATTGCAAAGGGCGATCCAATCAGGCTTTGACGCCTCCGCGTACATGCCGCAAAGCTGCGCCATGCGATTTTTAGCTCTGATTTTCTGTCTTATCGCCTTCCCTGCCACAGCGCAGGAGATAGCTCCCTTCAACCTCGACGGACCGATCTCGGCCACTGATGACCAAAGCCAAGACGCGGCTATCGCTCAACGTCTGCGCGACATCCTGAGCGAGTTAGGCGGCTTCGAAGATGTCACAGTGACGGTCTCCTCCGGCATCGTGACGCTCCGCGGCACGACCCTCTCCGCGGAGGATACCGCGCGACTCGACGGCATCGTGGAGCGCATGGAAGGTGTCGTGGCCGTGGAGAATGAAGTGACCGAAACGGGTGATGTCTTGCGCCGCCTGGATCCGGTTCGCGAACGCTTGCAGGAGCGTCTGATCGCCTTCGCAACCATGGCTCCCCTGCTGGGGATCGCGCTCATCGCCTTCTTCATTATCGTGTTTCTTGGCCTTATCCTCGCCCGCCGCTCCTTCCTGAGCCGCTTCGCACCCAACGCATTCATCGCCGATATTTACCGCATGGTCATCCGGCTCGTGTTCATTGTCATCGGCATCGTCGTCGCCCTCGACATCCTGAACGCAACCGCCCTGCTTTCCACGATATTGGGCGCCGCAGGTATCATCGGCCTCGCCGTAGGTTTCGCCGTTCGCGATACAGTCGAGAACTTTATCGCGTCGATCATGCTCTCTATCCGGCAGCCCTTCCGCCCGAACGACGCGGTAGAGATCAATGGCGACAAAGGGCTCGTCATACGCCTGACGTCGAGGGCCACAATCCTTCTGAGCTTTGATGGCAATCATATCCGCATTCCCAACGCGACTGTTTTCAAGAGCCGGATCGTCA
>JBCCPQ010000107.1:0-8815 GCA_039024825.1 Pseudomonadota bacterium
CTCCGCCTTTTGAGCGTCGATAAGGGCGGGAAGATCCTTGCCCGTCACACCGTCGAGCCTCATCGCAAGGAAAGGTGTGCCATTCACATCCTCTGGCGCGCTCGACTTTGATCCACCGCCCATGGCGACTTGCCTGCGCAGATCCGCGACTTCGGCTTGGAGCTGCTTTCGTTCGTTCAGCAGTTGGCTGACGCGGTCTGGGACGTCGCCTGTTTGTGCGTTCAAGGCCAGGGCCGTTTGTGCAAGGCGCGCGTCTTGAGCCGCAAGGTAGTCGAAAGCTGCCGCCCCGGTTAGGGCCTCGATCCGGCGTACGCCAGCGGAGGACGCGCTGTCGCCCAGTGTCACAAAGGTCCCGATGTCTCCGGTGCGGGCGACATGGGTGCCTCCACAGAGTTCAATCGAGTACGTATCGCCTGCGGGACCCCGGCCAGAGCCTGCTTCTGTTCCCATGGAGACCACGCGCACTTCGTCGCCGTACTTCTCGCCAAAAAGAGCCTGCGCCCCCAGCGCACGCGCGTCGTCCGGCGCCATGAGGCGCGTCTCAACAGAGGCATTCTGACGGATGTAGGCGTTTACCTCCTGCTCGACTTGCTTGAGCTCGGACGGTGTCACGGCCTGGCTGTGGCTGAAGTCGAAGCGCAGGCGGTCCGGTGCATTGAGGGAGCCACGCTGAGCGACATGGTCGCCAAGGGCGTGGCGGAGAGCCTCATGCAGCAAATGCGTGGCGGAGTGATTGGCCCGGATCTGCGAGCGGCGGGCGTGGTCCACACTCAGGGTTGCGCCCTGACCAGCGGAAATTGTGCCGCTCGACACGGTGCCGATGTGAACGAACACGCCAGCGCTTTTTTTCGTGTCCGCAATTGTGACGCTGCCGGTGGCCGTTTTCAGGATCCCCGCGTCGCCGACTTGGCCCCCGCTTTCCGCGTAAAAGGGCGATTGATTAAGGGCGATCTGGACGTTGGCCCCAGACTCTGCCGATGCTATCTGGCTCCCTTCCTGGACCAGTGCGGTAATCTGGCCCTCAGCGGTCTCCAGTTCGTAGCCCAGAAACTCGGTAGGCCCGTTCTTCTCGGCGACGTCAAACCAAACGGTGGCGTCGGCGGCCTCACCAGAGCCTGTCCACGCAGCGCGTGCCTTGGCTTTCTGTTCTGCCATGGCTGCGTCGAAGCCGTCCGTATCAACGCTGCGTCCACGCTCTCGGAGCGCGTCCTGAGTCAGATCGAGCGGAAACCCGTAGGTGTCGTAGAGTTTGAACGCCGCCTCCCCGGGCAGGTCGCTGCCTTCCGGCAATTTCGCCATCTCGTCATCGAGAAGCTTTAGGCCGCGGTCGAGGGTCTGACGAAAGCGGGTCTCCTCGCTGAGAAGGGTGTCTTGGATCAGCGTCTTCGCCTGTCCAAGTTCTGGGTATGCCGCGCCCATTTGCTGGACGAGCGCGGGGACGAGCTTGTGCATGAGCGGTTCTGAAACGCCAAGCTGGTGCGCATGGCGCATGGCACGCCGCATGATACGGCGCAGGACATAGCCCCGCCCGTCGTTGGCCGGCATCACGCCATCCGCGATCAGGAATGAGGTGGAGCGCAGATGGTCTGCAATCACACGGTGGTGTGTCTTGCCCGGTCCGTCGGGGTCCGTTGAGGATCCATCTGCGCTTGCCTCGATGAGGGCGCGCATGAGGTCGGTAGCGTAGTTGTCATTCGTGCCCTGCAGGAGAGCAGCGACGCGTTCGATCCCCATGCCCGTGTCGATTGACTTGTTGGGCAAGTCGACGCGGCTGCCATCTTCGAACTGCTCGTATTGCATGAACACGAGGTTCCAGATTTCCACGAACCTATCGCCGTCTTCGTCCGGGCTGCCCGGAGGTCCGCCCCAGATGTGGTCTCCGTGGTCATAGAAGATCTCAGTGCAGGGCCCGCATGGCCCTGTGGGACCAGCAGACCAGAAGTTGTCGTCCGTTGCGATGCGGATGATCCGATCGTCGCTGAGCCCTGCGTGCTTCTTCCAGATTTCTACGGCCTCGTCGTCGGTATGGTAGACGGTGACCAGGAGCTTAGACTTGTCGATGCCAAGCTCCTTGGTGACGAGATCCCAGGCAAATGGGATTGCGTCCTCCTTAAAGTAGTCGCCGAATGAGAAGTTTCCGAGCATCTCAAAGAACGTGTGGTGGCGCGCAGTATAGCCAACGTTGTCGAGGTCGTTGTGTTTTCCACCTGCGCGCACGCACTTCTGCGCAGTCGTCGCACGCGAATAGTCTCGCGTTTCTACTCCGGTGAAGAGGTTCTTGAACTGGACCATGCCCGCCGCTGTGAACATGAGCGTTGGATCGTTGCGTGGAACAAGTGGGGAGCTGTCTACCACCGCGTGACCCGCTTTCTCGAAGAAGCCGAGAAAGGCGCTGCGGATGTCATTCAAACTTTGCATGGCGTGAGCCTCTATTCGTCACCGGGTCAGCGTGACATATCGCCGGGTCGAAAGGGTGTCCACGGGCGGTCGTGCCCGCACTCACGGTGGCCTAGATTTTTGTAAGACGGCCCTACACCGAACACTCAAGTTCCTATTTCAGGGATGCAAATCTTCGGGAGCTCAAGCCTCGGCAGGCTCTTGGTGCCGCGAGCGCCACAGGAGTGGTTCTCCCAAGAATGAAAAAGGGCCGCGCAAACCCGGCGCAGCCCCCTTACGGAACGCCTCAGCTTTAGCCCTCTAGAACATCGCTCTCATCCAGGTCATCATCATCTGTTTCGCTGCCCGGGGGCATGTCGAAGTCGAGACCATGAGACGCCCGGATCTTGTCCTCTATTTCAAAGGCAATCCTCGGGTTTTCCTTCAGGAAGGTCTTCGCGTTCTCGCGGCCCTGTCCGATGCGCTCATCGCCGTAGGAAAACCAGGCGCCGGATTTCTCGACCACACCGGCTTTGGTGCCGAGGTCGAGCAGCTCACCCATTTTCGAGATGCCTTCCCCGTACATGATGTCGAATTCGACCTGCTTGAAGGGAGGCGCAACCTTGTTTTTGACGACTTTCACCCGCGTCGCATTGCCAACGACTTCGTCGCGATCTTTGATCGCACCGATGCGGCGGATGTCGAGGCGCACAGAGGAGTAGAACTTCAGTGCGTTGCCGCCGGTCGTCGTCTCTGGCGAGCCAAACATCACGCCAATCTTCATGCGGATCTGATTGATGAAGATCACCATGCATTTCGACCGTGATATGGCCGCTGTCAGCTTACGCATGGCCTGGCTCATCAGGCGCGCCTGCAGCCCGGGAGCGCTGTCGCCCATGTCACCTTCGAGCTCTTTTTGCGGAGTTAGCGCGGCAACTGAGTCCACCACGACGACCGAAACTGCGCCCGAGCGCACGAGTGTCTCAGTGATCTCGAGGGCCTGTTCGCCGGTGTCGGGCTGCGAGATCAGCAATTCATCGAGGTCCACGCCGAGCTTCTTGGCGTACTGCGGATCAAGAGCGTGCTCAGCATCCACAAATGCGCACACCCCGCCCTTCTTTTGCTCTTCCGCAACGGCATGGAGAGTAAGCGTGGTTTTGCCTGAGCTTTCAGGTCCGTAAATCTCGATGATGCGCCCTTTCGGCAGGCCTCCGATGCCAAGGGCGATGTCGAGGCCAAGAGAGCCCGTTGATGTGGCTTCGATATCCTGCACCGGATTGTCGGCGCCGAGCTTCATAATAGAGCCCTTGCCGAATTGCCGCTCGATCTGAGCAAGTGCGCTATCAAGCGCCTTTTGACGTTCCGCGTTCTTTTTCGCGTCCATGCTGAGGAGATCCGCTGTTGCCATGTTCAGGCCCTTTCTTTCACACACCCGGTTGGGGGCGGCAATGACTGCTTCGTTCTATTCTTGTTCCCACCTTGTGGGGGCAAAAGAAGAACATTTCAATCAATTTCTACCCGTTCATCTTGGTTTGAAACTGGTTAAAGAGTTCTTACCGGCTGCTTCTCGCCATGGTTCAATTGAGGGTGCGCATCGCAAATGCTTGTTTTCTGGAAGGAAAAACTCGTCTTGTTGTCAGTTCCCAAGACAGGGACGTCAGCGCTGGAGGCGGCCTTGCGTGACCGAGCCGATGCGGTTTTCGAAAATCCGCCCGAGCTCAAGCATGTCCCGATGTTTCGCTACAATCGATTCTTGAAGCCGCTATTTGGGGTGCTGGACGCAGACAGGCGATTTGAGACCATGGCTATCATTCGTGAACCCGTGAGCTGGCTGGGTTCGTGGTATCGATATCGTAGTCGGCCGGAACTAAACGGGCGTCCCAACTCCACTGAGGGAATGGAATTCAACGCCTTTGTGCGCGCATATCTAAGCGACCCTCGTCCGCCTTTTGCCAATGTGGGGAGCCCGCGGAAGTTCGTGTCGAACGGTCAGGGCAAGGTCGCGGTTAAGCATCTCTTTCAGTACGAAGAATTGGAGTTTGCGCGGGCATTCCTCGAAGAGCGTCTCGGGACGTCGATTGAGCTGACACATAAGAATGTGTCCCCGGCAGGATCCCTTGAACTCGAATCTGGGACCGAAAGCGCACTCCGTAGTAGGTGTGCCGACGAATTTGATCTGTGGGAGAAAGCGCGACAGCGGTAGTTTCCGGTTGCTGGGCCTTCCCCGTGCGTCTTCTCACTGTGACGCCTAGTGCAAAGCGTCCTGGACCACATTCGTCAGCTCGTTCAAGGAGAACGGCTTGGGCAAAAATACGGAGTTTGGGATGTTCTGCTGACGGTCTGAGAACGTCTCTTTTGCATAGCCCGATACAAAGACAACCTTCGTTTCGGGCCTCTCTCGAAGCGCTTCCCTGACCCAGCTTGGCCCGTCTTTTCCAGGCATCACCACATCTGTGACGAAGATGTCGACCTGCACTGAGTCATCCTCAAGAGTGGACAAGGCCGCCTCCGCGCTGTCAGCTTCAAGAACTGTGAAGCCGCGCAAGCGAAGTGCCCGAGATGCAAAGGCGCGAACAGGTGCTTCATCCTCTACGAGCAGCACCGTGCCTTTGCTCGACCCATCATCGGGCGTGGGCATTGGTTTTGGAATGTCGGTGTCAGTGACTTGCGGTACCGTCTTGGCGGCCTCGATTTCATCGTCGTCAAGTTCGACGACGGGAAAATACAGCGTGAACGTTGTGCCGACACCGGCTGCGCTCTCCACAAATATGAAGCCACCGCTTTGCTTAACGATGCCGTAGGCGGTCGACAGCCCAAGGCCCGTCCCTTCGCCTACCTTTTTGGTGGTGAAGAAGGGTTCAAAGATCTGCGTCTGCTTATCTGGCGCGATGCCGACGCCTTGGTCTTTGACGTGAACAAGGACGTAGTCACCGGCAGGCACCTTTGCCCGCGCACGTTCCAAAGGCTCAGTCAGCGTTTGGGCCTCCGTCGAGATCGTGATGGCTCCGCCATCTGGCATTGCGTCCCTGGCGTTGACGACCAGGTTCATCAAAACTTGCTCAAGCTGGCGCTTGTCGGCGCGGATATGAGGCAGAGCTTCGATATGCTCCTGCTCGAGAGTGACGCGCTCCCCGACAAGCCGGTTAAGGAGGTGCCCCATATCTGAGAGGGTCTCGCGCATATCCAGCGCTTCGGGTCGGAGGTTTTGCTTTCGTGAGAAGGCAAGGAGTTGAGACACGAGGCTCGCGGCGCGGTTTGTGTTTTGATGGATCTGCATAAGATCGCTGTAATCTGCGTCCGCGCTGTCATGGCGCAGAAGGAGAAGGTCACAGTGACCTGCAATCGCGGTCAAAAGGTTATTGAAATCGTGCGCGACACCCCCGGCGAGCTGTCCGATTGCCTGCATTTTCTGCGAGTGAACAAATTGCTTTTCAAGGCTCTTAAGTTCAGTTGCGTCGTTGAGGACGGCTACCAACAGTGTTTCGCCCTGCTCTTTCACCCGGTTCAAGGTGACCTGGACGAAGGTATCCTCTTCGACATCAGCCACTTGCAGGAACTCAGCATGGCGCAGCCCCTTGCCTTGCGCCGCTTCCGCAATCCAGTCGCGGACGGATCTTCCGAGGCTCTGCAGGATATCGCCTGCATTTGTGCCCACTTTAACCGGAGTGCGAAGAAGCTCGCGGGCGGGTCTGTTCGAGGCGAGGATTTCCCCGTCTGGTGCGATCTTGAGGAGAGCCACTGGGACTTCATCAAAGAAACTCCAGCCGTCTTTTGCGACTTCCCCGGCTTGCTCTACCCCAGGCAGGAGGAAGAGTTCACGGCGCCCACCTGTTCCCTCGACTTCAGCAACGAGGCAGGCAATGGACCCTTCAGCGCTCGTTACCTCATTCATCTGGCCGGAGCGTATGGGCAGGTTGCGAAATACGCGATCGAGAGATTTCACGCGGCCGCCCACCAAGCGGCGCATTGCATCGTTCATGAATAGGATAGCGCCCGACCCGCTCACCGTCATCATGGGCAGGCTGAGGGTCTGTGCGCCGGTAGCATGGCCCGTGCGCTCAACAATGTCCTCGAGGCGCCACAGGAAGCTGTCGCGCGTCAAGGCGTGGACGGCGAGGCGAACATGTCCGCGCCGCGTCACGATGTCGTCGCGCGCTGCGCCGAGAGCCAAGGCCTTAGTCTGCAATCGGAAAAGGATTGGTGACGGGTTTGCGAAGAGATCGGCAAAACACTCCGCCAATGTACCGGTTTCCGACACTTTCAGGCGATCATCTGCCGCGCGGTTTCGCGTGAGCAGCGCGCCAGCCCCATCGGATAACAGGCTTGGCGAACTATCGTTCTCCACAAAGGCAGAGACCGCGGCGATCATCATCTTTTGACGCCATTCGAACCAGATGGATAAACCTTTGATCGCAGTCGCTAAAACTCCGACCGTAGTGGCGCCAACCAGAACACCGAGGGCGAGCCCTGGCGGGGAGACGAAAATGCTCCCGATGGCGATTGCCAGAGCGAATACGATCACGAAATTTGACTGCGGTGCCAAACGACGCACCACGCGATACAGACCTGTTTTTTTCTTCAACGGTGTTGGCACAACATGCCCCTGCCCAGATTCGATTGCCACCAGATGACCGGCAAACTGTTAAGGGGAGTTTAAGAGCAAACCTCATTTCCACCAAGGGTTGAGTGCCGCTTGCGCAATCTTGGTCAGGACGTTTGCTTGAAGGTCGCGACAAAAAACCCGTCGCAGCCGTCCTGCGGGGTATAAGTCTGTTGCGATGTACACTTCATGCTTTCTTCCAGGAATGGAATTTGACCTTCGTTTTCAGCGTGAAAGAGAGAGCAAGTCATGTAGACTAGCTGTCCGCCCGGGCGAAGATGTGCTCTCGCAGTGGCAACGATCTCCCGTTGTTTAACCAAGAAGTGATCGAGGTCCGCTTCGGTCAACTGCCATTTACCATTCGTTGCGCGCCGAAAGGCCCCTGAACCGGAACATGGAACGTCACAGACAACCATATCGAAGCGCGCGGTCCCGATGTTGGTTTTGATGTCGATCTCGGCACCTGCTCGAGCCGCACGGGCAGGAAGATCTGCCATTCGGCGCGGATCAGCGTCGTGAGCGGTGATTTTTCCGCCCTTGGCGGCAAGGGCGAGGCTTTTGCCACCGCCGCCCGCGCAGAAATCGAGGACGGTAGCCCCGTCGGGCAGGTCTATGAGAGCAAGCGCTCGTTGAGGCCCAAGGTCCTGGAACTCCGCGTACCCCTCTGTAATCACGTCACCTTGGGCGAGCTTGCGGGAACTATGCCGTACTTGGATGGCGGTGGGCAAATCTGGATCGGGAGAGGGATCGAAGCCTTCTGCAGCTAATAGAGTGAGGACCTCTTCCGTGGACGTCTTGATGGTGTTGACCCGAAGCCAGACCGGCGCGCGATGGCGGAGGGCCTCGGCAATGGGCGCGGCGTTGGGACCGTGATCTTCTTGCAGTCTCTGCCAAATCCAAGGCTGCAGATCGACGCGGGTTGCCTGCGGCAGCTCGTGCCAAGGCGTTAACTGTGGATCATTGGGTGCGACTTCAGGAGCGTAAGGGCCTGATCCGAAAATGGCGCCTTCATCAATGCCTTCTTGCGCGAGATATCCGCGCAGGAGGCCGCGTCCTGTCATTGAACCGCCCATAGCCGCGCAGGAGCCGCGCCTGCGATCAATGGAAAAGACGATATCGCGGAGGGCAGCGCGGTCCTTTGAGCCCGCGAAGCGATGCGTCCGGGCCCATCGCAAGAGTGCTGGTTCAGCAGCGCTGCCCCCAAGCATGGCGTCGAGCACCTCAATGGCAGCGGCATATCGAGCGGCGGGTGTCATGGGTGATCAGGCCCCTCCGCAATCACATCATGCGGTAATTGGGGCTTTCACGCGTGATCTGCACGTCATGGACGTGGCTTTCCTTCAAGCCAGCACCGGTGATTTTCACAAATCGGCAGCTGGTCCGCATTTCTTCAACATTTGCGGAGCCCGTGTATCCCATCGCCGCCTTCAGCCCACCAACCAGTTGGTGGATGACTGCCCCAGCAGAGCCCTTGTAAGGAACCTGCCCTTCGATACCCTCTGGAACGAGCTTGTCTGAGGCCGCATCTTTTTGAAAATACCGGTCGGCGGAGCCGCGTGCCATTGCGCCGAGGCTCCCCATGCCGCGATAGCTTTTGAAGCTACGCCCCTGATAAAGAATGACTTCGCCCGGGCTTTCATCGGTGCCCGCGATCATGGAGCCTACCATGGCGCAGGATGCGCCTGCGGCGATGGCTTTGGCAAAATCGCCGGAGAATTTGATGCCCCCGTCTGCAATGACTGGCACGTCGCCCGCAGCCGCAGCGCAGTCGAGAATGGCAGTGAGCTGGGGTACACCCACGCCGGCGACCATGCGGGTCGTGCAGATCGAACCCGGCCC
>JBCCPQ010000108.1:0-8814 GCA_039024825.1 Pseudomonadota bacterium
ACCGTAACCCGCCGTCTCGCTTCGTAGCGAACAAGGTCATTGGGCACGTTGATGACCTGGCACGCCGCTTCATTGCGGCTTCAACAATGGTGGTGCTAGCAACCCGGCGGAAGGACGGTGGCGTCGACATGACACCACGAGGCGACCCGTCAGGTTTCGTCCAGGTTCTGAACGATCGGATCATCGCCTTGCCTGACCGGCTTGGCAACAACCGAGCCGATGCGTTCGAGAACATCCTGCGCGATCCGGGCGTCGGCCTTTACTTCATCATCCCGGGCCACAGAGACAGCCTGCGGATTTCGGGACAGGCACGAATTGTACGCGACACGAAACTGATGCGTCCAATGGAGGTACGGGGCCACGTCCCCGATCTTGCCCTCTTGGTTCGAGTCGATGCGCTGCTAAGCCACTGTCCCAAGGCCTTCGTTCGGGCCGGAATGTGGGAGCAAGATGCCTGGCCCGATCTGAGTGACGTGCCATCCGCTGGAGAGTTTCTCAAAGTACATGGCAGCTTGCCTGATCCACTGGCAGATGTTGACGGCATCGTCGAAAAAGACGGTCAGACCCGGCTCTACTGAGAGGAGATATAAAAAGCCGCCATTCGTACAAAGAGGAGCAATCATTAGGTTTGGGCTCCAAGCAGACCTTCGCTGGGCCGGCGAGAAAGATCAGATTTCTTTTTGCACATATTAACCGCCTGACGGGCACTCATGTGCGCGGATCGCGTATGTATGGGTTCTGTATCGTTTCTGGCACGGTTCTGGCCTTGACGCCGCGCTCCCTGGATTGCGGAATTCGGCGCTTGGGGGCCGGGCGTTAAAGCTCCGCGCGATGGGGCTACGGGGTGGAAATGTCCCGCCGGGAGCGGTCCGTTTCGTTGCCCCTCATGCGGGGAACATCACGCCAACGAGCCAGAGCGTGATGGCCGGGAAGCTCACCAAGATCAGGACGCGGACAAGGTCGCTGGCCACGAAGGGGGTGACCCCCGCATAGGTGCGCACCATGGGAATGTCTTTCGCCATCGAGTTGATAATAAAGAGGTTCATGCCCACCGGCGGCGTGATGAGACCGACCTCCACGACGATCAAAGCGAGGATCCCGAACCAGATCGCCGTCTCCTCAGGGGTCATCCCGAAGTCGAGCACAGACACAATGGGAAAGAAGATCGGGATCGTCAGAAGGATCATGGAGAGCGAATCCATCACGCAACCGAAAACGAGGTAGGCCAGAAGCATCGCCATGAGCACCGTATAGGGGCCAAACCCTTGTGTACTTACCCATTCAGCAAGGCTCTGCGGGGCCTGAGTGATGGCCAGGAAGGAGTTGAAGAGCGCTGCTCCGAAGACGATGAAAAAGATCATCGCCGTGGCCTGCGCCGTCGCCAGTATCGACTCCTTGATCCCCTGCCAATCGAGCTCGCGCGTATAGAGCCCGTAGAGCATCGTCAGCACCGCACCAACGGCCGCGCCTTCTGTCGGCGTGAAGAGAGCGTCCGGACCCGGGCTCGACCAATCCCAATCACCCGCGATTCCGTACATCACGATGACGAAAATGAAGATGACCGGGAATGTGGAAAGGAAACTGCGCGCACGCTCCGCATAGGGGACACGGTCAGCCACGCTCCCCGCGCCAGGCCGGATCCGGACATAGATCGCCACGGTGAGCATGTACCCAGCCGCCGCCAGAAGCCCCGGTAGCAGCGCCGCCACAAACATCTTCACGATATTCTGCTCTGTCAGGATGGCATAGATCACCAGAATGATCGACGGCGGGATCAGGATGCCGAGCGTCCCGCCCGCGGCCAGGACTCCGGTGCTCAGACTGTCAGAATAGCCGCGCTTACGCATCTCGGGCAGCGCCACCTGCCCCATGGTGGAGGCTGTGGCCAGCGACGAGCCGCAGACAGCGCCGAACCCCGCGCAGGCTCCCACGGCGGCCATGGCGACGCCCCCCTTGCGATGACCCAGCCAGTCCTGCGCTGCCTTGAAGAGCGCGCTCGACATGCCGGACTTCGTCGCAAACTGCCCCATCAGCAGGAAAAGCGGCACAATCGACAGCGAGTAGCTGGAGAACGTGTCAAACGTCAGCGTCTTCATTTGCGCGAGCGGCGCCGTCGGCGAGCCCCGAACGATCCAGACCCCGATGAACCCGGTGAGCGCCATCGCCACGGCGATGGGCACCCGCGCAAAGATCGCCAGCAGCATCAACGCAAATCCGGCGAGCGCCAGTTCGATCCCCGTCACTGCGCCTCTCCCCGCGCGAAGCGGTTCCAGCTGCGCCAAACCGTGTAGAGCGACACCACAAAGAACGTGACGCCGCCGATCAGCGCAAGGCCATAGGGGATCCAGATCGGGATCTCGAGTTCATAGGTGGTCTCAGGAAAGAAGGGCTTGAAGCCCATTGAAAGGCGATCCCGCCAAGGGTCTGAAAAGTAGGGGAACTTCTCCCCAAACCCCAGATAGAAGCGCCACATAATGACGTAGGCGAGGACAGCAATGAGGATATCCCCCATGAGCGCCGTCAATGCCCTGCCCCCCGCGGGCAAGCCGTTGGTGAAGATGTCCACCGTGACGTGGCCGCGATTGAGCTGGCACCAGGGCAGGAACGCGAAGACCGCGATCCCAACGCCTGCCTCCACGAGTTCATAGTCGCCTGCGATGGACCGGATCGGGCCCGTGTTGATCCACCGCCCGAAGATCGACACCACCGTCATCAGCGCAAGAGCCACGAGGATCGCACCGCCCAGATACGCGAGCAACCGCGCCAACGCGGACACGCCAGCACCTATGCGTTCCTCTGCTTTTACAGCGATCTGCACCCGATCCTCCCCGCGGACATTACCGCTCCTGGCGCGGCAATATCGGTGGCGACGCGTTTAGCGCGGCGATATCCATGCCCGCAATGGCCTTGTAGCCATCCGCGAACGACTTGCGCTCGCTCAGGGGCATAACGGCTTCGATATCGTCAAAGCCATCGCGGGCGCGGGCAGCCACGATGTCGAGGATTTTGTCCGGCCCATCTCCCCGATTGGCAAGCACCAGCGCGTTCATCTTCTCACGCCGCTCGCCCTCGTAGGCGAGAAGAGCGGTTTCGGTCGCGCCATGCGCACGGATAGCCCGTGCGAGGTGCCGGGCATCAAGGATGCATTGCGACGCGACATTGGAGCCGATCGGGTACATGGCATGGGCAGCATCCCCCAAGAGAGCCACAGGACCACGGCACCATCCTGGAAGCGGATCCCGATCCACCATGGGATACTCATAGATTTGATCAGCACCGCGAATGACTGCCGGAATATCAAGCCAATCGAATGACCAATCTTCAAACGCGGGCAGGAAATCCTCTAACACGCCACGGCGGTTCCAGTCCTGTTGGCGCCAGCGGTAGCGTTCAGGCATCGTCAGATCTGCGATCCAATTCAGGACGCTGCCCTCGCCGTCATCAGCGATGGGGTAACAGACAAACTTCACGTCCTTCTGCCCAGCCATCGCCACAGTCCGACCCGTGCGAAACATGGGACCGCGCGTGATCCCCCGCCACATCATCGTCCCGCCCCAGTGCGCCGGCCCCTCGTCTGGATACATCCGGTTGCGTAGAACCGAATTAATGCCATCGCAGGCGATGAGGATATCGCCCTTCTCTATCCCTAGGCTTTCGCCGGTTTTTCTATCTGTCAGCGTTGCAGAAACTTCGTTCCCCTCAGCGCTCCAGTCGGTAACAGCAACGCCGGTCCGAACGACTTCCGCCCCAGCGCGCGCGATAAGCGCATCATAGAGGACCATCTGGAGCTTGCCGCGGTTGAGGGAAAACTGCGGCCATCCATAGCCCGCCGCCGCCCCCCGCGCCTCCGCCCAAATGAGCTGTCCCTGCGCAGAGAAATAGGCGACCTCTTCCGTCCTTAGACCGATGCCATCAAGGGCATCCTCGAGACCCAGCTCAAACAGCTCACGCGTCGCGTGGGGCTGTAGATTGATCCCGACGCCAAGGGGCTTGATCTCCCGCACGGCTTCAAGAATGCGAAACGGCACCCCGATCTGATGGAGTGACAAGCCGAGCGACAGCCCGGCAATCCCGCCTCCCGCAATCAAAACAGTCATTGCCGCCTCGCAGAAAAGAAAAACGGCGCGAGGCATAACCCCGCGCCGCTATGTTCACGTCATCGGATCACATGCCGTCGGAGTAACGCGCAATCGCTTCGCGTGCGAAGTCGACCATCTCCTGCCCCTGCAGACCTTTGGAGCTCACCTCCTCGATCCAGGCTTCTGTTTGAGCGGCCCCGATTTCCTTGAGGCGCGCGAGGTCGCCATCGTCGATTGTTGCGATGGTGTTGTCGCCGGAGCTGATGAGATCGTAGGCGATCACATCACCCTTATCCATGGCAGCGCCAGCTGCCGCTGACGTCTCCAGCCCCGAATTCGCGTCGATCACGGCCTTCAGGTCATCAGGCAGATTGTTGTACGTTTCAAGGTTCATGCCCCAGATGAAGAACGTATTGTAAAGCGCTCTGTCACCACCGATTTGCGTGTGGCTGTCCGCAAGCTCATGGACCTTGAGACCGGGCACGACCTCGTAGGGAATGACCCCGCCGTCCACAACACCCTTGGAAAGCGCCTCCGGGAAGGCCGGGACCGGCATCCCGACCGGCGTTGCACCGAGCGTCTCAAGGAGCTTGTTTGCCTGACGCGATGGACCGCGCAGCTTCAGCCCGTCAAAGTCCGCGAGGCTCTCGATGGCGGCACCTTTCTTATGGACGACGCCGGGGCCATGGACATGCACTGCAAGAACCTTGATGTCGCCAAGACGCTCCATCAGGTACTGCTCAGTGAACTCCCACGCAGCCTTCGACGTGGCTTCCGCGCTCATGGACGACATGAACGGCAATTCGAACACTTCGGTCTCGGGGAAGCGGCCCGGCGTGTAGGCCGGAAGCGCCCACCCACCGTCGATCACGCCGTCGCGGATCTGATCGTAGAGAGCGGGTGGAGCACCGCCAAGCTGCATCGCCGGATAGAGCTCGACTTTGATGCGGCCGTTCGAATCCGCCTCAACCTTCTCGGCCCATGGCGCCATGAAAAACGCGGGCACGGAACCCTTCGGCGGTAGAAAATGCTGGAAGCGGAGCGTGACTTCTTGCGCAAAGCTCGCCGTGGCCATGAGGCCCGCAGCAAGCGTCCCCGCAAGCGACGCTTTCAGGAATTGTTTCATATCGTCCTCCCTTTGTTGGGTGTCAAAACCCCTGTGAGGAGTAGAGCGTGGCCAGCGCAAGCTCGCAAGAGGAAAGCTCTCCTCCGGGCGCGGTAGCGGGTCTCTTTCGCGGGTCGGTGGGCGGGCGCCTTTCGAGCACGGCGAACGCCGCGCGCAGGAACAGAGCCGCGCGACGACCTTGACGCTCCTCCCTGACCATGGCCAAACGCCCCCATGAGCACACATGCAACTGACATCGCGATATCGAGCCGCCTTGACCACCTTGCCGCGGACGCGAAGGCGGCGGACGTGTCCTTGGCCTGGGTTCTTGATCAACTGCGGGAACGGGCGTTCGGCCTTTTTCTCCTGATCCTGGCGCTCCCCTGCTGCATTCCCTTTCTCTACGGGGTCCCGCAAATCGTGGCTCTACCGCTCATGTTTGTCTCCGCCCAACTCGTGCTAGGAAAACGCGTGCCGTGGCTCCCTGCCCGTCTCGCCGCGCGGGAGGTGTCGAGCGAAAGCCTGAGAAGTCTTGCAGAGCGCGCGGGTCCTTGGCTGCGGCGGATCGAAGCGCTGAGCAAGCCGCGCCTCGCCGCGCTCACGCGCGCCCCGTTTGACCGCGTTGTCGGACTTGCTCTGGTCCTTTTCAGCGCCTCCATTCTGGTACCGCTTCCGGGCACGAATACGGTTCCGGGCATCGCCGTCGTCATCGTCGCCATGGGCCTTCTTCAGCGCGACGGCATCCTTGTGGTTCTTGGTGGCATTCTGGGCACCGCGTGGATCGCTTCGCTTGTTTTCGCAGGAGCAAGCCTCGTGAGCCTTTTGCGCGCCTGGCTTGGTCTCTAGGCCATGTCGCAACGCTCTCTCGTTCTCTTTGCGGCGTTGGGGTCCGCGGCCCTTCTCGCGGGAGCCTTCATCTTCCAGCAACTCGGCTACGCACCGTGCAAGATGTGCATCTGGCAGAGGTATCCGCATGCCGTAGCATCTGCTTTGGGCGTGGCCTTTCTTCTGATCCCAGGGCGCATTCTCGCTTGGGGCGGCGCCGGAGCGGCTGCTGCCACAGGCGGCATCGGCGCCTTTCATTCCGGGGTCGAGCAAAAATGGTGGGAGGGGCCGGCAAGTTGTTCCGGCGGTGGTGCTGGTCTCGGGGGGCTCTCGGGCAGTGACCTTCTCAGCACGGATACAGTCGCGCGCGTTGTCATGTGCGATGAGATCAGCTGGGCTTTTGCGGGCCTTTCCATGCCCACATGGAACGCGCTTCTGAGCTTTGCTCTGGCGCTTCTTTGGGTCCGGGCGGCCACGCTCAAGGCCTAGCCGCCCGCCCGTGTTTACTTCGCGCCGATGCGCACGAGATTGCCGTCAAACGTCGGCACCGACAGGACGAACTCGTCGGTCGGATAGCAAAGCGCCTGCTCCTCGAGCATGCCGATCGCGATCTCCTCGCCCATGCGCAGGCTGTCATAGTAGTCAGAGAAGTAGTGCACCCCGGCCATGTTCCGGCCGATGGAGATGTTGGCTGCAAGCTTGTTGAGCTCGCCTTCCAGCGTCAGCGCGCACTCCGGCACCTTGTCCTTGATCTCTTTGCCATGGTTCATCGACTCATAGCAGATCGGGGCAGAGATATCGTGGAAGAAGCCGATCTTGCCCTGTGAGCAAGGATCGCCGTCGCCGGGCTCCTGCCCGAGGATCGACGTTTGCGTTTCCTTCATCCCCAGAACGGCGCCACAATCGAAGAAGGCCTTCACAATCGTGGTGCATGCGCCCGCCACGGTAGCGTGCCCCGCCCCGTAGGTCGGATGCATGGGCGAACCCTCCGCAAACGCCATGGGCAGGAGTTCCGTCTCGACCTCGCAGTGCTCAAGATTGAAAGCTCGGACATCTGCGAGCGTTGCCTTGAGCGCGTGATGCATGTCGGTGAACGCGCCGCAGGTCGTCGGCATATGCTCTGAGATCACGTCGTGCTTTTGCATCCGCGCCGCCAGAGCCTCTGGACGCAACCGCAGGTGGTTGTTGAACTTCTGGTAGCGCACAGCCTTGAGAGCCCGGGTCGCGACTTCGGTCACGAGGGTCAGGATGTGCGGTCCACCGTAAAGTGCAAAGCCACCGGCATTCTGCGCCACGCGAGACCCCTCCACCGGATTGAACATGTCCCGCATGCCCGAAAGCTTCGCAAAGCCCTGGTCAAACGGGGTACCCTGCCCGAGCAGGATCAGCGTGGCATTCAGGTAGGCCTGATAAAGCGCATCGTAGTGCACGTAGGTGGCAAGATCCCGCGGCGTGAAGATGAAGCGGGGGTCATGCTTCTCGTCAAAGTTCTGGCCAGCGCTGCAGTCAGGATTGTTCTTTCCTTTGCCCAGCGCGTTGACATTGTAGCCTTGCTGGACAGCCAGCCAGTCCTCCCAGATCTGCATGTGATCCTGATGCTTGATCGCCGCCGGGACGCGCTGATCGATCCGCTGTGCGCCGTATGCGATGTAGCCGTCCTTGACCTTGTCACCGGCCAGAGTGTCGTTACCGATAAGCAGGAACTGGGACAGGTAGGGACCGACATCCACGCCCGGCGAAGAGCCGCGGAAGGCCTGCTGAAACTTGATCTCCTTGCCCTCTGCCTTCCGGCGGCGGCCCGGATAGCCTTGCTCGGCGTACTTCATGGCATTCAGGTTATCGAGCGACTGCTGGATGCGACCTGATTCCGGCCCGCCATTGGCGTCAAAGTTGTAGAACGGAATGTCCCGGAGAAGCGCGAGCTCATAGACCTCTGCCATCTCATAGGCGAGCTCATCAGAGCCGAGCGCCGGTGCCGGCGGCATCGTGACAGCCTGGGCATCGGGGCCCTGAAGGTCATAGACGACCCCTGCAGTCGGTGCTTCCCACTTGCGGCGCGGGTGCTCATTGGGCACCGGCACACGAGAGGTAAACGGCTCGGCATAGCCTTCATCAATGCAGTTGCGAAACGCTTCGAACGCAGCCGGATCCTTTACAAGGCCCGTTTTCTCGTCGTGGTCGAGCCCTTTGGTGAAGGACATCGGATAATGCGCAGATGCGTAACGCACTTCGTCAGGATTGGCTTCGTGGTCTGGGTGATGGCGGTTTCTGGCCTGGGCTGCCGCCTCCACGCGTACGCGGTAGGCGGACTCAATACGGTCCTTGGGCATAATGTGCTCCAATCAAAAAGTTCTGGTTCAAAATGGTCTTCGAACGGCGGAAAAATTGCCGTGTGCTGAACCCTACTCCTCGCAGGGTTGTGCGCAAAGTATGGATTTCCGTATAGGCTGAAAGCCGCCGGGATCAGCCCATGAGCTGGTCGATGCGTGCCCCTGCGATGGACCATCCACCGTCGGCCCCAATGATAGAACCAGAGACGTAGCGGCCTGCGTCGGAGCCCAGAAAGAGACAGACATCTGCAACATCGTCAGGCGAGCCCATGCGCTGCATTGGAACGGACTTGACCACGGCACTGCGCATCTTCTCGGTCGGCGCGAGGCGCTCCATCCATTCAGTGCCGTCGATCGGCCCGGGAATGACGGAGTTCACGCGCAGCCCCTCAGGCCCCCACTCAATGGCGAGGCACTTGGTGATCATATCCACGCCTGCCTTGGCCGCGCAAACATGGAGCTGAAAGGGCATAGC
>JBCCPQ010000109.1:0-8813 GCA_039024825.1 Pseudomonadota bacterium
CCTGGGGGGCGTGTTTTGGTGAATTCAGCCATCCGGGCCAAGACGTCTACGCCCAGTTGACGGTAGGCGTCGAGGAGGTCCACCATCACCCAGTTCTCCCGGATAAGACCATTCTCCAGCCGCCAAAAATCAAGGCTTTTCATTGTGATGCGCTGGCCGGAGGGTGCGATCCCCAGCCAGCCGTCCTTGGTAATTGTCTGGATCATGTTGGGCCACCCGGTCACTGCGCAATAATCTCCGTCCCCGAAGAAGTGGTACGTGATCTCGTCAACGTATTTGCCGCGGTCGGGCATGGCGTTGATGAAGGGGATCTGGTGCCAGTTGCGGAAGCCAGCAATTCCTCGCCCCGTACCTATCCCGGCCGGTCCGTACCAGTTCATGCGCGGGTGCCAAAAGCGGGGCATCTCCATGACCTCTGGCCCGCCTTGGGACGGGTGCTTTTTCATATGCGCCAGCATTGTTACCACATGGGCGCAGGAGGTCGCGGATCTGTCGTCGTCCCGCGGCCCTTGCACGTGCCCGTCCAGGGTGGCGGGGCCCGGTATGCAGAACTCTAGGCCCAGCGACGGCGCCATGGGCCAGGCGCGAGCCTGCATCATGACCTCGGGGATGTCCCAAAGCGTCTGGATCTCAACGACCTTTCCGTTGCGAATTCGGTAAAACTCGTGAAAGCGCATGTGGGTCAAGTGCCCGGTGGCAGGGATGCCAAGCCACGAGCCGACGAACGTGCCCATGTAGTGCCCGCCGCAGCCCACCCAGTCGTCCCCGTGTTCTGTGGGGCCAGCCATGACGATCCAGTCCCTGCGCTCAAGGTCGGGCATGGCATCGAAGAGGGGATCGTAGCATTGCTCATAGAGCGCGTCAGGTCCCTGCATGTCGCCCAAAGGATGGGGCATGTGGATGGTCGCGTCGGTATCAATGACCTCCGCAAGTGCGGCGCGCACGGTAGCCTCATCAAAGTCCACCATCGCAGCTCGGAGCGGCGCTAGGAGCACTTTGTTGGCTGTATGAAGATCCGTCATGTCAAAGCGTTCATGCGTGCAAAGACATCGACCCCGAGTTGCCGGTAGAGGTCGAGCATGTCCACCATCACCCAATTCTCCCGAATCTGCCCTGCTTCCACGCGCCAGAAATCGAGGGACCGCCGGGTGATCCGTCGCCCGGTAGGCGCAAGTCCGAGAAATCCATCGCCAGAGTGCAGAGCTGTGGCCGACGGCCAGCCGGTAAAGGCGACGATATCCCGATCTCCAAAGAACACGCCGTCGGAAAGGTGACGGATGTTCTCGGACAGCCCCGTTCGGAAGCCTTTAAGCACGACATCCCGAATGCTCGTAAGGCCGCGTGCGCTCCCAATGCCGGTCGGGCCATACCATGGGGCAGAGGGGTGCCAGTAACCGTCGAGGCCGCGTTCTGGCGTCCGGGCATCCCCTTTTTGAAGATCGTGGAGCATGTCCCAGACAAGCTGCACAGAGGCTGCTGACTGCATCGGATCAAAGGGGCCGGGGATGATGCCCAAACCCGTTGAGGGACCCGGGCACAACCACTCAACCCCGAGCTGGGGCGCCATGGGCCAGACGCCCGCTTGAGCCATGATCTGAGGGATGTCCCATAGCGCCTCCATCTCGACGATACGGCCGTCGTCGATGCGCAGGTATTCATGGTAGCGGAAGTGCACGGGCTTGCCGGTAGGTGGAATGCCGAGCCAAGGCGCAGCGAATGTGCCCAGGAAGTTTCCGCCGAGGCCCACCCAGTCGCCGGTCTTTCCGGCACCCCAACGTGGCCCCGCCATAAAGATAAAATCGCAACACTCCAGGTCCGGGAACGCCGCAAGGAGCGGCGCGTAGATTTGATCCCAGAGTGAGGCGCCGGTGACCTCGCCCAACGGGTGCCCCAGCCTGATACGCGCATCCGGCGCGAAGGTCTCCTCCAGGGCATCGCGGATCGTGGGCGCATCGCTGGACCGGAGCGCTGCTCTTAATGGCGCGATGAGTGCTTTATTATGGTCATGAACGGACGCCTCTTGGACATCGCGATCATCAAGGCTCATCCCTTCACGGCCCCCGCAGTCAAGCCGCTCACAATCTGACGCTGGAAGAATATGATCAGCATGATTAATGGCACTGTGGCCGAGACCACCGCCGCCACTGCAAACATGACGTTACCCTGCACCTGCGTCGATCCCATGAAGCTGGCAATCTTGGGGATCATCGTCTCGTTCTCTTGGCTCAGCAGCATCCGCGTCACCGTGAAGTCATTGTAGGCAAGGAGGAAGCTGAAGAGGCCTGTGGTAATGACCCCCGGCCACATCACGGGCATGATCACCCGCCTGAACGCTTGAAATCGCGTGCAGCCATCCACCATGGCGCTTTCATCAAGGTCTTTGGGGATGTTGAGAAAGAAGGAATGCAACATCCAAAGCGTAAAGGGCTGGTTGATAGCGACGAGCACAATGATCGTGGTCGGCAAGATCCCCCAGACATTCCACTCAAAGAACGGAAGGAGGTAGCCGGACACAAGCGTGATATGGGGCATCGCACGGAAGACGAGCGCGGCCATCAGAATCCAGAATGCATATTTGAAACCTGACCGGGCGAGGGCGTATCCGCCCAACGTCCCGAAAGTGAGCGAGATGATCACGGTGAATATCACAACGATCCCGCTATTGAGCACTGCGCGCCAGAAGCCCTCCTGGACCCAGGCACCGGAATAGCCGTTCATCGTGAAGGACCCGCCGGTCTCGATCTGCGTCCTCACCCCGTAAAGCGCGTTGGTCCAGTCCGCTTTGGAGAAGAAGTCGCCTTCCACTTTGAACGACCCCCAAGCCGTCCAGAGGAACGGGAAGGCCGCGATGATCAGCCAGAGGACGACGAGTGCGAGCGAGATGACCTTGCCAGTCGAGACACGGGTTTGCGCTTGGGTTGCCATGGGGTCTCTCCTCAGTGTCCTTTGGCGTTGAAATCACGCCAGGTGCGGATGAGCACGGGCGTCAGCAGAATAGCGACGCCAATGATGGTGAGAACGGATGTCGCTCCTGCAGAGCCGTAAAGCGGGTTCCCCGCAGCGATGAGGTCACTGTAAATGATCGTGCTGAGGGAACTCGCATGGGCCTCCGCCTGGAAGCTGATGATCGGCTCGAAGACGCGAAAGTTGTCCATGAGCTGGATGAGCGTAATGAACACGGCCAGCGGCATGAGGTGAGGGACGACCACATAGCGCATCTGCTGCCACTTCGTTGCGCCGTCGATCTGTGCGGCCTCAAGTGGCTCGCTCGGCACCGTTTGGAGCCCTGCATAGAAAACGATGAAGCTGAACGGGATCGACGACCAGATGCCGTAGACAATGAGCATGATCCAGTTGAGTGACGTCGTGGCTTTCAAACTCAGCGACGGGTCGTTGAACACACGTTGGAGAGTGGCTCCGATTATGCCATCCCCGTCCACCATCCAAAAGAGGATCAAGGCGCCGACGAGGGGTGTCACGATCATGGGCAAAAGCGAGATGAATATCGTCGGCCCTCGGAAAAGCCGGGGCAACGTGTTCACACCGACAGCAACGGCAAGGCCAAGCAGGATCACGAAGGGTGTGACCACCGCAGTATAGGTCAGCGTGAAAGTCAGTGCGTTATAGAAGGGCAGGTCAAACACTGCGCCGAGGAACTGGCCCCATCCGTCCGATGTGCGCCACGCTTCCCCGATCTCTGCAAATGCGAGGTGCGCGCGGTTAGTGTAGGTGCCGAGCCCGTTGAACTGGCCTAGCGGTTGTGCCTCCCGGATCGCTTCCGTGGCCTCCAGGTCGACCGAGGTGGTCTCCGTGCAGCCGAACGGGCCACAGCTTTCAGAGACCACCAGCACCTGTTCGTGCTGAACATGCAGCGACTGGATCGCCACAGAGACGATAGGAAGCGCAATAAAGAGGATCATGGCCGAGAGTGTCGGCAGGATGAACCAGAAGAATGTGCTGTGTTTCATTGGTCCCTCGAAATATCGGGCCAGAGGGACCCGGGGCCACCACGCGCGGCGGCCCCGGGGGTGCGCGGGAGAGACGCGCTTTTACTGAAGGAAGCCAGCTTCCTTCGCGGTCGTTATGTAGGCTGCCTCGATGTCTGCGAGCGTTTCCGCCGCCGTCTCGTCGCCTTTCAGGAAGTCCGCCAGCTCCGCCGATGCCGCGTTGTGCATCAGGTTGATGTACGGGATCATCGGATAGGGGCGTGCGCCAGCCTGTGCGGTCTCTGCGACACCGGCTGCTGCAGGGCCCGGCTGGTAGCCGTCCACGAGCCAGATGGCATCGTCGTTGTGCTCTGCGACCATGTCGGCGGTGAGGGCACTGACGAGCGCGGCAAAGGCAGCCTCTGCTTCTTCATCGCTGATGTTGGCGGCGATAGTGACGCCGTCCCACCAAAGGGTCGCAACCGGAGTTGTCCCTCCAGCCACCGTTGGAGCGCCGCTGAGGAGCGTGTTCTCGGTGACCTCTGCAGTCGATCCTTCCGCATCAAGGATCGCGCCTCCGCGGGAGCCCCACATGATACCGAGGGCCGCTTGACCGGCTTCCCACAAGCCCTGGGTCTCGTTCGACGCATGGCTCAGGTAATCGGGATGCGCGTACTCGGCCAGCGATGCGATGGACTCAAGCGCCGCGATGCCGGTCTCGTTGTTGATGTTCGGCTCTGCAGAGCCCGGCATGAAGAGCTCACCACCGTGGCCAAAGTAGAAGAGATTGAAGAGCTCTCCCATGTTCCAGCCCGTGGCATTCATCACGATGGGATGCTCCATGATCCCGGCCGCACGAATGGCCTCAGCCGCTGCCACGACCTCCTCGATCGTGCCGGGAATGCCTTCGACGCCGGCCTGCTCAAGGATGTCAGTGCGCGAATAAAGGTGCTGAGAGTTGGCCATAAAGGCCACAGCCATGATGTTGCCGTCCAAGGTGATAAACTGGTTCGGGTTGAGGTCGCCGCCATACTTGGCCACCAGATCATCCAACGGACGCACAAGCCCATCATTCATGAGCTGCGTGAGCGTCGAATTTGCCACGATGACAGAGCTGAACTGAGCCGGTGTCGGCGTCAGAGCCTGGTTCATCATGTCCCGGGTATCATCACGCAGGTTCACGACGAACTCGCTCGTGTTCCCGCTACAATTGGCCTCTGCTGTGGCGGTCACCGCCTGGATGGCCGGAAAGTCGGATCCGAGGACGCGGATTGACTGTCCTTCCGGACCGCAGGCGGCGTGCCCGCCTGCCATTGCAACCCCGCCAAGCAGCGTGGCTACCGTGCTCAGAACGATTGTGTTTCTGATGAACATTAAAGTCTCCCTGATAATCTACGTGCGAGTGGGCTCCCCCACGGGCCACTCATCTTCACGTCTTGAGACGACGCTAGGCAAGGAAAACAGATTCAGCTAATGAATTAGCTTAATGGTAGATATTAGCAGCAGTGATATCAGGCGCATCGACCCCGCCAGCCTGATGGTCTTTCTAGCCCTTATGCGGCATCGCAAGGGCACCCTTGCCGCGCGTGATCTCGGTCTGACGCAACCTGCTATCAGCCACGCCCTTAAACGCATGCGGGAGGTCTATCAGGACCCTCTTTTCCTACGCCGGTCCCACGGCCTCGAACCCACTGCACTGGCACGCGAACTGGAGCCCAAGATCCGCGGTGTCGTGGACCTTTTGGCGCAAACACTCTCTCCCAAGGCAGAGTTCGACCCCGGAGAGGTCACCGCCGAACTGCGCCTCGGCGCCTTCGATTTTGAGCTCGCAACGATCTTGCCTGCGCTTGTCGCGAGCCTGCGCACGCGCGCGCCCGGCGTGTCGATCGTCAGCTACCAAATTCCTAGCGAACAAGCCCCAAACGCTTTGCTTGATGGCCGTATTGACATGGTCATTGGCTATTTTGCTGATAGCGTCAGCGGTAACCCGAGTTTCATAACCACGCCGCTCTACTCAGAGCGCTACGTGGCCGTCGCCCGCAAATCGCACCCTCTCTTCGCCGGCGCGTTCAGCTTTGAGGCGTTCGCAAAGTCCGATCACCTCCTCGTTTCTCCATCGGGACCAAAGCGCAACATGGTCGATCATGCGCTCCAGTTGGCTGGTCTCAGCCGCACGGTTAAGACTGTGGTGCCGTCTCTTTTCTCGGCGCTCACTGTGCTAGGGCAGACCGATCTCATCGCGTCTGTCCCCGCGCGGGTGGCGATCCAGCATGCTGACCGTTTTGGTCTGGCGTATCGTGAGCTGCCGATGGAGGGGGGGCAATTTCAGCTTCACGCGATCACCCACGTACGCGATCAGCGCAGCGCCATGCACCAATGGATGGTGAATGAGATCAAGGCCGCCAGCCAAGTTGCCACGCCGGACTGCGATTGAATTCTGGGCCGGTCGCCTGTTTTCCGTGCAGGAAGCACAGGTGCCGACATGCTTTGATCCGCGCACTAGCCGACTCGCACGGCGTCGCCTTTGACCCGCCGGATCGGTATCGATGATTCCAGTGACGCGACGCCCGGCACCTTGTTGAGGTGCCCCGTAAGGAACATCTCGAACTCATGGAGGCCTGCCACCGCGACACGCAGCAGGTAGTCCGAGCTCCCGGTCATGAGCCAGCAATCCACCACTTCGGGAAACGCCCGCACAGCCCGCTCAAACGTCTGGAGCTGTTCTCCCACTTGTTTATCGAGCCGCACCGATACGAAAACGCTGAAGCCGTAGCCTAGTTTCCCTTCGTCGACCCGCGCGCTGTAGCCGGTGATGATGCCGTCCGCCTCAAGCCGCTTGATGCGACGTGCACAAGGTGACGGCGACAGCCCTACCTTTTCGCCAAGATCATGGTGAGACAGGCGCCCGTCGGCCTGCAAGGCGCTGACAATCCGGCGGTCGATAGAATCCATAAGCGCGTTTCCCTCGTTGTTTCGTGACTTCGCGCAGGAATCGAGCGCAAACGCAAGGATGGCTGCCTCACTTTGCACGCAAAACGCGTGCGATCCGATTTAATCTGGCGTTGAGGTAGCCAGGAGATTGCGCCATGAAAGACCTCCTCCCCGAGACGACCACGCTTACCCCGCTCAAGCAGGTTGAGAAGCTCCTGCTTTGGCATTCCCACTGGATGATCCACCACGCCAACCACCTGCGGCCGAAGGCCGACGGCATAAAGGTGGGTGGGCATCAGGCGTCATCAGCCTCGATGGTGTCGATCATGACGGCGCTCTATTTCTCGGCGCTCCGCCCCGAGGATCGCGTAGCCGTGAAGCCCCACGCCGCGCCGGTCTTTCACGCCGCGCAATATCTCATGGGTCTTCAAACCCGCGAGCGGATGGAGAACTTTCGCGGTTTCGGAGGCGTTCAAAGCTACCCCTCCCGCACGAAAGACGCTTGCGACGTGGATTTCTCGACGGGCTCGGTCGGCCTCGGCGTAGCCATTACGTCTTTTGCGTCGCTCGTGCAGGATTACATCGCTGCCAAATCTTGGGGGTCGGGGGCACCGCGAGGACGGATGATAGCCCTCGTGGGCGACGCAGAACTTGACGAAGGCAATATCTACGAGGCCCTGCAGGAAGGCTGGAAAAACGACCTGCGCAACACGTGGTGGATTATCGATTACAACCGTCAGTCCCTCGACGGGATTGTCCGCGAGGGCCTTTTCGAACGCATCGAGAAGATCTTTGACGCCTTCGGGTGGGACGTGGTGCGCGTAAAGCATGGCGCGCTGCAACGCGCGGCCTTCGCAGAGCCTGGCGGCGAGGTGCTGCGCGACTGGATCGACGCTTGCCCGAACCAGGAGTATGCCGCGCTTACTTTTCGCGGCGGGGCGGTCTGGCGCCAGCGCTTAATGGACGACCTTGGTGATCAGGGGGAGGTGACGGCCCTCTTGGACCGGCGCAGCGATGCAGAGCTTGCAGCCCTCATGGAGAACCTCGGCGGCAACTGCACCGACACGATGGCAGAGACCTTCGCCAGCATCGACCATGACCGGCCGACCTGCTTTCTGGCCTATACTGTCAAAGGGTGGGGCACACCGATTGCAGGCCACAAAGACAACCATGGCGGCTTGATGACGAAGGCCCAGTTTGCCACCTGGCAGGCGCACATGGGGATTGACCCGGGAAAAGAATGGGACCGGTTCGCAGGCGTAGATGACGTCCCCGCGCTTGAAGCGTTTTTAGGCGAAGTGCCATTCTTCCGCTCCGGTCCGCGCAGATACAGCGACGCCAAGGTGCCTGTACCGAGCATTGCCTTGGACACCGACCGCGAGACGTCAACCCAGGCGGCGTTCGGCAAGATCCTCGACAGCCTCGCCAAAGGTGACAGTGCCCTCGCGGAGAGAATTCTAACGACGTCCCCTGACGTGACCGGGACCACGCAGCTTGGCCCATGGGTCAATCGCCGAAAGCTGTTTGCGCGCACGGCCCAAGCTGATGCCTTCATTGAGCACCGCATCCCCTCCACCGCTAAATGGGCATTCACTCCGGAAGGGCAGCATATCGAGCTTGGGATTGCAGAGATGAACCTGATGCTCCTTCTCGGTGCCGCTGGGCTCTCACACTCGCTATTTGGCAAACGCCTCATCCCGATTGGGACGGTTTACGATCCGTTTGTCTGCCGCGGCCTCGATGCGCTGAATTATGCCTGCTATCAGGATGCCCGTTTTCTCCTTGTAGGAACACCCTCAGGCGTCACTCTCGCCCCGGAGGGCGGCGCACATCAGAGTATCGGCACACCCCTCATTGGTCTCAGCCAGGACGGCTTGGCTGCCTTTGAACCCGCTTTTGCCGATGAGCTCGCTGTCATCATGGAATGGGCCTTCGACTATCTCCAGCGTGATGGGC
>JBCCPQ010000110.1:0-8805 GCA_039024825.1 Pseudomonadota bacterium
CGCGCCTGGTCGGCAATCGATCGGGTGATGGCCTGACGGATCCACCACGTCGCGTAGGTAGAAAACTTGTAGCCGCGACGATACTCGAACTTGTCGACGGCCTTCATGAGGCCGATGTTGCCTTCCTGAATGAGATCAAGGAATTGCAGGCCTCGGTTGGTGTACTTTTTCGCGATGGAAATCACGAGACGAAGGTTCGCCTCCACCATCTCTTTCTTGGCCTGACGGGCCTCTTTCTCGCCTTTTTGCACCTGCTGCACGATGCGGCGGAATTCGCTGATATCGAGCCCGACATAAGTGCCGACCTGTGCCATGTCTGCGCGCAGATCCTCAGCTTTGTTGCGTGAGCGGTCCATGAACATTTGCCAGCCACGGCCCGTCTTGTCGGCCATCTCGTCGAGCCATGTCGGGTCGAGCTCGCGACCGCGATACTCCTCGATGAACTCGCGGCGATTGATGCGGGCCTGGTCGGCCAGCTTCACCATGGCGCTGTCGATGCTCATAACGCGGCGGTTGATCCCGTAGAGCTGGTCGATCAACGCCTCGATCCGGTTGTTGTGAAGGTGAAGTTCGTTCACCAGCTCCACAATCTCCGCGCGGAGCTTCTGGTACTTCTTCTCGTCCTTGTCCGAGAACGTGTCGTCCTCGTTGAGCGTCGCAGAGATGCGCACGTCCTGCATGTCACTAAGCTTGGAGTAATCGCGTGCAATCAACTCGAGCGTTTCCAGAACGCGCGGCTTGAGCGCGGCCTCCATCGCGGCGAGCGACATGTTGGCCGCGTCGTCCTCGTCATCGTCATCGTCGCTCTGGATCGGGTTGCCGTCCGCGTCGAGCTCCTGCTGCGCTTCCTTCTTCGGCGCGTCAACGTTGGAAGTGTCGACGACGGGCTCCTCTTCGTCCTCGCCCATTTGCCGACCAAACGTCGTTTCCAGGTCAATGACGTCGCGCAGAAGGATGTCTTCGCTCAGAAGTTCGTCGCGCCAGATCGTAATGGCCTGGAAGGTCAGAGGGCTCTCGCAGAGGCCCGCAATCATCGTGTTGCGACCTGCCTCAATGCGTTTTGCGATGGCGATTTCGCCCTCGCGGCTCAAAAGCTCCACAGAGCCCATCTCGCGCAGATACATGCGGACTGGGTCGTCCGTGCGGTCGAGCTTCTCCTGCTCTGCCCCGCCGAGCGCGACCTCGCGGTTTTGCGCGGTCGTGGCGACCTCGGTCGAGCCTTTCTGCTCTTCTTCCTCGGCCTCTTCGTCCTCGATAATGTTGATGCCCATCTCGGAGAGCATCGACATCACGTCTTCGATCTGTTCCGAATTCACCTGATCAGGCGGCAAGACCTGATTGAGCTGATCGTAGGTTATGAAGCCTTTTTCCCTGGCCTCCGCGATCATCTTCTTAACCGCGGCCTGACTCATGTCGACCATAGGTTCGTTTTCGCTGTCTTCGTTCTTCCGATCGTCGCTCGTGTCTTTTGCCATGGGCGGCGCGCCTCCGAAAAGCCAGGTCTCAAGCCGTCGCGAATCACTTTGATGGGTGATTCGCAAACTCTTTACCCTGATTCGCTTACCTCTTCCTCACCAAACTAGGGAGCACTGCCCCGACGCTTGGCGAATGTGATGTTTTCAAGCAGCGAATCGAGTTCACTCCGCTCGCTGCGGTTGAGTTTCGCGCCGTTTGGCGCCGTGTCGTATTCGGTCTTGTCGTCGTCGTCCTGGCGCCCTGCCCTATTGATCGCCTCGGCCGCTTGGCCAAGGCGCCAGGTCAGGCCTTCGTCAGCGAGGCCGTCCAGGTCTTCGATGGCTTCCGCCACTTCGCGCGCATGGCCCCGTTGGGCGGAGAGCTTGGCGAATTCCTCTGCGAGGGTCGCGCGGGCGAGCTCGAGGTCCCCGGCGGCGCGCACCGCTGGGTTTATGGCGATGTGGGGCAGGCGGAACAGCCTTTCAAGGGCCTCCGGACCTGCTTTCTCCACGATCTCCTCGCGGTTTGCAGCCTCGGGCATGGTCAGAAGCATTGACTGCAGCCGCGCATGGTCCCCCGCACAGTGCATATCCTCGAGTTCGGTATAAAAGTCTGGAAGCGCTGTGGGTGTCGCGATCAAGGTCGCAAGGATCGCCGCCTCGCGCAGCTCATCCTGGCTCATCCCAGTCGCAAGAGCCGAGGTTTTTGTTGTCTGCTGAGGGGCTTGCGGACGGTTCTTACGGTAACCACCCCCGGGCACGAACGCCTCTCTCCGCTGCTGGCCGTAGCCAAACAGCTCCATTCGGAGGCGCTTGACTTCCTCACCGTAGTGACCGCGAAGGGACGGATCCTTGATCTGCTTCAGCGCCTCGCGCAGCGATTTGTCGAGAGCAGCTTTTCGTTCCGGACTGTCGAAATTCTTCCCTTCAGTCTCCCTGCGCCACAGGAGCTGGACGAGTGGCATCGCCGCTTCGAGCAAGCTTTCCATGGCCTGCGGACCTTGGGCCTTAAGAAGATCGTCAGGGTCCTGACCCTCTGGCATGATCGCGAAGCGAAGGCTCTTCGGTGCCTCGAGCAGCGGCAACGCAATGTCGATCACTCGCATGGCCGCGCGCAGGCCTGCCGTATCCCCATCTAGGGCAATCAGAGGCTCATCCGCCATCCGCCAGAGCAGCGCGAGCTGGTTGTCCGTCACCGCCGTGCCCAGAGGGGCGACAGTTGCCGTGAAACCCGCCTCGCTTAGCGCGATGACGTCCATGTAGCCCTCTGCCACGATCAGAGGCTTTCCCTTCCCTGCAGCTTCCCTCGCTGGGCCGTGGTTGAAAAGGGTGCGCCCCTTGTCGAAAAGGATCGTCTCCGGCGAATTCAGGTACTTGGCATTGTCGCTGGGATCCATCGCGCGACCGCCAAACGCAATGGCCCGCCCCCGCGCATCCCGGATCGGGAACATGATGCGATTTCGGAAGGTGTCATAGGGATCACGGCCTTTGTCAGAAGCCTTGGTAAGCCCGCATGCAAGAAGTCGGTCGTCGGCGATCCCCTTGCCCTTGAGATGCTCCCGCAACGTTTGCCAGCCCGCAGGCGCAAAGCCGATTTCCCACCGGTCGAGCGCCCGCCCCGTGAGACCGCGCCCGGCAAGATAGTCCCGCGAAGCCGCCCCGACGCCGCGCGACAGCTGGAGGCGGAAGAACTTCACAGCCTCCTCCATGATCCCGCTTAGCTCCGTGCGTTCGTCGGCTTTCTCCTGCGCCTTCGGATCCCGCTCCGGCATCGGCATCCCCGCCTCGCCCGCAAGGATCTCGATCGCCTCCATGAAGCCGACATTTTCGGTCTCGCGAATGAAATTGATGGCGTCGCCTTTGGCGTGACAGCCAAAGCAGTAGTAATATCCCTTCCGATCATCGACGTGGAAAGACGCTGTCTTTTCGTGATGAAACGGGCACGGAGCCCAGAGGTCGCCCTTACCCTGATTGGATTTTCGCTGATCCCACATGACCTTGCGACCCACGACTTGCCCAAGCGACGTGCGGGAGCGCAGTTCGTCGAGGAATCCGGGTGGCAGGCTCATGGACTGAGAATAGCCCAGCCGCCGTCAGGTGCAATCAGGGCAGGCTCTTCAGCGCCTCTTTCAGCTCATGCACCAACGTCGCAGCCATGGATCGAAAGACAAAGAGCTCGTATGCCCCATCCAGATGCAGGATCAGCGCGTTCATGTGCCCAATAAGAGAGCGCGCGGCGGAGCCCTCGGGAAACTGAGCGGGTCGCAGATCCAAAGGACACAGATACGCCAGCGCTTCTGCCGCGCGTGGCCCTGTAAGCCGCACCCGGCACCAGGCATCCGACTGATCGGTCACAGCCGCTCCGGGCAGCGTGACGGGCCTCAGTCCGATAAGCAGGAAATGAGACAGGCCGAACCACGCGCATCGCGCGCCCGCTTGGCCGGTAACGCGGCCAGCTTTAGGTAGGTCAAGGCCGTAGGCTGCTTTCAGGGACGCCGCGAGCCCGCCGAGATCGCCGAGCGAGGTGAGATTTTCGAACTCCGGTTCCGACACATCGACACCGTCGCCAGAGATCGGCAAAAGCCCTTCCGCGGCCGCGCGGGCAATCAGCTTAACCACGGAGCTTCTCCCCCTCGGGGTCCAGGAAGACGGGCGCGCAGATCTCGACCGTCGTGTCGACATCGCGAAGACCGTCCCAAAGCCGCATCACCTCTCCCATCCTGTCACGCCCGCCTTTGACAAAGCCAAGCGCGATGTGATGGCCCAGCGCAGGCGAATACGCCATAGACGTGACATAGCCCTGGTCATTGGCAGCCTTCGGGGCCGCGCCGTCTGCGTAAAGATGCGCCCCGGCGGTCAGCGCCGCACTGGAGTCCGTGGGCCTCAGCCCCACAAGCTGCTCGCGATCATCGGCCACGAGGCCGGGGCGCGCGGCCATAGTCTTTCCGATGCAATCTTTCTTTGGCGAGATCATTCGCGCCATGCCGATGTCGAAGGCCGTCGTGCGGCCATGGATCTCGGCATGCGTGATGAAGCCCTTTTCGATGCGCATCACGTTCAGCGCTTCCATTCCGTAGGCACCGCCACCCATGGCCTCTGCCTGCGCGACAAGAAGCCGGAACAGGCTGTCGCCATAGCGCGCGGGCACCGCGACTTCATAGGCGTGCTCACCGGAGAATGAGATCCGGAACAGACGACCGGGAATCCCGGCCACGCCAATCTCTCCGCACGACATGAACGGCCAGTTCGTATCGTCGATCTCGCCGTCGAGCACCGCGTTCAGAAGCGGGCGGGACTTTGGTCCCGCAACGGCAAACTGCGCCCATTCCTCTGTTGTAGAGATGAAGCTCACGTTGAGATGGGGCGCAAGACACTGGTGGACGAAATCGAGGTGCCCCATGACCTGCCCCGCCGCCGCGGTGGTCGTGGTCATCACGTAGTGCTCGGGCCCCAGTCGCGCGGTGGTGCCGTCATCCATGACATGCCCATCCTCACGCAGCATCAAGCCGTAACGCACGCGCCCCTCCTTCAGCGTGGAGAACGCCCCGGTGTAGACCAGGTCGAGGAAGGCCGCCGCGTCGGGCCCCTGAATGTCGATCTTGCCGAGGGTCGAGACATCGCAAACGCCGACCGCTTCACGAACGAACCTCACCTCACGGTCGCAACTCTCGCGCCAATGCGTTTCTCCCGTCTCCGGGAAGTAGGATGGGCGGTACCACAACCCCGCCGCAATCATTGGCGCACCGCGTTTGACGCTCGCAGCATGGGAGGTGGTAAAGCGCTCCGGCGCAAAGCCCTTCCCCTGTGCGCCCGCACCGATGGCTCCGATGGCCACGGGCGAGTACGGCGGACGGAAGGTCGTTGTCCCGGTCTCCGGAATACCGCGCCCGGTTGCACCCGCGAGAAGGGCCAAGGCCGCCACGTTGGAATTCTTGCCCTGATCCGTTGCCATGCCCTGCGTCGTGTAGCGCTTCATGTGCTCGACGGATCGATAGTTCTCCTGCGCGGCCTGCTTGATGTCTTTCACGGTCACATCGTTCTGGAAGTCGAGCCAGGCGCGGCCTTTCCCCGGAACGGCCCAAAGCGCCTCCAGACGGTAAGGCGCGGCCTCCGCGTGCGGTGTGCTGAGCGCGGGGGGCGTCGCGCCCAGCGCCACGGCTGCGTCCGCCCCCGCTTCCGCGCCGGATTTCAGGCAGCTGTGCGTGTCCATGATGCCCGCCGCGCTTCCCGCGACACCGAGACCGGGGATCGCACCCTCAGCCGGAACAAAGCTCGCAATGTCGGGCGACCAGACCGGGCGTCCGTTCATGTGGCAGGTCAAATGCACAGTGGGGTTCCAACCGCCGGACACCGCGAGGCAGTCCGCGAGCAGAGGCCGCGTCGCGCCATTCTCCTCAATCACGATCTTCTCGAGGCCAAGCCGCCCGGAGGTGCCCACCACACGGGCCCCGGTGATAACGGGCGCATCTACGTCGACCTCAGCAGTCGCCCGGCTGTCGATTACAGCGGCGACCTTCACGCCCGCCGCAAGGAGGTCGCGCGCCGTCTGATGCGCGCTATCGTTATTGCCGAACACCGCCACACGCTTCCCCGGCGCCACACCAAAGCGATTGAGGTAGCTCCGCACCGCGCCTGCGGTCATGACACCGGGACGGTCATTGTTGGCAAATGCGATAGGCCGCTCCAGCGCCCCGGCACATAGGACGGCACGGCGTGTGGAAACACGCCAGAAGCACTCGTGGGGGGCATCATCGCGGTGTGCCCCGTGGTGGCCCCGCCGCTCGAGGGCGCCATAAATCCCGCCGTCATAGGCCCCGGTCACCGTGGTGCGCGGCATCAACCGCACCCCCAGCTCAGAGAGCGCCTGAACTTCCGCTGCGGCCCACTCTGCGCCGGGTTGCCCCTCTATCTCTCCCGTCTCCGACAGAAGCCGCCCGCCCATCTCCCAGCTTTCGTCCGCCAGGATCACATCAAGCCCAGCCTCCGCCGCCGCCCGCGCCGCCCGCAAACCTGCAGGGCCGCCGCCGATGACAAGAACGTCGCAATGGGCAAAGGCCCGGGCGTACATGGAGGGATTGGCCTCTCCGGACAGCGCGCCAAGGCCGGCGGCGCGGCGGATAAAGGGCTCGTAAACCCCTTCCCAAAAGCTCTTCGGCCACATGAACGTCTTGTAGTAGAAACCTGCGCTCAGAAACGGCGCAAGCAGATCATTGGCACTGAGAAGGTCGTATTTGAGCGACGGCCACGCATTCTGTGACCGCGCAACGAGGCCGTCATACAGCTCCTGCATGGGCGCCCGGATGTTTGGCTCTGCTGCGGCACCCTCGCCAACCGTCATTAGCGCGTTAGGCTCCTCGGAACCCGCCGTCAGGATCCCCCGGGGCCGATGGTACTTGAACGACCGGCCCACAAGCCGCACGCCATTGGCCAGAAGGGCGGAGGCCAGCGTGTCCCCTTCAAAGCCACCGTACTTCACCCCGTCAAAGTGGAAATCGATGGGGCGCGCCCGGTCGATGCGGCCTTTGCCCTCAATCCGCATGAACGGCCTCCCGCGCCAGACGAACGCTGAGCACGTCGTGGCTGCGCGTGTCCCTCTCAACGATGAGCCAGGCACCGCACCCCGCCGAATGCTGCCAGAGCTCTTCGACCACACCGGCAAGGTTCTCTCGATTGTGCAGGTAGTCGTTCCACACCTCCGCAGAGGCGTCTGGCGCCGGGCGGTTCAGCCGCGACGCATGGCCAAGATAGGTGAACTCACGGATGTCCCGCTCCCCGCATATCGGGCATCTCAGTTTCATATCGGGCGACCTTCGGGGATGGGGGGCGGGGCGATGCGCAAGCGAGCGCCGTGACCCATCCTAGTGGAGATTATGCTGGGCACCGGTCCCCTCCTCATCCATGAGCCCGACGCCCGTCCGGAACCGATCAAGCCGGTAGCGGCGTGCCGCCTCGTGGGGCTCGCCCGTCGCCAAAAGATGCGCCGTCACATGCCCCGACCCCGGCACCGCCTTGAAGCCGCCGTAGCACCAGCCGCAGTTCAGGATCAGGCCCTCCGTGGGCGTCTTGTCGATAATCGGGGAGCCGTCGGGCGTCATATCCATGATCCCGCCCCAGCTCCGCAGCATCTTGGCCTTTCCGATCATCGGCATCAGCGTCATCCCCGCTTCAAGCACATGCTCGGCCATGGGCAGGTTCCCCCGTGAGGCGTAGGAGGCGTAGAAATCCAGATCTCCGCCGAAGACGAGACCGCCCTTGTCGGACTGACTGATATAAAAGTGCCCCATCCCGTAGGTGACGACATGGTGGATGCAGGGCTTCAGCCCCTCTGACACAAAGGCCTGCAACACGTGGCTTTCCACCGGGATCGTCATTCCCGCCATCGCCGCCGTCTGGGAGGACCGCCCCGCCGTGATCAAAGCCACCTGCTTTGCCCGGATCGGACCGCGCGAGGTCTGAACGCCGGTCACGACACCGCCCTCGATGTCGATCCCCGTCACTTCGCAGTTCTGAATGATGTCCACGCCGCGCATATCCGCGCCCCGCGCGTAACCCCACGCAACTGCGTCATGGCGTGCCGTGCCGCCGCGCGGGTGATAAAGCCCGCCAAAGATCGGAAACCGCGTCTGCTCAAAATCCAGATAGGGCAGCTTTTCACGCACCCCGTTTGTGTCTAGCAGGATCGCATCATCACCCTGGCTCAGCATCTGGTTGCCGCGCCGCGCATAGGCGTCGCGCTGCCCGTCGGAATGGAACAGGTTGATGATCCCGCGCTGCGAATGCATCGCGTTGAAGTTCGTGTCCTCTTCGAGCCGCTCCCAGAGCCTGAGCGAATGCGAATAGAACTCCGAGTTGCCGGGCAGCATGTAGTTGGCACGGACAATCGTCGTGTTCCGCCCCACATTACCGCCGCCGATCCAGCCCTTCTCGAGGACCGCGACATTCGTGATCCCGTATTCCTTGGCAAGGTAGAACGCCGTCGACAAACCGTGCCCACCGCCCCCCACGATGACGACATCATAGGCGGCCTTGGGCTCCGGACTGCGCCAATGTGGCGTCCACCCCTTATTGCCAGTGAGGCCCTGTTTCAGGATTTCCCAGGCTGAAAACCGCATCTCTCTCCCCGCATGCCGGGCGGAGAAAACATCATGCCCGCCTCAAGGCCAAGAGCCCGCGCGACACACCGCGTCGTTTTTGCACAAGGGGATAAGTTGAGGCGTCGCTGACGCGCCCGCACGGATCAGAGGATTTCAGCGCCCACCATGCGTGTCGCGAGGTGGTCGCCTTCCTGAAGCGTCTCCAAAGCACCGCTCACTGTGATCTGAGCGCCGTGCTCCAGCGCCATGGCCTGATC